>JAFGHY010000092.1 GCA_016929855.1 Candidatus Woesearchaeota archaeon | reverse complement strand
TACATGCCCGCAATCTTTATCCTCAGCATGTTGATGTTGTCTCCGCAAGAGCCTTTTCTCATAATAATCATGATTTTTAATGTAATTTTTGCTTATGTTATTGCCTTGTTGGAGCTTATTCCTAGGATTAGATTCAGCTAGTTTTGGTCTGTTAGTGCCCTCTAAAAACCAAAAGATTTATATAATCAACATTCAAGAAAATAATATCAATTATGGGGTGAAATTTTAATGGCTGAAAAAGTACAGAAAGTAGGGATTAAGAAAGAATATGGTTACCTATATTTCGTTGACAAGAAAGGGAATATTTCGCGGGCTGTAATGAGCCGTGGCGGAAGGAAAAAAGGCAAGTCCAAAAAAGAAGTCGTTGCTAAAGTTGGTGTTGAAAAAGAAGATGGCTACCTTTATTTTGTTGACACCAAAGGAGACATTTCCCGGGCTAAGATGGCTCGAGGAAGAAAAGCTAAAAAGAAGAAGCGATGATTTTTCTGATTTTTTGTTAATTTTTTATTTTGTTTTTTTTTCACTGGTCACGTGCCTGCTAATGTTTTATAAATTACTGCTTCTTTACTTTGTTAATGGTCTTTACATTCAAACCCAGATTATATCAGGAAAAAATATTGGATACTGCTGCATTGTTCAATACTTTAGTGGTTTTGCCGACCGGCCTGGGAAAAACAGCCATATCAATAATGTTAGTCAAGCATCGCCTCGAAATTTATCCAGAATCCAAGGCGATTATTTTTGCGCCAACTAAGCCTTTAGTTGAACAGCACAAGAAGACCTTTGACAAAGAAGGTTTTGGTTCTGTCGTATTCACTGGCACCTTATCCTCGCAAAAGAGGCAGATGCTTTTCAAGGAGAACAATCTTATTTTTTCTACACCGCAGGGGTTTGAGAATGATGTTCTTAGCAAAAAAATCAGCCTTAAAGATGTTTCCTTGGTTGTTTTTGATGAAGCGCACAGGGCTACAGGCAGTTATGCCTATGTTTTCTTGGCTGAAGAGTATGTTAGACAGTCAGTCCACGGAAGGATATTGGCTTTGACAGCGAGCCCTGGTTCGAAGAAAGAGGATATTGAGGGGGTGTGCAAGAACTTGCACATTGAACGCATTGAAGTCAGGACTGATGAGGATTCTGATGTAAAGCAGTATATTAATGAGACAACTGTGAATTGGCTTGAGGTTGAATTGCCTGATGAACTGAAGAGAATAAGGAAATTGCTTGATGACACTTTCAAATCCAAGATTTCTGAATTAAATGCTCTTGGGGTAGATATTGAGAGGAATGGACTTAACTTCGGCAAGAAGGGGTTGCTGGAACTTCAGAGGTCTTTGCAGCAGCAGCTAGTGCGGGGCCACAAGGACTTTCAGATGCTACGTGCCTTGAGTATGGTTGCTCAGGCGATAAAGGTTCAACACGCTCTCGAGCTTATCGAGACCCAAGGGGTTCATGCGTTGAATGAATATCTGACAAAGATATTTCGGCAGGCAGAGGCTACTTCTGTCAAGGCAGTGAAAGCTCTCGCTTCAGATCCTTCTTTCAAGGCAACAAAGCACCATTGTGATGTTTTGATGTCAAAGAAATTTTTTCACCCGAAAATCGGGGCTTTGGAGAAGTTGTTGAAGGAGGAAATTAGCAGGAAAACGTATGCCAAGATAATTATTTTCACGCAGTTTAGAGATCAGGCGGATGAGATTGTGTCTTTGTGTGAGAATATTGGAATCAGCAATTCTCTTTTTATTGGTCAGACAAAAAAGAAAGGTAAGAGCATGTCTCAAAAGGCACAGCAGGAAATCCTTGAAAGATTTAGAAATAATGAATTCAATTGCCTTATCGCGACAAGTGTGGCTGAAGAGGGCTTGGATATCCCTTCTGTTGATGTTGTTGTTTTCTACGAGGCAATACCTTCAGCCATAAGAACTGTGCAGAGAAGAGGAAGAACTGGAAGACAGGATGCTGGAAAAGTTTTTGTGCTCATTGCAAAAGGCACTAGGGACGAGAGCTATAAATGGTCTTCGCATCATAAGGAAAAAAGGATGATTAGTTTGTTGAAGAGTTTTCAGAGTAAGCAGGTGTTTAACGATTTGAATGTAACTGGTCATGCTGGTTCAGGCAAATCTTGTGTGTCTGATAAAGGTCAAAAGACTCTTGAAGGATTCAAGCCGGAGAATCATAGGTTTTCTATCAAGATTGATTTTCGGGAGAAATCAGCTGGCGCCGCAAGATTCCTTCAACAGCACGAAGAGCTTAAGATTGAGCCATCTCACTTGGAGGTGGGCGATTATCTTATCTCTGATGAGTGTTGTGTTGAGTTGAAAACAGCGAAGGATTTTGTGGATAGCCTGCTGGACAAGAGGTTATTTTCTCAGCTTACTATGTTGAAGAAGTACCCTAAGCCTATTATTGTTATTGAAGGTCGTGGTGATGTTTTTTCTCAGAGGAACGTCCACCCTAATGCAATCAGAGGGTTACTAGCTTCCATAGCTCTTGATTATCGTATTCCAATCATTTTTTCCAAGGATTCTCAAGAGACTGCAGAGTTTCTGATGCTGTTGGTGAAGAGGGAGCAGGATACTGGAGGAAAGTCAATGCACCCGCGTCTTGTCAAACCACAAGGCATGTTCGACCAGCAGTTGAAGACTGTGAGTTCTTTCCCGTTTGTGGGCGCTTTGACTGCTGAAAAGCTACTTGATGAGTTTAGGTCAATAAGGAAGATTATCAATGCTGACGTTGCTGAATTGCAGAAGGTTGGTCTTATTGGTGAGAAGACTGCAAAGAGCTTATATGATTTTTTCAGAAAAGAACGATGAAGTAGTTCCAAAATATATTTGGCAGGGGTTGTGTCTCATTAAGGGCAAGCCATCAAAGTATTCTACCAAATTATTTAAAAAACAGGAGTTTTCTGATAATTTATGGCTGTTGACATATCTTACACTCTGTCATATTATAAGCGGAAGGACGTTGCCGAGGCTATTGCGGGCTTTGCAAGGCAGAAGGAAATTGGAGTATTTTTTGGTGAACGGTTCGGCAAGAGGCCTGATGTAATCACATACCCTAATGATGTTCTGAGCTTTGCGCAGAGGAGAGCTTCAAGCTTTCATTGCAGTGAAGAAAGATGGTCTAATCCTCTGCTGTTGTATTCAGGCATTTCCAGGAAGGAGATGGATGAGATTAGAGAGGGGTGGGATTTTATTTTGGATATTGACTGTCCGCACTGGGACTTTTCGAGAATTATCACGAATCTTTTTGTGAAGGCCATAAAAGAACACGGGGTCAATTCTGTCACAGTAAAGTTTTCTGGAAATAAAGGTTTTCACATTGGTGTTGCGTTTGAAGCATTTCCAAAAACAATTAATGATGTTTCTATCAAGGACCTGTTTCCAGAGGGTCCTAGGCGTCTGGCCTCGTATCTGCTTGATTACACGAGAAATTATGTCAGAATAAAGCCTGATTCAGTTAGTTTTGACAATAAAGAATATTCTTTTGAAGATCTTCAGATAATGTTTGGGGTTTCCAATGAGAACATGTTTCCTATGAAATGCGTGAAATGCGGGAAAAGCATGCCCAAGACTGAATTAAACAATGTTTTTACTTGTCCATATTGCGGGAATTCTGAGAGCCGGGGTGAGGAAGACCACAAAATCTGCAGCAAGTGCGGCAAGATTATCAAACCAAGCTCTCCAGGAATGATTTTGTGTGCCTGTGGTAGCAAGGAGTTCAGGCAATTTTTTAATCCTCTTTCAATTGTTGAAGTAGATACTGTGCTGATTGCCCCGCGCCACATGTATAGGATGCCTTATTCACTGCATGAGAAATCTGGTTTGGTATCAGTTCCTTTCAGCACAAAAGATATTTTGACGTTTGAGAAGAACTCTGCAAAGCCAGAAAATATTGAATTTAATCATGTTTTTCTGAACCAGAAAGATACTGTAAAAGGTGAAGCCGCAGATCTTCTTGTCAGGGCGTTTGATTTCAATCCCGATGTTGAGGATCCTGAAAGTGTTTCTTTGGCTTCCAAGAAGAAGTATGAGATTCCTGACCAGGCCATTTCAGAGGAATTTTTTCCGCCGTGTATCAAGAAAATACTTCTTGGGCTTGAGGATGGCAGAAAAAGGAGCTTGTTCATCCTCCTGAATTTTCTTAGGAATGTTGGGTGGACTTATGAAAACATACAAGACAGGCTGGTGGAATGGAATAAGCTGAACAAGGAACCTTTGCGCGAGACCGTCTTAAAAGGGCATGTTAGGTATCATCGTCAAGTAAAAAAGTCTGTTCTGCCACCAAACTGCAGAGGTTATTACGAAGAACTGAGGGTTTGTTTGCCGAATGGGTTGTGCCAAAAAATCAAGAATCCTGTCAGTTATTCAAAGATAATGTTTGATATCAAGAATAAGAAAAAAACAAGAAGCAGGGTTAGGCATAACAAGCAAGACTAATTTTCTACAGACCAAATTAACAAGGATTCTATCTCTTATAATCTCTTAATTAGTTCTCTCATTGATATTCTCATAATCGAATAATTTATATACATGTCACCCAATAATTTTATTCAATGAAAGTGCTTGAAAAACACAGCATCTTTGCTCATTATTTGCTGAACATATTAGTTATTCTGCTCTTTGTACCTGCTTTTTTTGTATTTTCTGGCTGTCAAAAAACTGGTGATTTTGGTTTCAAGTGTCCAGATGGTAGCATAGTTGAAGACAAGTCTCAATGTCCTGGTAATGATGTTCCGCTCGCAGACAGCCAGATCGATGATGAAACTTCATCAGGTACGCAGATTGACTTGGAATCAGACCAAGCAGACAATACTGAGGCAGGCGCTGTTTCTGATGTCGAAAAAAATGCTCAATCTGAAGGTATTTCAGATGATAGTTCAGCTCCTCTGGCAGATAATGTTGCAGGCAGTTCAGAGAATGTGAACTACCCAGAGATATCTGGGTGGAGGTGGACAGAGATTTTGACTGCGATGTCTGTGTACAATGCAAAGTTCAAGAATGTAAAGGACCAGGATGTCATTTATAATGTGAATTCTTACACAACGTATGCGAGAGGAGGGGATGACGTATATGATCCTTTCTGGATATTGAGGAGCAAGTATGGGCAGTACTCTAAAGAGTATGAGCTGAATAATTTTAGGATTAATGTCAGGGTTGATGCCAATAAGATATATGAAGAGTGGGCTGAAAAGAAAGCAGACACTAAGTTCAAGCTAGTCTGGATTGACCAAGGAAAGCAGTATGATGCTATAGAGTGTGAGAAGCTGGAAACTTGCAGGAATATGCAAGCAGTGTACTGCAAGAAGCAAGAGCTTGAAAGTGATGAAACGCACAAGCTATGGATGTGGAGTCCCACAACTCTTGGCCCCACTTTCAGTGATAGGGTGTGGTATAATATGCATGCTATGGACGATGAGGGTGAAACATTCAGGACTTTTGAGAAATTCTACTGCACATCCATATAAATTACAAATTCTTGTTGGTTGAATATCAATTATCTTGTTAGCATAGCAGAAACAACCTGTGTACTAGAACACAAGCATTATTTGGCTTCAATTTGCCCATATTACTACACGTGCATTCCATAACTTCCTTCTGCAAATACCTTTAGAGGGTATTCTGTCACCCATACATTTATAAATGGGCTGGATTTTCTGGCAAGTAGTTAAATTCGGATGTGGAATTTAATCGGGCTGAAAATAAAGACTTTTTCAGTACAGCAAGAGAGCTGTTTCTATGAAAAAGACTTTTTGAGCCTTTCAAACGACATAAAACGGCATTATGCTATGCATTATGCTATAAATATTGTATGTTGCAAATATTGTATCTAAGGCGGTCATAACATGGCAAAGAGAGTCAATCCAAGGCATGGTAGTATGGGTGTTTGGCCTAGAAAGAGGGCTAAAAGGCCGATTCCCAGGATTAGAAGTTGGAGCTCTCATAAGGCAGGATTGCTTGGGTTTGCAGGCTACAAGGCAGGAATGACTCATATTATAGGTACTGATGCACGCAAGAACAGTCCGACAAAAGGAGAGGATGTTGTTGTGCCTGTGACTGTAATTGAGTGTCCTCCGATGAAATTGGCAGGAATCAGGGCATATATCTTATCTGATGGTGTTCCTCAAGTCCGCAAGGAAGCATTGTTCAAGCCGGACAAGCACTTGGCGAGGAAAAGACCCTTGCCAAAATCTGACAAGTTTGCATCTGAAAAGGACATTGATTCTTTTGCTTCTACAGAAAAACTGCATTTTTTGACTGCTCTTGTTCACACAAATCCTTCTTTGACAGGTATCAAAAAAACTCCCGAGCTTTTTGAACTTCACATTGGCGGCAGTTCAGAAGAACAAACAGCATTTATTAAGGAACATATTACAAAACCAATTAGTATCAATGATGTTTTTGAAGAAGGCAATTACATTGACGCTCATGCAATCACACGAGGAAAAGGTTTTCAAGGTCCTGTGAAAAGATTCGGCATCAATCTGAAGAAGCATAAAAGCGAGAAAGGACGAAGAACTCCCGGCAGTCTTGGTGGGTGGAAGGGCCATGGACATTTCATGTATAGGATAGCTCATGCAGGTCAGATGGGGTTTCATCAGCGAGTCAACTTCAATTCCCAAGTCATAAAGATTATAGAGGAACCATTTAACCCAAAAGGAGGGTTTGTTAGGTATGGTATGACAAAGAATCCTTGCTTGCTCGTTAGGGGTAGCATTCCAGGTCCTAAGAAAAGGTTGGTGGTGCTTACCGCCGCTGTTCGCCAGAAGAGGAAAGACCCTGTTCCATCAATCAATCACATTTCAAAATCATCACAACAAGGATGAAACTTGAATGGACCAGAATAATAATATCAATAGCAGAAACCAAATTAAAACTGACAAAATTGACTTATCAAAATTGATGCAAAATGAAACTTGACATTGTGAACTCAAAGAACACTATAGTGGGTCAGAAGGAATTGCCTAGTCAGTTCTACGAGCCAATACGAGAAGATATCATTGAGAAGGCAGTGCGGGTTTACGAACTCTCAGGAAGACAACCCCATGGTGCCAAGCCTGATGCTGGGAAGAGGGCCAGTGCCAAGCTCTCCAGGAGAAGGCACAATTATCGTGGTAGTTATGGTTTTGGGATTAGCAGGGTTCCTCGAAAAATCCTTAGTCGTAGGGGGACAAGAATGAATTGGGTTGGAGCTTTTGCGCCTGGAACTGTAGGTGGCAGGCAGGCTCACCCTCCAAAGTCAGGAAAGGACTTGGAGCTTAAGATTAACAAGAAGGAGTTCAGAAAGGCTATTCGAAGCGCTATGAGCGCAAGTTTGAACAGGAATTTGGTTCAGGTAAGAGGTCATTTGATTCCCTCTTCTTTTCCTTTTATCCTTCAAGATTCTGTCCAAAGTTTGTCCAAGACAAAAGAGGTGCACGATATGCTTGTTAAGCTTGGCTTTAGCAAGGAGCTTGGAAGGCTTGATAAGAGCATAAGGGCAGGAAAGGGAAAGATGAGGGGTAGAAAGTACAAACAGCCTTTAGGGCCTTTGTTTGTTGTTGGTGATGATTGTCCTCTTGTCAAAAGCGCAGGAAACATTAGTGGAGTTGAAGTTTCTGATGTTAAGTCCTTGAATATTAGGATGCTCGCACCAGGGGCAATGCCTGGCAGGCTGGCTTTGTTTACTGAAAGCGCGATTGATACTCTTTCAAGCACAGGTTTTTTTACTAAAGAATATGCAGGGCAAAAGAATGTCAAAGAAAAAACAGTTCAGAGTTCAAAGAAAATGAAGAAAGAAAAGGAAGCAAAAGAAGGCACAGTGATGAAGGGAGTTAAACCAGGAAAGGGAAGTAAAGTTAAAAGCCAAGCAAAAACTTCTGCAAAGGATATGGATAAAGCAAAGTTCGTTGCGCCTGAAAAGAGGACTGCTCAAGAAGATGCTGGTGTTGATAAGATTGCTGTGGAGAAAGCAGCAAAAGACATACTTATGAAAGGAACTGCCAGAAAAGCAGGGTCTAAGAAGAATTGAGAGTGACATGATGAAAATTTACCCTGTTTCAACAGAAAAGGTAATAAGGATGCTCGAGTCAGAGAACAAACTGGCGTTTGTGGTTGAGGGTAAGTTTACAAAGCAGCATATTAAAGAGTTGCTTGAGAAAAGGTTTAACGCAAAAATTGTCTCGATCAATAAGTTGATGGATAGGCAGAGCGGTAACACGAGGATATACGTTAAGTTTAGTCAAGATTCACCTGCTATTGACATAGCTACTAAGCTAGGGTTGATGTGACTGTAGCACAAGCAAGATTATGATATTAGCAAAGATTAAGTGAGTGTAAAATGGGAAAGAACATCACTGCACAGAAAAGGGGTAAAGGCAGTCCTACGTACAAGGCGCCAAGCTTCAGATACAGAGCTGAAATAGGTATAGCTAATGTTGAGTCTGCACTGATTGAGGATATTGTTCCTAGCCAGGCTCATAGTGCTCCTCTTGCTAAGCTAAGGTGTCCTGATGGTTCTGTGCATTTTATTCCTGCTTCAGAAGGACACAAGGTCGGCAGTACTGTTGATATTGGCGAGAAGGCTGAATTGGCACTGGGTAACACGTTGTATTTGAAGGATATTCCTGAAGGGACGTTCGTGTATAATATTGAAGGCATTCCGGGTGATGGCGGTAAGTTTGTCAGGTCATCAGGCCAGGCAGCCAGGATTTTGACGAACACTGCAACAAAAATCATTGTTATCCTGCCTTCTAAGAAAAAGAAGGTTTTCAATCCAAAATGTTTGGCGACTGTTGGCGTAGTTGCAGGTTCGGGGCGTGCTGACAAGCCTTTCCTAAAGGCAGGTAAGAAGCATCATGCCATGAAAGCCAGGAACAAGTACTACCCAAGCGTCAGTGCAAGCGCAATGAATGCCGTAGATCATCCTTACGGTAACAAGAGAACTTCCAGAAAGTCAAAGGCGAAGCCTGCACCCAAGAACGCTCCTCCTGGAAGGAAAGTTGGGGCTATAAGACCTAGGAGAACTGGAAGAAAGACTGGAAAACAGTCTTGAATCGTAACATGTTCAAAAAACCATATTGAAGTGAAAGAAAATGGCAAAGAAAGAATTTACCTACAAAGGCTTGGGACTGGAACAGCTTAAGGAATTGAGCACTAATCAGTTTGCTGACATACTGCCATCAAGGCAAAGAAGAAGTTTGAAAAGGGGTTTGACTGACACTCAGAAAAAGCTTTTTGAAAAGATCAAGAAAAAGGATGTTGTCAAGACTCATTGCAGGGACATGATTGTCTTCCCAAACATGGTTGGCAAGGTCATTAGGATTCACAACGGAAAGGAATTCGTTTCAATAACTGTGATTGAAGAGATGATTGGCAAATACTTTGGCGAGCTCGTGTTCACAAGAAAAAGAAGCACTCACAGCGCACCTGGCGTAGGGGCCACAAAGTCAAGCGCAAGCTCTTCAGTCAAATAAGAATCATTCAAGTAAGGTAATAGTGAACAAAGATAATGTAAAAGATGATGGAGAATCAAAGATAAAATGGCAGATTACAAATACGCGTACAACGCGTCATCCGAGGATAAAGAAAAACTAGCATATGCCGTCGGCAGGGACTTAGATATCAGTATCAAAGACTCCATCATGATATGTGAGGCAATCAGGCACAAGTCATCTGAGGGCGCAGAGCGTATACTGAAGCAGGCGATTGACATGAAACAGCCGATAGCATTCACCAGGTTTACCAATGGTTTAGGCCACAGGTCTGGAAAGGGCATGGCTTCAGGGCGTTATCCTGTCAAGGCGTGTACGAGGATTTTATCTTTGTTGAAGTCAGCCGAAGCTAATGCAGAGAATAAGGGCTTGGGCAAATTGCGTGTGGAGCACATCAGGGCCAGCAAAGGCAGTGACCAATGGCATTTCGGCCGTTTAAGAAGGAGAAAGATGAAGAGGACACATATTGAGATTGTATTGAAGGAAGTAAAGTCTGTTGCAAAAGCAGATAAGAAGCCTGTCAAGCAGAAGTCAGCAAAGCAGGTAAAAAAAGATGTTAAGCAGGAAATTAGGTCGGAAATTAGGCAGGATAAAACTAAGATGGAGCTTCAAGCAAAGAAGACTTCAATGGAAAGAAAAACCAAGAGTGATGATTAAAAATGATTGAAAGAAAATTTGTGGCCCAAAATATTAAGGAGTTGCAGGTCAAGGAGTTCGTGGCATCTCAGATTAGCCGTGCAGGGTTGAGTGAAGTTAAACTGCAGAGGACTCCGCTTGGTGAGAAGATTATTGTCTCTGCATCAAGGCCCGGGATTGTTGTAGGCAGGGCGGGTGCGAACATTGCAAAGTTGACTGCGGATTTGAAGAAGAAGTTTAATCTTGAGAATCCTCAGATTGAGATTAATGAAGTCCAGGATCACACTAATGATGCAAGTATTGTTGCTGAGATGATTGCTAATTCATTGGAGAGGTTTGGTCCTTCACGATTCAAAGCAATAGGACACAAGGCGATGCTGTCTGTCATGTCTGGTGGTGCAAAAGGGGTGGAGATACTCTTGTCTGGTAAGATTCCCAGTTCAAGAGCCAAAACCTGGCGGTTTTATATGGGTTACTTGAAGAAGTGCGGTGACATTGCAGTGTCCGGCGTGAAGAAAGCTTATGCTATTGCCAGGCTCAAGACAGGTGTCGTTGGAATCCAGGTGAGCATCATGCCGTCTGACATTGTCCTGCCGGATAAAGTCAGTTTGCTGGTTCAGCCTCAGACTGTTGTTGAGGAAGTTAAGGTTGATGCCAAAATGTCAGAAAAGCCCGAATCCTCTGAAAAGGAATCTAAAGAAAAAAATCATGCTGACAGCTTTTATGAAGGTTCTGCTGATGACAAGCAAGCTCGCAAGGAATCCAAGCTAAAAAAGGAAATCAAGCAAAAAGCCGTCAAGGCCATGAAACCAGGTTCGGGAAGTGAGAGCAAAAAATGTATGGGTGCAGAAGAAGAGAAGTCTGCCAGTACACAAGAAGCAACTAAAGATCAAGATAATAAAGATTTGAAGAATGATGAGGTAGTCCAATGAAATTCAAGGAGCTTGAGCAGATGGAGAATGTTGCTTTGGACAAGAAGCTTGAGGAGATTGAATTGGATTTAATGAAGCTCAGATCACAATCCGCTTCGGGCACGCCACCCAAGAATCCCAAGCAGATTCTGCTTTTGAAGAGAATGGTTGCCCGTATCAACACCATTAAAAAAACTAGAGGGGTGCAGTAGGGTAAACAATGACGAAAATATGCACTACTTGTGGTTTACCAGAGGAACTTTGCGTTTGTGAATCAATCGCAAGGGAAAGTCAAAAGATTACTGCAAAAGTGATTAAGAAGAAGTTCGGCAAGAAGTATACTCTCATTGAGGGGTTTGGCGGTTCGAGTATTAATCTAAAAGAACTGACAAAAGCGCTCAAGGAAAGATTCGCATGTGGAGGCACCTCAAAAGGGAACTATGTCGAGCTTCAGGGAAATCATTTGAAGAAGCTTAAGAAAGCTTTGATCGAGTTGGATTTTTCACCTGATACAATCGACATCAAAGGATAGGCAAACATGACAAGGATGAAATTGAGCATCGGCGAGAGGCTGAAGGTGATTCAAAGCAATCACTTAGGGTTTGAAGGGTTGCAGGGAGAAGTTGTTGCCGAGTCGAAGAATACTTTCACGATACGGTGCCAGGTCAATAGCAAGGAAAGAACAATCAAGATACTAAAGTCAGGATCTGTGTTTGACATCAGCGGAAGAAAATTTGTTGGGGATGAAATCCTCAAGAGGCCTGAGGAAAGGCTGAAGCAAAGAAAATGAAAAAAGATGAAAAAAACGAAAAACAGGATGGCAAGACTGTAAAGTCAGAAGATAAGTTGCTGGCAGTCTATGACGGCATCATTCCTAGAGGAAGGACTTTTGTTGGAAAGGTCGTTTCTGACAGGATGGCCAAGACAGTGACTGTCGAATGGGACAGGAGGCTTTACAGCAGCAAGTATGAACGATACGAGAAGAGAAGGACTCATGTTAAAGCCCACAATCCTGGAAGTATTAATGCAAAAGAAGGGGATGTGGTCGAGATTCAGGAAACAAGACCTTTGTCAAAGACAAAGTGTTTTGTCGTGACAAGAGTGCTTGCTGATGAAATCATTACAAAGTCTGCAGAGAGTAATGCTGTTAAGAGGTAGAAATGAAAGCCGTTAAAGCAAATGTCACAAATGGTATAAGCGTAGGAACCTATTTAGAGACTTGTGACAACTCTGGCGCCAAAGTGCTTAAGATAACTGCTGTTAAGCGAAAAAAGACAGTGAAAGGAAGAGTTCCAGGAGCTGGCGTAGGGGATATGGTTATGGCTTCAGTGAAGAAAGGACGGCCGGACATGCGAAAGCAGGTCGTGTTCGCGGTGATTGTGAGGCAGAGAAAAGAGTACAGGCGAGCAGATGGGACGAGAGTCAAGTTTGAGGACAACTCTGCTGTTGTGCTTAAGGACGACAAAGGAAATCCTAAAGGCACGATATTTAAAGGACCTTTGGCGAAAGAAGCATGTGAAAGATGGCCTGCAGTTGCAAAGGTAGCAAGCATAATTGTATGATATGACACCACAACGTAGTTGAATATTGATGAATATTGATTGAGGAAAAAAATGAAGTCAGACTTTTCAAGAACGTGGATTGAAAGTGTTCAGCCAAGGAAGCAGCGTAAGTACAGGTATAATGCTCCAGCTCATATTAAACGAAAAATGCTTTCATGCGCCCTCTCTAAAGAGCTGAAACAGAAGATGGGTATAAAATCATTGGGCGTCAGGAAAGGCGACAAGGTGAAAGTGTTAAGAGGTTCGCATAAGGGAAAAGAAGGAAAAGTCTCAAGTGCAGACCTTAAGAAATTAAAGGTTTTTGTGGATAAGATTGAGATTTCAAAGAAGGACGGCAATAAGATACCTTATCCTTTGGATCCCTCAAATCTCATGATTACTGAAATCACTAGTCAGGACAAAAGAAGGATTAAGAAGAAAGTTTTGGAGAAGGCATCTGAAAAAACAGTTGTCAAGAAGAACTGAAAATGACAAAAAGCCACTTGAAAAGACCAGCAACACCCACCCAGTGGAGTGTCAAGAGAAGATTATTGAAGTTTGTAGTGCGGCCAAATCCTGGAGCGCAAAAGATGGAGTTATCTGTTCCTTTGGGCGTGCTGTTGAGAGATGTTCTTAATAAGGTTAAGACCATAAAAGAGGCAAAGTACTTGTTGAAGAACAACCAAGTTTTAGTAGATGGCAAAAGAAGATATAATATCAAATATCCTGTCGGTTTCATGGATGTAGTAACTCTGACGGATAGCGAGGCCAGCTACAGAATCGTGTTGTCCACGAAGGGCAAACTTTTTCCGAAGAAGATTAATGAAAAAGAATCAAAGCTCAAATTATCGAAAATTGAGAATATTGTGCTCAAAAAGGGGGGTGTTAAACAACTGAACCTTTTTGGAGGGAGAAACATCCTTATTGATGTCAAAGAGAAGAACTCGTATAAGACAGGAGACAGTCTGGTGCTTGAGTTGCCGTCTCAGAAGATAGTATCCCACCAGAATATGAAGGCGGGCGTTGAAGCGTTTGTTTTCAAGGGCATTCACACAGGCGTTCATGGAAGCATCCAGACGATTTCAGATAGGCATGTTACTATGCAATCAGGTGAGGGAAAGAATGTTACGACCAACAAACAGTACTTGATAGTCCTTCCTGCTGACAAGAAATTGGATATTATGGCAAAATGAACAAAATGAGGGATATCAGGATTGAGAAGCTGACACTGAATTTTGGTGCCGGCAAGGAGCAGTCGCATCTAGCAAAAGGTATGAAGTTGCTTGAGCACATCACTGGCAAACCTCCTGTGAAGACAATCACAAGCAAGAGGATTGCTCAGTGGGGTTTGAGGAAAGGCCTGCCTATCGGCTGTAAAATTACTTTGAGGAATGGTCAGGCTACAGAGCTGATTCAGAAACTGCTTGCTGCCAAGGACAATAAGCTCAATCCAAGCTGTTTTGATGAGTACGGCAACATTTCATTCGGCATTCATGAGTACATTGATATTCCTGGGATAAAGTACGATCCTGAGATAGGCATAATTGGATTGCAGGCGAGTATCACTCTTGAAAGGCCTGGTTTCAGGATTAAGAGGCGAAAAATTCTCAAGAGAAGAATTCATAAGAACCACGGTATCTCAAAGATTGAAGCTTATGATTTTTTCAAGAAGCAGTTCAATATTAAGATAGGTGATGAATAAAATGACGACTTCAGATTACAACAAGGTCCTGGTGCAGCTGAAATTGAAACCTGCAAAGCTGAAGAAATGGGAGAAGAACAACACTCCGAGAAAAAGAAAGTTTGGTGAAAGCACAAAAAAGTGCAGCAGGTGCGGCAGGACTGGCGGTCACATAAGCAAGTATGGCTTGCATCTTTGCAGGCAGTGCTTTAGGGACAATTCAACAAAATTAGGATTCAAGAAATTTGATTAGGAGAAAAAATGACATTGAACAACACTCTTGCGAATGTATTGAGCCACGTCACTAATTATGATGCGGCAGGAAAGAAGACGTTGCACACAAAATTCAATTCAAAGATAATAAAGAAGATTCTTGATATCTTCAAGGATGAAGGCTATATTGGTAGTTACGAAGAGATAAAAGATTCAAAAGGTGATGCTTTGGTGGTCAATCTGCTGGGGGTTATAAATAAGACAGGAGTTATCAGGCCTAACTTTCAGATTGGAGTTGATAAGATAGAGTACTTTGAGAAAAGGTATCTGCCTGCCAGGGAAACAGGGATAATGATAATCAGCACGAATCAGGGATTGATGACGCACCAGCAGGCAAAAGAAAAGAATATTGGAGGTAAGCTTCTTGCATACTGCTACTAGTTTTGCAGTATGAAGAGATTGGCTGTCAAGATGAAACAAGATATCAGCATCAAAATTGCACTGCCCGAAAGGGTTTCGGCGAAAGTTGTTGATACTAAGAAGAATATCATAGAGGTAACAGGTCCTAAGGGGAGTATTGTTCGAAAGTTGACTAGCAAGAATTTCACACTGGATTGTCAAGGTTCAGAGATTCTTGTGCTGTCAAAGTCCGCTTCAAAAAGAGAAAAGAAGATTCTTTTCACAATGAAGTCTCACATTAACAACATAATAAAAGGGGTTACAAAAGGGCATGAATACAGGCTGAAGATATGCTCGGGGCACTTTCCAATGTCAGTGGGTATGAAAGGAGATGTTTTTGAGATAAAGAATTTCATAGGAGAGAAAGTTCCTAGGACTGTGAAGGTAAAGAAAGGTGCTGAAGTGAAGATTGAGGGAGAGATTGTTGTAGTGTCAGGCATTGAGAAAGAGCTTGTATCAACAGTTGCGTCTTCAATTGAATTATTGACGAGAAGACCGGGGTTTGATCACAGAGTGTTTCAGGACGGCATTTATATGATAGAAAAGGATGGTAAGGCAGTGTAGGCACTGTTAGAAAAATGAAAATGATATTCACTAGACAAAACGCGCATGGAAAAAGCAGGGTCGGTTTCAAGTATAGGCGGGCTAAAGGACTTCAGAGTAAGATGAGATTGAACAAAAGAGGCTACCTGAAAAAACCAACCACTGGTTATGGCAATGCCAGGTCGAGCAGAGATGATATTGTGATTATATCCTCTGCAAGTCAGCTTGAAGGTTTATCTCCTGCAACAAAAGCATGTGTTTCAGCGAGCGTTGGTCTCAAAAAACAGAAGGAGTTGTTGGATGCTGCTGAGAAAGTAGGAATCAAGCTATTGAACTTATCCACTGATACTCTTGCTGCAAGGAACAAAAAGATTCTTGCCAAAAAGCAGGCAAGACTTGAAAAGCAGAAGCTGAAGAAAGAATCTGGAAAGAAATCTGAAGAGAAGAAGAAAGAAAAAGAGTCATCTGAAGATTTGAAGAAAACGAAGCCAGAAACTGATGAAGAGAGGAAAAAAGAAGAAAAGAAGGAGAAGGATAAGATTTTAGTAACTAAGAGTGCGTGATAATCATGAACTTGAAGCATCAAAAGAAACTAGCAGGAGGCATCTTAAAGGTGTCCAAGAAGAAGGTGGCTTTAGATCCTTCCAGGTTGGAGGATATTAAGGAGGCCATTACAAAGACTGATGTTAGGTCTTTGGTCAGGGAAGGTGTTATTCAAGTTGAGGTTCCGTCGAGAAATTCCCGTCATAGGGCAAGGAAGAGGCAGGTGCAGAAGAACAAGGGTCTGAGGAAAGGGACTGGCAGGAGGAAGGGAAGCTATAATGCTAGAGCAGATAGCAAGGAGACTTGGATGAACCGGATTAGGTTGCAGAGGGATTTTATTGCATCATTGAAGGAGAACGGGTCAATTGACAATACCGCGTATAAGGACTTGTATTCGAAAGTGAAGGGTGGTTTCTTCAGGAGCAAGAGGCACATTAAACTTTACGTTACAGATAAGGGTTACTTCAAGGAAAGTCAAAAATCTTGATTTTCTTTTTGTTGAGGAAAAAAATGTCACACAAAAAAACAGTTGTTCAGTTTCGCAGGAAGCGAAATGGCAGGACGAACTATCGCAAGAGGCTTGAATTGCTGAAGAGCAGGAAGACGAGGCTGGTTGTCAGACTTTCAAACAATCAGGTTATCGCTCAACTGGTTGATTATTCAGACAAAGGAGATCAGGTCAAGGTCAGCTGCTTGTCGTCTGAGTTGCAGGAGAAGGGTTGGAAGCACGGGTTGAAGAACATTCCTGCAGCATACCTTACTGGATTGTTGCTTGCAAAAAAAGCAAAAGGAGGTGTGTCTGAAGCAATCTTGGATATAGGTCTTCATTCTCATGTTCCTGGTTCCAGACTTTATGCTGTTGTAAAGGGTGTCGTTGATGGCGGTTTGAATGTTCCTGTGTCACAAGATGTTTTCCCTGCTGATGAAAGGATTTCAGGAACTCATATCAAGTCATATGCAGAAGCAGGTGTCAAAGGTAATCAGTTTTCAAAGTCGAAGACCATCAAATCAATAACAGATGATTTCAGCAAGATAAAGGAGGCAGTCCTGAAGGCATGATTTTGTCAGGTCTGTAGTTAAAATGGATAAGTCACAAAAACCAAGAAGCAGAAGTTCACCTTCGAGAGGTTCGCAATATAGGGGGGGTCCTGATCAGAAGCAGATGCTTTCGCAGAGACTGGAAGAGTGGAAGCCCAAGACTAGTTTGGGCTTGAAGGTTAAGAACAAGGAGATTACAGATATTGATAAAATTTTGGACGAGGGCCAGGCTATATTGGAGGAGCAGATTACAGAGTCTTTGCTTGATCTGGAGTCAGATCTCTTGTTGATAGGCCAGTCTAAGGGTAAGTTCGGCGGCGGTCAGAGGAGAATATTCCGTCAAACACAGAAGAAGACAAACGAAGGAAACAAGCCCAAGTTTTCGACGCTGGCTATTGTCGGAGACCACAATGGTCATGTCGGCATTGGTTATGGTAAGGCAAAAGAGACTGTTCCTGCAAGGGAGAAATCTTTGAGGAAGGCAAAGATTAATGTCTTCAAAATCAGGAGAGGTTGCGGTTCCTGGGAGTGCGAGTGCAAGACGCCTCATACTGTTCCTTTTGAGGTTGAGGGCAAGTGCGGTTCGGTCCGTATTCGATTGAAACCTGCTCCGAGGGGTAAGGGTCTTTGTGTTGAGAAGGAATGCGCTAAAGTCTTGGCGCTGGCAGGAGTGTCGGATGTTTGGTCAAAGAGTTTCGGCCAGACAAAGAACAAGATAAATCTTATTTATGCATTGGAAGATGCTTTGAGGAAGCTTTCGACGACAAAACTGCGCCCCAAGGATTATGATGCTCTGGGTGTGAGGGATGGTGCTGTGGAGGTATCAAATGAAAGCAGTTGATGATGCAGCAAAAAAACATGCTGTGAAAAAGCAACCTATACTTTCTAGTACTCTCAAGAAGAGCTTTTTAGGCACATCAGACACATCAAATAAAAGGATGCTGGCTGTAGTGCTGGTCAGAGGCCTTATGGGTGTCAGGCAGGACGCAAAGGATACTTTATTCATGCTTCACCTTAGAAGGAAGCATAACTGTGTGATTGTTCAGGATAATCCTACAAACCGCGGTATGTTAAACAAGGTGAAGAATTATGTTGCTTACGGCATTATTGATGCTGAGACTCTTGGATTGTTGAGAGAAAAAAGGCCTATTTCATCAAAAGCCAAGAGCAGGTCTAGGTACGCTCATACTTTACATCCTCCCAGGGGTGGTTTTGAAAGAGAGGGTATCAAGAAATCTTACACTAAAGGAGGAGTTCTTGGAGACAGGAAAGACAAGATTAATGCTCTAATCAGGAAGATGTTATGATTAAGAAGATTGTGTAATACATTATGTTACATTTGGTGATGGTGCAGTATGATAAAAAGAACTAAGAATTCACGGCAAAGAGGCTCCCATACTCACGGTTGGGGTGCCAAGAAAAAGCACAGAGGTGCTGGTCACAGAGGCGGTCGAGGCAGAGCGGGTTCAGGCAAGCGTGGTGATGCAAAGAAACCAAGATACTGGAGCACTGAAAAACCTGGTAAGATAGGATTTAATTCCAAAACATCCTCGATGAGGTCTATTTCTATAGTTTACATTGAAAATCACATTAAAACATTGTCTTTGGACGGTGCTGTTTCGTTGAGTGGAAAAGAGTGCATAATTGATTTAAAGAAGATGAAGTATGATAAGCTGCTCGGAAATGGTCTGCCTTCAAGAAAATATTATATTACTGTTGCTTCTGCAAGCGAGCATGCCGTCGACAAGATTGAGTCTGCTGGCGGGAAAGTGTTTGTGGACGAGCCTGCTGTTCCTAAGCAAAAAGAGGCTGCTGATGCAGAGGAGTAACTAAATGACCAAGTTGATGGTGTATAAAAATTTATAAATATCCTAGCACGTGATTTCAAAATGGCGTTTATTGATACTATACTTGATAATCTTCCTGAGGTCGCCCAGCCTAAAGAGAAGAAGCAGGGTTTCAAGACTAAGCTTAAGTGGACGCTTGTTGTTCTTGTCTTGTTTTACGTTCTCGGTTTGATTCCTTTGGCAGGTCTTGGTAATAATGCTTTGTCACGATTCGAGTTTCTTTCAGTTATTCTTGGAGCGAGTTTTGGAAGCATAATCAGTTTAGGTATAGGTCCTATAGTCACGGCATCAATTGTCTTGCAGTTGCTTAATGGTTCAGGTCTGGTCAAGTTTGACTTGACGACGCACGAGGGCAAGAAAAGGTTTCAGGGAATTCAGAAGCTGTTGTCTATTGGGTTCATTATTCTTGAGGCGATCATTTACGTGCAGATGGGAGGTTTGAGCCCTGCTGAAGGAGTGGGTTCGTTCTTCCTTATTTTTCAGTTGTTCCTTGGCGGTCTAATGATTATGTTCATGGATGAGGTTGTTTCCAAGTATGGTTTTGGCAGTGGTATCAGCTTGTTCATCGCTGCGGGAGTCAGCCAGAGCATCTTTGTGAGGGCCTTGAATCCGCTGGCCAGTCCGACCAATCCTGAGTTCGCGACTGGAGCAATCCCTAGTTTGTTTCAGGCTTTGAGTGTTGGGGCCACAAAGGTCGCTGCTACTGCACTTGCAGGTATTGTGGCTACGCTTGTTGTGTTTGGTATTGTGGTTTACGTGCAGAGCATGAAGGTTGAGATTCCCTTGTCTTTTGGTAGGATTAGAGGGCATGGTGTTAGGTGGCCTCTTAATTTTATGTACACTTCGAACATTCCTGTCATCCTGGTGGCTGCTCTTTTGGCTAATGTGCAGTTGTTTGCCAGCATGGTGAATTGGGGCTGGCTTGGAGACCCTAATATTTCAAATTCTGGCTTGATCTCATACTTGTCAGCTCCTGGTGGAAGCGGGGGTATTGTCGGATTGTTTATAAATCAAGGCAGCTTTAATATTGGATGGGAACCTTATGTTCAAGGCTTTACCTACCTCTTATTTTTTATCGCAGGTAGCATTCTATTCAGTGTCTTTTGGGTTCAGACTGCTGGTTTGGATGCGAGAAGCCAGGCTAAGCAGATGATGGCTTCTGGTTTGCAGATTCCTGGTTTCAGGAAGGACGAGCGCACTTTGGAGAGGATGCTTCAAAGATACATTGGGCCTTTGACGGTTATGGGGGGTGCTGCGGTTGGTATTCTTGCGGCTCTTGCAGACTTGAGTGGAGCATTGACGTCAGGTACTGGTTTGCTTCTGACTGTAATGATAGTGTACAAACTTTATGAAGAAATTGCTCAGCAGCACATGATGGACATGAACCCGATGATGCGCAAGTTCATGGGCAAGTGATAATGTAATATTTATGATATTTCTTATACTTAATTTTTTTTGAAGTAATACTTTTTTAATGGATATTTTATTCTAGGCAGAACAAAAACCCAAAGGAATAGTTCTTATTACTAGTGCTGAATCAAAATTTATTTGTTCTGCAAATTGACATCTTCTCATCAATACCTTTATAAACCAATGGGTTGTCACAATTTTTTATGGCATTCAGCGATTTCCTTGACCCTGTACTTTCTCCATTGTTAGACATGAATTCTTTTCTGGCGATATTCCTTATTAGCTTGGTAATCACGGTCATAATTACTTTTGTTTACAAGTATACTACGGACCAAAAGAAGATGAAGGGCCTGAAAGAAGAGCTGAAGAAGATCCAGAGGCAGATCAAGGAGCAGAAGGCAAATCCCAAAAAAGCCATGGAGTTGCAGCAGCGCGCCATGAAGCTTAATATGGACTTCATGAAGAACAGTTTCAAGAGCACGCTTTATACTATCCTTCCTATCATTCTTATTTTTGGTTGGTTGAACAGCCACATGGCTTACGAGCAGTTGAGTCCTGGCGAGCCTTTTGAGGTTACAGTGTATTTTGAGAAGTACTTGAAGGGCAATGTGACGTTGGGTGCTGTTGAAGATATTGTTTTTGAGACTCCTGCCAGTCAGGAGTTGACCATTGAAGAGAATTCTTTGAATTGGATTCTCAAGCAGGAAAACACTGGTCCGAACCAATTGTCTATAGAGTTTGAAGGAGTGTCTCATTCATTCCCTATAATAGTTACAGAAGAGCGCAGGTACGAGAACCCTAAGATTATTGTGAAGGACAAGCCTTTCACCCATATTCTTGTTGGCAACAAGCCTATAAGGCCTCTTGATGGCTTCAGTCTGTTCGGCTGGCATCCTGGATGGCTGGGCACGTACATCATTTTCTCGATTGTATTGAGTACTCTGCTCAGGAAGGCTTTGAAGCTTGTTTAGGGCGCAAAGCTTTAAAAAGGAAGCTAATTTCCGTGAGTTTACAGCGATTCAAACCGTATATGGAGTATATGCGTGCTGGTTTAGACTATAAATTGAGGTTAGAATGCCTGCAGGTAATCAGAAATCAAGGAGCAAGAGAAGAGTGTTTGTTAAGGTCCCTGGAGGGGCTACTAAGCTTACCTACAAGGCAAGAAAGCCTTCGCAGGCTAAGTGCAGTTCCTGTGGTCAGAAGCTGGTAGGTGTTCCTAGAGGCAAGCCTGCACAGATTGCTAAGATGCCTAAGACTCAGAGGAGGCCTCAGCGTCCGTTCGGCGGCAATCTTTGCTCAAGGTGTTCGAGGAAAAAGATTGTTCAGGAAAACAGGTAGTTAGTTCCTGTTGGTGAGTCTGGATAGTCTGAAGCTGATGTTTGAATTTGGTGTTATCCCTGTGTGTCTGGCGGCAGAGCACGATTCTGATGGGATGGAGGATATTAAGATGGTTGAAACTTTTAGTGTTGGAAGATTGTGCATTAAGACCGCAGGTCGTGATTCGGACAGACGTTGTGTTGTTGTTGAAGCGGTTGATGCAAAACATGTTGTTATTGACGGCGAGACCCGAAGACGCAAAGTAAATATTGCTCACCTCGAGCCTCTTGACAAGGTCTTCAAGCTTGGCATTAAGGCTTCAAGGAATGACATTAAGGTATTGTTCAAGAAAGAGTTTGGTATTGAGTTGAAAGACACGAAGCCTAAGAAGACTGGTGAAAGGCCTAAGCATCAGAAAGTCAAGAAAGCAAAGCCTGCTAAACAGCCTGCAAAAGCTACTGAAGTCAAAAAAGAAGTTAAGCAGATTGTTAAGCCAGCTGATAAGGCAGCTAAAACCGCTGCAGAAAGCAAAGCCTAAGATTGTTGGCTGATACTTGTTGGTGATGTCATGGACGGTCTGGAGCATTTGATGACATCATTTGTGTTGATTGCATTGTTGTTTCCTTTTTTTGGAGTTATTTCTTTGTTCGTGCTTGTTGGTGGTGTACTTTTTGACGTCGATCATACATTAGTGTATGCTTCGAAGAAGAGACTCAGGAGCAAGGGCATCTCATTTAAGAAGATGCGTCATTATTTCATGCACGAGCATACTAAGAAGGACTTGAAGAAGAACATTTTTGTGTTTCATACCATAGAATTTTTGTTGCTCTTGGGAGTTCTTTCGTTTCTGAACACTTTGTTTCTCATGATGTTTCTGGGGTTGCTACTGCATCTTATTTTGGACTGGGCTTATGAGATGATGTTCAGGAAGGCTGTCAAGAACTTGTCAGTCATTGCTTGGCTTGCCAGAGCAGCCAAGTTAGGACAAAAATCAGCTAGGAAGAGACGCACGTGAACCAGATAATTTGATGTTTGTTTAATATCCGTGTTGTTGAAATATTCTGATTTTTCTATCACAGCATCTCAACTATTTCTGTCAGATTCAATTCAAATCCGACAACTGGCAGTTCCATCCCGAAGTTAGCCAACACTTCTGGGTTGATCTCTCCCACATAGCCAAGAGTCTTGCCCGAGCAGGTAATTCTACCCACTCTACCAGGAATGAATGAGTCATGTTTTGTCTCAACTGTCTTTTGCTTCAGGCCAATATAGTCGAACACGTGCTGCATGGCCTGCTTTGCTGTAGTGAAGTCAGCGTCTGCACTAGCTATTAGGAATGCTAGGCTGACTGGATTGGAGGTTTTTGTTTCTGTATTGGCATCTGGGAGTACAACTTCTCCTATTTCGAATATGCGCTGGGGGTATTCTTGTTTGATGTTCTTTGACAGGAAGTGCATTAGTCCTGGAATCAGCCACGTCCTGAAGATGTTCCAGTTCTTGCTTACTGGATTGCTGATTTCTATTGGTTCTATTCCGTTATGCATGACGTTCTTCTGCAGGTCTTCCTTGTTCGTGAGCATGTAATTCATGACTTCTATCCCGCCTGTTCCTGCAAGCAGACCAGCAATCTTTCTGCTCCATTTTTCCACTGGCCTCAAGTATGGTGTGGGCAGCACGTTAAGCTCCTCTACAGGCAGGTTGTTGTAGCCATATGTGATCAGCAGGTCTTCCATGATATCAACCTGGTGCATTATGTCCTGCCTGTAGTTCTGGAATTTGACGTCGACAAGGTTTTTCCCTTTTGCCTTTGCAATGAAATTTGATTTTTTTAGAAGCTTCATCGCTTCTACCTGGCTTATCCTCAACCCGCTAATCTTCTCAAACCTGTCAAGATTTAGTGAAATGCTCTTTTCTTCAAGGAAGGGCGTTGTTTTCTTCACTTTACCATAATCGACATTGACTCCTTCGACAATACCTCCTCTGTCGTGTAGTGCGAGTACCATTATGTCCAGCGCAACATCAAGATACCTGTCGTCAAATCCGCTGCACTCGATGAATAGGTTCTTAGTGTTCAACGTTACTTTTCCTGTGTGGTTCGAATTAATTATAGGTGGCATGGAAAGGACTTGTCCCACACTGTCTATGAACAAAGGATACTTGTCAAACTTCTCGAGGAGCTTTCCATACTCTCTGCCTTTAGGATGTTTTTGAAGTATTTGGCTTAGTGTAAGTTCTTTGTCGAACTCCAATGGAATGAACTTGTGTGTTTTTGGATAAGCTTTGTATTCTATAGGCCCTGTGATTTTATTGTAATCATACACGCCTATGGCAACTTGCTCTCGTTTTGCTCCAAAGGTGTTGCATATCTTCTCCTGCAATTGAATGAGCTGTATAAGGATTTCATTAGTGAGTTTGACATTCTTGACTACTGCGCAACTTGTTCTTGGACGGATGTTCTTGAGGTTTGGATGCACTTTTACAGTCAGCCCTGATTTCCTGCATTTCAATAAGTTGTTGTACTTCAATCCCAACTTGCATTTTATTTCTCTGGCAATTCCTTCAGTGCTCCAGAGATCTGGACGGTTGGTCTCTGCCACCTCTATCTTGAGATTGTCTCTTTCCTTGCTTTCTATCTCCCCTTTGACGTATAGTATCAGCTCTTTCTCGAGTTCAGTATATGTGATTGGTTTGCCGATAAGTTTTTTCAGGTCTTTGAATGAGCATTCTATGGTTGGCATCAGAGCATCACCGCCTTGCTTTCCCTTAATGTCTTTATGTTTGTCTGGAACAGGTCTCTAATGTCGCTGATTCCGAGCTTGAGCATTGCCAGCCGGTCTATGCCAAAGCCCCACATGAGCACAGGTCCTTTTATCCCTAAAGGTTCGCTTAGCTCAGGACGGCCTATGCCTGCACCGCAGAGTTCCATCCACCCGAATTTAGGGTGTTTTGCACTCAACTGGACTCCTGGCTCAACGAATGGGAAGTAGTCTGGAAAGTACTTGAATTCTTTTGCTCCTGTCAGGTTCTGTGCAAAATCCTTCAGAAGCCCTAGCAATTGGGCGAAATTCAGATTGTCTCCAACGACAAAACCTCCCAGCTGGTTGAATTCGACTGCATGGGTTGCGTCAATCACATCAGGGCGGAAGCACCTCACTATTGTGAAGTACCTGCCCGGTATTTTCAGGTCTTTTCTGGAAAGCTCTCTGGGAGTTATTGCAGTGTCATGGGCGCGTGGCATGAGCTGTTTGGCGATAGTCTCACTCCACTTGTACTTCCAGCCCGTGCTTCCTGTGCCTGCACCATTCTCGTGCGCGTTCTTTACTGCCTGAACTGTTTTTTTGTCTGGAAGTCGTCCATACTTTGGTTGCTTGATGGCATATGTGTCTGTCCAATTTCTTGCAGGATGATTCTGAGGCTGGTACAATGCATCAAAATTGAAGAATTCTGTTTCTATAATTGGGCCGGTGGTTTCAGTGAAGCCCATTTCGACAAGCTTCTGTCTTGCCTGGAACACGAAGTCTGCATAAGGGTGTGTCTTTCCTCCCTTGATTTTAGGCACGTTGATTTCTACGTCATAAGCCCTGAATTCCTTGCCCTTGTAATGGTCTTTCTTGATAATTTCAGGAGTAAGCCTATCAATAACCTGCCTTGAGCTTATTCCTACCTTTATAATCTGTTCTCCGAGAGGCAGGAGCTTGGCAATCTTCTCTTTTCGTATTGTTGTCTTTACTATCTTTTTTCTTTTCAGAAGGTTGTCGAAGCAGAACTTATCTTCTGGCTCAAGTTCGTTCTTGTTCAAAGGAAGCTTTTGCAGGAATCTCTCTTCCATGAAGCCTTTCTCCAATATTTTTTTGCCTTGGTTTGTTATCGAGAATACTAGTTCTTCCTCTTTTCTCACTGTTATTGCGGCTTTGCTCTTCAGCAATCCTATTGCCATGTTTATTTCTTCTTTTGACAGCACTTTCAGAAGTTGTGAAAATGTCTTTTTTTCTGTGCTTAAGGCTTGAAGAAACCTCTTTTCAGGCAGGCCTGTTTTCAGGAACTCAATTCCATTGGAGTCCAGTTCCACGAGTTCTGTGATTTTTTCGCTGAGGTTCACCATGCGCTTGTTGTATAGCCACTGCAGTGCACGGACAACCTCCACCTGCTTAAGGCTTGTAGTTTTTTCAAGAAGGGTTTCTGTATTGCAGTCAGCTAGTGCAGGGAGTACTCTCCTTTCAAGAGGATGAAGTTTTTTGATGATGTTTTTGATGTCCTGTTGTTTTTCCATTGGAAATCACTTGCGAGTCCTTCTTATATAGGTTTAATTAGTATTTTTTAAATGTTTAGAAAAGAAAAATCAAAACAAAGAAAAAAATGAGACTTATTTTCCTTTCCAGGCATTGTCAAACATCGTTTGCATACTGCTTGCCAGGAAAGGTGTGTGTAGCCACACTGCAAGATCGTATGTCGGGTGGACGTCAGCATCATCCATTATCATGAATGCCAGCTGTTTGCCGTCAACAACACAAAATCTTGATTTAACTTCAGTGTGCTTGACTTCTGCAATGCCTTTTAGACTCTGTTCAAATTGTGTTGTCTCTGCATTCAAAGGTGCTGCGATTTTTATCTTGACACCTTTTTTGGCAATCTCTTCAAACACTGGTTTGAGTCCCTCTACCTTTCTCATCAGGCCTTTGCTGGTGGTCATTATTGATACGTTCTTCTCAGCATTCCGGATCATGAACTCAAGATGATTGTATACGTTATGGCGGCCTTTTATGCTGCCTGTAAGTTCTGACGGCTCTACCAATTCAATTCCTTGATTGTGCAAGTTATTCAGTTCGTTGATCACATCAGTGTTCTTGAGATCCTCAAGTCTCTTGACGTTTGACTCTGCTTTAATCTTAACGTTTTTCTTCACTCTCTCAACAACTTCCTGTGGTGGCACTGCCAGGTACTGTATTGGCTTGCCTAATTTCATCACAACAAACCCTTTTTTCTCAAGGCTTTCAAGTATGTCATATGACCTGCTTCGGGGTACATTTGCAATATCAGAAAGCTCTCCTGCCGTGCTTACACCCCTACTGAGCAAGGCAGTCCAAATCTTTACTTCGTATAAATTCAAAGAGAAATAGCGTCTTAACTTGCTTAGAAATTCCTCTTTCACAATCATTCTCATTACCTCCCAAAGTGGGATTAAATATCACCCCTTCTGAAAAGGAAGTTTGTATAACTACTATAAATATGTTACTATTTTTTACTAACATTGGATAGTTATTGCTCTTGGTATTGGGGCAGTAGTTAAAACTTCCAGCTATTCGCACAAGAGTGACATTGAATTCTCGAGTTGCAGACCTTGTATAAAGGTTTTCCGGTTTTGCAGTGTTTTTCAGCTCAGGTCCAAAAAGTTTTTAAACAATCTTGCAGTCTACTATTTTAAAGTCGGCAATGAAACTAGCACTACATAAGCCAGTCAAGCCGGATGCATAGGTGAAATTGAATATGGCATTTGGAAATAATAGGTTCAATAGAATAGCCCCTGTAAGAGAGGGCGAAGAGTTGGATGTAAAAATAGAAGCTGTTGGTGAGAAAGGCGATGGCATTGCAAAGAAGCAAGGCTTTGTAATCTTTGTCCCGAATGTTAAGGAAGGCGACGAAGTGAGAATAAAAGTTACCAGAGTCTTGAAGAAAGTGGCGTTTGCAGAGTCTATAGGCGAAGCGACAGCACCAGTTAAGGCTGAACCAGCAATTTCTGCAAGACCTTCTGCTCAGAAAGAGTCAGCCCAGGAAAAGGACAAGTACCAGGATATTAACCTTGAGGATGAGGGTACAGAGGACTTTGGTGATGACACAGAAGAGGGTGCTGACAAGTCTTTGGAAGAGCAGGATGTGAAGGATGAGCCTGAGGCTGATCAGGAGCTTGAAGACGAAGAGTCGAAGGATGATTCTGAAGAAAAGGTTAAAGATGACTCTGAAGAACCTGAATCAGACGACGAGCCTGAAGTTGATAAAGAGCCCGAATCTGATGAAGAGTCTGAAGAAAAAAAGCCTGTATTGAAGAAAAAGTGATACAATTGTATTTTTTTTATTTTTTTTTAAGTGTGGATGCTTGATGAGATGCTTTATTGCTTACAGGATTCTTGATGAAGACCTAGAAAAGGTAATCTTATTCCAGGATAAATTGTCGCAGTTCCGTAATGTCAAGATTATAAGTAAAGAGCAGGTTCACATTACAGCAAGTTTTCTGGGAGAAATTTCTGAGTCATCAACCAAGGATATTATTGCAGGATTGGATGAGCTTTCTTTCAAGTCAATTGACCTGATTGCTGATGATTTTGTTGTTCTGCCTGACTCGAGAATGCCGAGAGTGTTTGCGCTTAAATTCCAGTATAATCCAGAATATTTTATCTCCTTGAAACAAATCCTTCAGGTACTGGAAAGGAATCATGAGCTGGCGAAAACTTTGAGAAAACAAAAGAAGGACGGTTTGATTCATCTCACTTTGGCAAGGATGAAGAATCTTGAGCAGAACGCACTCAAGTCAATAAATGAGATTAAATTCAGTGATTTCTTGTTGGAGGATTCACTGTTCAGGCTGAGGGAGATAGTTTTTTTTCGCAGTCAATTGACACCTAGCGCTCCTGTTTATTCCAAGCTTTGGTCTAGGAAGTTAGGAAGTCAATAATCTTTTGCCTAACACTCTTGTCCAGCATGTAAGTCCCGTGCTTATTCCCTTCAAGAACAAAGAGTTCTTTGCCTGTCTTCTGGTTTAATTCCCTTGCAGAATGGTATGCATAAGAGTCACCACTGGAGACCACAGTCAATAGACTTTTGTTTCCGGGCCATATCGTTTTTTCAGTATCGATTCCCTTGTAAAGCAGTCCCGGACTCAAAAGCACCGCTGATGCTGTCTCTTCGTGTTTTGAGACAAAGTTGTATGCTGTGTTGGCTCCAATGCTAGCTCCAATTACTGTTATGTTGCCTTTTTGTGTATCTTGTGTCTTGAGCCATTCAACACCTGCTAGGACATCGAATTCCATGTTTTGGAAGTCAGTGTTTGTGAAGTGTTGCCAGTCTCGCTTATCTCCGTTTTGCATCAGGCTGTTACCATGGCCTCTTAGGTCAATAGAGAGGATTGCAAAGCCTTCTTTGTTTAGGTCTTTGGCAAGGTCGTCAAATGTTTCTTTGTTGAGGTTCAGTTGATGCAGGCATATAACTGCAGGTCCGCCGGCACTTGGGTAGTATTTTGCCTGCAGTTCAAATCCGTCTTCGGTATGCAGTTTGATTGCTTGAGACATGATGTCACCTCCTTCGGTCTTGACATTGGTGTCATTTGTACCATTTATTCCTACGCTGTTGTTTTGATTGCTGGCTTCCTGACACCCGATATTCAGGGCTGATGCTAAGAATATAAGCATTATTATTCCATAATTCAATGCCTTTTTCAGGTCCATTGCTTAGGGTCTATTGGAGATATATTTATAAATGGTTTGTCTTTTCCACAGTTATTACCCTATTCTGGTCGTAGACTGGCCGGAGACCGTTCTTGGACGGCGTCCAGGGTGAAAATTTGGGCGGAAATCAGATTAAGATTTCTTCTCACGAGATGATGAAAATGACAGAAGATATGTTGGTGACTAATGAGGATTACCTTAAAAGCGGGGTTCATATTGGTACAAAATTCAGGACAAAATACATGTCCAATTTCATATACAAGACACGATCTGATGGATTGTCAATACTTAACATCCAGAAGATTGATGAGAGGATAGGTATTGCGGCAAAGTTCCTTGCGAACTATGCTCCAGAAGACATTCTTATTGTGAGCAGGCGCGAGAACGGCTGGCATGCAGTCAGTCTGATGGAAAAGCTTGCGGGCGTCCAGGTCTTAATCGGCAGGTACCCTCCAGGCATTCTCACAAATCCTAATCTTAAGAGTTACAGGGAAGCCAAGGTTTTGGTGGTAACTGATGCCTGGCCTGACAGGAATGCAGTTGATGATGCATTGAAGGTAGGTGTTCCTGTTGTTGCATTGTGTGACACTAACAACCAGCCTAACAACATCGATTTGGTATTGCCTTGCAACAATAAGGGAAAGAAGAGCTTAGGGGTTGTGTTTTACCTGCTGACAAAGCATTACATGTATGCGCGTGGCTTGCTTAACAAGGGCCAGGACTTGGAAGTCAGTCTGGATGAGTTCATGGGAGAATAAGAGTCAGATTTGCGAATTTCTTTTTTTGGTTTACTATTTTGTTTTATTGTGATTATTTCTTATTCCTCTTTCTTATGTTCTTCGATTCCTGATTCTATTATATCAAAATAGAATCTTTTTCCGTCAGGCAGGGACCTATGTTTTCTTAGTATCGCTTCCCGAACGCCGTTCTTGTCTCTCTTGAGTTCGATTAGGCACTTGCTTTGGTATTTGAGGATGTCGCCGCCGACCATCTTTAGCATGTCAGAGTCCTTGTGGTCGATATCACTATATACCTGATTGGTCATGATTATAGGTATCTTGTTTCGTCGTGCAATCTCTGCAAGTATGGAAAGTTGGAGGCCGAGTTTTCGGTTGACTGAAAAAGTGTCTTTTGTCTTCCCAAGTTCCAGACGGTATAGCATTGCTACACTGTCAAGCACTATGAGGCTTACTTTGTTGGTGATGATTTTCTGGAGTTTCTCGAATGCTTGGTGTTGCTCGTCAAAATTTATTGGCCTGAGGAATATAGCATTTTTCAGAATTTCTTTGTGGTCTGGTGCTATCTGTTTGAATCTTGCTGCTGAAAAACTGTTTTCTGTATCTATGTATATTATTTTTCCGTCTTTCACGCCTCTAGCCATGCACAGCATACAGAAGTTAGTTTTTCCGCTGCCTGGCGGTCCGTAGATGCAGGTTATCACATCATTTTCGTACCCGCCTTCAAGCAACCAGTCCATTGCTTCAGTTCCTGTAGGCACTTTAGTTTCCATGTTTGATGGGACGCGGACTGGTTTTAAATTAGTTTCGCAGGTTTGTCCGTAGATTTTCCGGCAAGAGAGCAATGTGGACTGGAACTTGTTGTGCTTAAACTTGCAGCACATTTTCAGACAAGGCCATTATGCCTCTTTTCAGGCTGGTTTTATCAGCCACCAGGTTATGCACGTGAGGCTTGATAAGCCATTTCTGGTTTGCTGACGGGTTCACAAATATTATTGTCAGAAAAAGGTTCTGTGCATACTTAGAGAATTGTCTGATGAAAATCTGCACATTCTTCTGGGTGTTTAATGTTATTATATTTTGGCTTGTGGTGGTGTTTTCAGGACAGGGGGGTATTTCAGGCAGGGTTTCCATTATTTCAAAAGAGTACTGCTTGCCGTCATGCGTGAAGTATTTTTTTCTTTTGTGTTCAGTATATTTCTGCATTTTATAGTATTTTGAATTTATGAAGTTGTTTGACCAGTTTTCAAGATTCATTTTTTTCCTCAATTATCAAAACCTTTGTTGAATAGTACGATAGCATAGGGTATCAGAAAGAATATTATGTACGTGAACGCGAATGTTGTCGGGTTTATGTTTTTGGCAGATGCTATGGCGTTTGATATCTGGCTTGTTTTTCCGGCAATGAGCAGGAAGCTAATGAATCCCAGCAAAGGGATAAGGAATATCGCTGATATGTGATGTTTTTTTTCCAGATGATCTAAATCTCTTATAAGTACAGAATAAAGTATGCCAAAAACCAGTCCAAGGAAGGCTGTTATACTTCCTAAAAGCCATGTGCTGTATGGAGAGACTGCTGACAATACGATTAAGGGTATCAGGAATGCCGCGACAAAGACGTTGCTGATCACTCCCATTATGATTGCGATTATGTACGCAAGCACTTCATGCTGTCTATTCCTGTGCGGGCTTTTCTTGGCTTTCTCCAGAATTCTGAGCGTGTGATGTATCTCTTTTTTGCTCCAGCCTTTTCTTTCCAGTTTTTTCTTGGTTATTGCCATCAGTATTCTTTTTGGGAACTTGCTATTTAAAGATTTTCAATTTTTTCCATTATTATTGTTCAGTTCCTCATTCACTATTTTTGCTGTTCCTGTAACTTTGTCATTGCTCCTTAAACGCATCACTCTGACCCCTTGGGTGTTCCTGCCTATTTCAGAGATATCTTTGACAGGCGTTCGTATTATAATGCCTGACTTGCTCATTATCATAATTTCTTCACTTCGATTGACACTGTTTATTGATACTACCCTGCCGTTCCTTTCTGTAGTCTTTATATTTATGACGCCTTTACCACCTCTGTTTATCAGCCTGTACTCTTGGAAAGGGGTTCTCTTTCCGAAGCCATTCTCTGTGATTGTAAGCACAGTCTTGTCATCTTCTGCCAATATCATGCCTACAACCTGGTCGTTTCCTCCCAGGCTTATTCCTCTTACACCCCTGCTTGTCCTGCCTATCGGTCTGGCGTCTTTTTCATCGAACTTGACTGCATTTCCTTTCGCGCTTGCCAAAAATAATGTTTGCTTCCCGTCTGTCAAGACCACATCCACTACACTATCTCCAGGATTCAGAGTTATTCCTATGATGCCTCCTTGCCTGGGTTTCTTGTATGCTGACAGGCTGGTCTTCTTTACCAGACCTTTCTTTGTCGCTATCACGAGATATTGGTCTTCTGTGAATTCCTTGACTGGAATGACTGACTTGACTGTCTCGCCTTCCTCAAGCTTGATGAGGTTTATGATAGCTTTGCCTTTGCTTGTTCTGCCTCCAATGGGGAGTTCATATACCTTTTTCTGGTGAACTTGGCCTTTGCTGGTGAATATGAGTAGATAATCATGCGTGTTTGCAACGAAAAGCCTTTCGACAAAGTCTTCTTCTTTTGTTGTCGCGCCTATGACTCCGACCCCTCCCCGTCGTTGTATCCTGTACTGATCCAAGGGATTGCGTTTAACGTATCCTGAGTTTGTTATCGTGACGACCATGGCTTCTTCTTTTATCAGGTCCTCTACTTCTATGTTTTCCTCTATGTTTTGGATTTGTGTTCTTCTTTCATCACCGTACTTGTCGCTTAGTTCCTTTAGCTCTTGTTTTATGACATAATATATTTTGGTTTCGCTGGCAAGTAGCTCTTCAAGCTCTTTTATCCTTTTGAGCATTTGATTCTGCTCTTCCTTGATTTTTTCCTGCTCGAGGCTCGTCAGTTTCTGAAGCTTCATGTCCAGTATGGCGTTGGCCTGGGCTTCGCTGAGCTTGTATCCTGTCATCAGCCCTGATCTGGCTGACTGTACGTCTTTTGATTTCTTAAGTAGAGCAACAACTTGATCAATGAACTTCAGTGCTGTCAACAGGCCTTCTAGGATGTGGGATCTTTCTTTAGCTTTTCTAAGGTCGAATTTGCTTCTTCTTATGACAACTTCTTTTCGGTGTTTGATGAATTCACCGAGAATTTGCTTTATGTTTAGTATCTTTGGAGTGTTGTCCACAAGTGCCAGCATAATCATGCTTAAACTAACTTGCAGTTTGGTGTGCCTCAATAGCTGATTTTTCACGACCTCAATATTTGCACCTGACTTAAGGTGGATGACTATTCTCATGCCTTGCCTGTCCGACTCGTCGCGAAGGTCTCTTATTCCTTCAATCCTCTTGTCATTCACCGCTTGAGCGATTTCTTGGATGAGAATGCTTTTATTGACCATGTAGGGTATCTCTTTCACTACCAGGTAATTGTTTCCTTTTTTCTCCTCTTCTTCAATGACGCTTTTTACTTTCACTTTACCGCGTCCTGTGGCATACGCTTCAATGATACCTCTTTTTCCTATGATTATTCCTCCTGTTGGGAAGTCTGGCGCATTTATGACCTCAGCAACTTGTTTAACACTCATTTCAGGAGAGTCAATCAACATTGTAGTGGCTTTGCAGACTTCCTTGAGATTGTGAGGCGGGATATTGGTTGCCATGCCTACTGCGATTCCACTGCTTCCATTCACCAGAAGGTTAGGAAGTACTGTTGGCAGGATTGTGGGTTCTTTGAGGGTCCCGTCAAAATTGTCAATGAACTCTACTGTCTCTTTTTCAAGGTCTTTGAGGAGTTCGTCAGAGATCTTTGAGAGTTTTGCTTCTGTGTAACGCATGGCTGCTGCGTTGTCTCCGTCTATGCTTCCGAAGTTTCCCTGGCCGAGTATCAATGGATACCTAAGTGAGAAGTCTTGCGCCATCCTGACGAGAGTATCGTAGACCGCACTGTCTCCGTGAGGGTGGTACTTACCAAGTACTTCACCAACTATTCTGGCGCTTTTCTTGAAGGGTGTGTTGTAGCGCATGCCCATATCTGACATTGCGTACAGGATTCGTCTGTGGACTGGCTTCAGGCCGTCTCTGGCGTCAGGTAGTGCACGGCCTATTATGACTGACATTGCATAGTCTAGGTACGAGCGTTTCATCTCGTCCTCGATGACTTGAGGCACTATTCTCTTGCTGTCTTCAGAATTTTTCTCGTTCATTTCCTTTTATTATGAAGGGGTTGTTGCTTGAGAATTTCCCTGTTTCAGCCACTTCACCTTCACCATACTTGTGAAAGAATATTATTTATAAGGGTTTGGTTTATTAAAGTAGGATAGAGCCTCTGAAACGTCAAAATTATGAGGTTTGGGCTGTTTGAAAAGCGGTGTTCCGGGTTTTATTGCATTGTTTGTCTTTTGTGTTTATATCATGTTTTTGCCATGATTTTGTCGTCTTGGAGTTTTGTGAAGGTCTGGAACTCTCCAGTCATTTTTTGTGGCACTATTCTGCTCAAATGCTCGTTAGAATGGATTTTGAAGTGCTTTCCGCAGTACACGCAGGCCTTGTATTTCTTGGTTATCCTGCTTTGTTTTGGCTGATATTTCTGGATTTTAAGGCATCTGGGGCATCGGACATGGATCATACCTGAACACGAGATTTCTGCGTTTATATACTTGGCGAGAGGGTGTCCAGTGCACTGAACTGCTAGAATAAGCTATTTCTTCTTGCCAGATTCAAGGGGAGTTATTTCATCTACTGTGTCATCTGGTGATGTAGGAGCTTCTAATTCTTCTTCTGTGGTTTCTGCCTTGTCTTCGGAATCCTGTGGTGTGGCTGAATCTTCTCCTTCAGGCAGAGGGGCTTCGGCTTCTAGTTCTTTTTCTTCATCTTCTTCATTCTTTATGCTTACATCACCAGGCTCATCTTCATGCTCGATAGGTATTTGGAGGTCTTCGTCTTCATCAGCTTGTACTTCATGAGTGTCTTTGGCTTCAATATCCTCCTGCCCTTCAATTTGGAATTGTTCTTCATCGCCATTTTCCTGAGGTACTGGCTTGCTGGCTTCGCCTGTCGAATAGGCAGTGAATTCCTGGTGTGCAGGATCATCCTCATCTGGCAGTTCGCCTTTGTAACTGCTGAATTCTTTGCTGGACTGCTTAAGTCCTGCTGCAACGTCCTTCAGCCCGCCTGTCTTCTGCGCAAGCTCTTCTCTCAGTTTTGCGATTTCTTCCTTTTCTTGTTCGCTTGCCTTGACGATTTCTGGCTTGACATCAGTCATTGTCTGCTGCGCTTCAAGCAGCTTTGGCTCTGGCTTTTTCACATTGGAGAATATCTTTTTGATGTCATCTTGTCCTTCTATCTCGAAGTATTCAAAGAATTTTTCTGTTAATTTAAGCTTGAATGACCTGCCGAACTTTTCTTTGACGACAAATCCCATTTCCTGCAGGAGGGGAACGTGTTCGTAAGTGCTCATTCCTCTGACTTTCACCACTTCTGCCTGCATTGCAGGGTTCTGCTGGGCAATTACTGCCAGCGTCTCAAGAACAGGCATCGGGAGTTCAGTGTCAGCCACAATCTTTCTGACCAGATTAAGATATGCCTCTCTCACATGTATTTTCCACATGTTGCCTTCCTCCACAATCATCAAGGGGCCATCCCGGTCATTATACTCTTCTTTCAGGATTTTCAACTCTTTCACTATGTCTTTTTTCTCAGTGCCTATTGTGGTGGATAATGTCTCTACATCCATGTTTTTGCCTGCCGAGAATAGCAGGGCTTCCACTTGGTTCTTGAGTGTAATATTGTCGTCCATATCTGATTCACTGTTGTATTTTGGAAAGAGGTTGTTTTTAAATGTTTGGATAGAGTCCTCTGCACTTTCAACTGTTTTGTCGCTGGTCCAAAGATTTTTTCTTCCCTCTTCGCCATACAGGGAGGAAAAAAATAACAGTACATGTGGTTAATTCAAAAAACGAACTCTTTAGTTTATTTATTTTTCAAGAAGTCAAATCCTGCATTGAAGAAGTCATCGGGTGTTCCGGGTAGACATTCCATTTCTCTTATTTCTTCTTCAGATGCCCATTTGAAATCTGTGTTTTCATGATTAAGCCAGATGTTTCCTGAAATATACTTGTACACGAATAGGTGCACCAGCCATTCTGCTTCAGGTTGTTTATCAATGTATGTTTTTCCTTGTCTGACAAACTCTAACTTAAGGTCTTCGCCAAGTTCTTCTTTTAATTCTCTGTCAGCACAATTTTTTGGATTCTCTCCTTCTTCTATAGTGCCTGCTGGTGAATGCCATAATCCTGCATAAACTTTTGCTTTAGGATTTCTTCTGGCCATTAAAAATTCATTTTTATCATTGTATATAATCATCGCGCTGATATTTCTCATTTTACACTTATCAGGTTTTATTGTATTTATTTTATGAATAACTCTTTATTTAATATAAGTAAATGACATAACAAATTAAAAAAATATTTGTCCTTATTTCAACTTTCCAACAGCTGATTTTATCTCTTCAGTCTTGTTTGTCTTTTCCCATGTGAAGTCTGGGTCGTCTCGGCCGAAGTGCCCATATGATGCGGTCTTCTGGTAGATTGGCCTAAGAAGGTCAAGATACTTGATTATTGCTGCTGGTCGCAGGTCGAATATCTCTGTGACTATATTCGCGAGTTTCTCGTCGTCAATCTTTCCTGTGCCAAAAGTGTCGACCAGCACTGACATTGGCTTTGCCACCCCTATGGCGTATGCGACTTGAACTTCGCATCTCTTTGCGACACCGCTGGCGACGATGTTCTTGGCGATGTGCCTTGCCATATATGATGCGGACCTGTCGACTTTTGAGGGGTCCTTGCCGCTAAACGCACCTCCACCATGACTTCCCATACCTCCATAGGTGTCAACAATAATCTTCCTTCCTGTTAAACCGCTGTCTGCTACTGGCCCACCTAGGACAAATGCTCCTGTCGGGTTGACAAAAAATTTTGTATTTGCATCAATCCAGTCTTTGCAGACTGGTTTAATGACGTGTTCTATCATGTCTTTCCTTATCTGCTCCTGAGTCACATCAGGACCATGGTGGGTGCTGATCACGATTGCATCTGCTCTTTTAGGTACATTGTCTTCGTATTCGATTGTGACTTGGCTTTTGCCGTCAGGTCTAAGGTATTTTATCTTGTGTTTCTTTCTCATTTCTGCGAGTTTCATTGTGAGCTTGTGTGCGAGCATGATAGGTAGTGGCATGAGCTCTTCTGTTTCGTCGCATGCATAGCCGAACATCAGGCCTTGGTCTCCTGCACCCTGGTCTTCTGGATTGGAGCGGTTCACTCCTTGTGCTATGTCAGGGCTCTGTTCGCTGATTGCGCTGAGCACGCCGCATGTTTCGTAGTCGAAGCCGAATGCAGGGTCGTCATAACCTATTTTCTTCAAGACGCCCCTGGTTATTTTTTGGATGTCGGCATATCCTTTTGTTGTCATTTCGCCGACCACCATCACAAATCCTGTTTTTGTTACAGTCTCTAATGCTACGTGAGAGTGCTTGTCTTGTCCGAGTACGTCATCAAGTATTCCATCAGATATCTGGTCGCAGACCTTGTCTGGATGTCCTTCTGTTACGCTTTCACTGGTAAAGAATTTTTTCACGTTATTTCACCCCATTCTCAAGTATTTTTTGTCTTTTAGATTAATCTTCTTGTCTTTCACGAGCAGGTCCAGCATTGGCTTGACAGTTTTCACTGGAAGACCCATGTCTTGCGCTATCTCTTTTTCTGTCTTTGCCTGCTTTATGCTCAACATTATTGCATTATGAAGAAGTGCGTTTATGTTCTGCTGTAGCATCTGGTTCTTTGAGTTGAATGCTTTGGTTACGGTGCTTACCTCATGCAGTTTGGCCAGCAAGTCATTAATCCAGTTGGTGAGGTCTTTTGTCCTGAATGTCAATTGTCCCGGCTCTACAATCTCAAGTGATGCAGGAGTGTAGTTAAAGCACAGGAAGGTTATTTTTTCCAGTCCAAGGATGAGCATGTCGACTTCAGCGAATGTGCTGTAAAGGTTGCCTTCTCTCTCTTCGACTTCTCCGAATTCTTCTTGCAGAAATATTACGTTAGGGTCTACTTTTATTCCTTGGATGAATGCTTTTATTGTCTTTTCAACATGTGATTTCGGACTTCCAAGAAGCTCAAATATCACATTTATTTGGATGTAGCCCTGGTCCAGTTTTTCTTTTATTTCTTTTTTTTTCACGTCTACCAGCTTTTTTCTTGTAATACAACCCGCCAAGTAAAAGGGCTACTACCAAGACTGGCAGATGATTTAAATAATTTATTGATTTAGTTTCTTGGATTACAAGGCCTGTAAGCTCGTTCTTGCTTGTTTCTTGGCCGTTTGGATTTTGTAGTGGTGTTTGGATTGCCTGGTTTAGAATGCTTTCAGATATCTCTTTCTCAGTGATATTGAGGTCTTGGGTTATTTCAATAGGTGTTTTCCTGTCAGCCCTGAGCAATTGTATTTTGAATTTGTAAGTGCCTTGCACACCTATAAATGTGTTGTTCAGGATTAGGTTCTTTGTCTCTCCAGGCTCTAGTGAGAATTCTTGGGTGTTGATCTGCCGATCTCCAGAGTAGGATACGCTGTTCTTGTATATGTATGAGTTGATTGAGTAGTTCTTTGCAGTATCATACTTGTTGTGAACGCTAATATTCAGTTCTAGTATAGGGTTTGAGAATTCCTGGCTGTTTAGGTTCAGCTCTTCCAACTGGTTTACTGCTTCATCAGAATCTTCAAATTTTTCATTTTCATCAGGACAGTATCTCACAACAGTTTCAGCGTCAGAGCATTCTTCGATTTCGCAAGCTTCCTCATTTTCCAAATTCACGGTGTATTCAAGATTATAATCCAGGCCTTCGATATAGAGTATGGCTTCTCCTTCTTGGAACCTTACAGGGCAGTTTTCAGGCAAGGGCAGTTCAAGTTCTGCAGTCATCTCGACATTCTTTCCTGGGACTTTGACTTTTGCAGTGCTGACTATTCTATTTTCTGCTTTGATTTTTATTTCAATTACTTGCTTGGTCGTGTCACCTTTTGTAATGTGAAGGGTTAGTGGAAGGTCTCCCCCGTAGTGATAGGTCTGATCTTCCAGCTCAACTTCCAGGTGGGTGGTGTTCGGGGGAGGGCTTCCAACGTATATTACGCTCTCGCTGTTCGCAACTTGGGTGTTGATGTTATTGCAGGAAGGGGTGAACAGATAGTTATGCACATAGAGGATGTCCAGAGGTTGGTCTCTGTCTGCCCTGTATGACTTTGGGTTGTCGTTGGTTGTTGTCTTGTTGCTCAGGACGTTTCCGAAGAAGTCTGTGACCCAGTAGTTGATTATGTAATCAAAACTTTCATCAGATATTATGTTGTGAATGTGGACTGAGGTGTTCTCATCGATAAAATCCTCTTCCAACAGCAGCGCAAGGCTTATGTTGCAGTCTTCGAGCGTCGTGTTTCTCACGTAGCTCTCGATGCAGTTCTCATTCACCATGCAGGTGTAGTTTGCACTAGCATTTGTTTGTTTGAACCAGCATTCATTTATTTGCGTGCACGTGCAGATATTGCCTGTTTGGTTAAACATCAAGCTTGCATTGTTTAATTCGTTCTCCGAACTTATGTTCAATAGTACATCGTCAGTTAGGGTTGTATTGTATGAAAATTGTATCCAGTAGTCAGTGTTTATTTCTTGATTGAGAGAGAATGGAAAGTAAGTTTCATTCACTATCGGAAAACTCGGCAGGATTATATTGACTTTTACTTGGATGTTATTGTCTGTCTGATTGGTCTCGTTCTGTTCAACAGGTTCTGTTTGGTTCACTGGATTCTCTAGGCAAGGGCTTCCTCCGGCGTTAAGTGATTCTGCCCATGTCTGGTTTTGCTTTTCCAAGCTGTGGCCGTTGCCGTTGGCCATGCTGGCATCATAGTGCATAAGGTCGAGTGTTTCATGGTTGTTGTAGATGAATATTGTGTCACCTGAATTGTCCAGGTTGTCTCCTATTGTTGCGCCTGTAGTGAGTATTGTGCAGTTAAGGCCTGAATAGTTGTAGCCTTCCTCCACGATTAGATAGTAGTTGGAGTCAGCAGATTGAAGTATCTCGAGGCTATCATTGAGGTTCATGTCTCCGAAAATAAGTTCTGTAATGTTGAATGTTTCGTTCAGTATGAAGAGTTCTACGAATTCCTGGTTGTTGTCATTGCCTTCTGGATTGTACATTATTTCTGTGAACTCTACCAGCGCATTGGCCTGGCTTAGCATGCATAAGATGGCAAGGAGAATTGCGAGGCCTCTTTTCATAACCCATAGTGATAACTAAACTGTAATTTAAGTGTATGCTCTTTTTTTCCGTGAATTTCACGGGAAGATTTTCGGTTCAGTAATGCATTGTTTTATAATTCTAATAGGAATTGATACTTTCTGAGGATACCATTATCCGCACTGCAGAGCAAAAACAGCAAGCAATTTTTTCTCTGTCTATAATTGTTGAATCAATCTTTTTTGTAAGTACTATTTCTGCATATTTTTATTAAAAAGAGTATAGTTAATTGCAAGCTCATCAGCATAAGTTATTTAAATGAGGGGTGCTATTATTGTTTAAAAGAGGTGGAGGATGGATTCTGGGAAGTTTGATTTCAATAAAGTGGTGCCTGAAGGTCAGGACAATAGTATTCCTCATTTTTATAGCGAGGAGCATGCTGAACTTGCTGACAGCCAGTCAGGCAGTTTTGTTCCTCCTGCCTTGAAGCAGGATTACAGGGTCAAGGACCATTTTGTCAAAGCAGCACTTTATTCCAGGGCAAGAGATCAGCTAAATGAGATTGAAGCGCATATCGAGTCCTGCGAGAAGCACTTGGATGAGATTGAAAGCCTGCATAATGCGCATGCTGATGTTTACGGCAAGTGGAAGCAGCACCTGGATGACATCCAGGAGAGATTGATGCTTATTGATACTAGAATGTTCAGTGATGAGGGATAAAATGACAAAGCCATTATTCATTAAGGTTGAGAACTACAAGGAGATCTTGGACATTGTTGATGTCATAAAAGGCAGGATTGCCCAGGCAAAGGCTGCTTTGGCTGAGATTAAGGAGCTGAAGCAGAAAGAGGATGAAGAGATTAGAGAGTGGGCCAGTTCTGTTGAGGATATGGAGAGCAAGGTTGGGAGCATGAGCAGGTCATTGTTTGACCAGGATTTGTAAGATGAAAGAGGAGTATTTTGTTCAGCTTGACGAGCCTACTGGGTTCAGGAAGGATTTGCTTTTGGCCAGCAAGAGCACTCTTCATTCGCTAGCAAAGTACAATTATATTCTGCAGCTTCGCGAACTTAAGGGCAGGAAGCTGTTGCGCTTGCGTGCGGACATGAAGGAATTGTTGTTTCTTGTGAACAAGCTGAAGGAGGCTTTGCCTCATTTCTCTAATCTTCCTGAGTCTGAGAAATCGCTTCCTGATTCTCTGGATGTTCCTGATAGTATATCAAGCAAGAATACTTCTGAAGACGTGAAGGATATTGCCGAGGAGTTGAAGAAGATAGATAAGAAGCTCAGTATGCTGTGATTGGGGTTTTTTCTTGAATATGTTTTGGGATTCAATTTGGACTTGTGCTTTTTCCTGTTGTCATTTCTTTTGTCGGTCATAGACTGACTTAGGCCAGAATGTCAAGACATTCTGTGGTTATCCAGTGACTGGCGGTCATGGCTTGTGCTGGGCAAAGTTCAGCCGGAGAAAAGCACTCAGGGGGTTAGTTCAACAATAACTAATATAAACCTGATATCAATTCCAAACAATATCCTTTGCGGAGGTAGCGAAGTGGTCAAACGCGACAGACTCAAGAGACCTTGAGTGATGAGCTTCGGCAATGACTTGATGCTGTTTGCCATTCCCTCTAAACAAGGCTTGCCTTATGAGTGGTTGCTTCAACAGGCAGCTGCGGGTTATGCCTTGCAGGCCCTTAATTGGGTCCTGAGGAATCTGTTCCCTTAGTGGGTTCGCCGGTTCAAATCCGGTCCTCCGCATTATTTTCCTAGTTAGTGGGAAGTTCTGAACAGCAGCAAAATGCAGCACGAATTCCTGAGGTTGACTCGCTATTTTGAATGTCACATCCGGAGAATCCTGGTTCATCTGAGCAATCATCTGAATGGAAGCTTATGACTTGGTAATCTTGTTCAGGTATATCAAGAACTTGATAAGGGCATCCTCTACCGCATAATTTTCCTTTCTCTGCACAAATCTCAGAGCAGGACTTGCCTTCTAACCTTACACAAGGAGTAAGACTGAAGCTAAGTTGTGTGTTGAAGTCAATGTTAAATCCTGCGCTCCGTAAACAGGTTATATACTGGTCGTTTATTTCAAAGTCGTACCTTCCAGGGGGGGTTCGTTCATTCACTCGTTGCATTAATGCTTCACCGAATAGGATTGGAATTTGAGCGCAAATTTTTGGATCATTAGTTTGTGCTGCAACGTTTCTTATGCATGCTAGAGCTTGTTCCAAATCTTCAAGGGTAGTGCATGCTACTGCGTCGTTGGTTGATGCCGCATTTTTACGTACACAGACTGAATATCCGTCCTCTGAAAAAAGTTCCTTATATTTCAGACAGCTGTCTGGTGTTGTTATTTGATTCATTGCAGGTAGAGCGCAGATTTCAAATTCTGCTCCAGACAATTTGGAGCATGGTTCAAGGGATTGCTTTGCAACAGCCACCTGACTATAGCAAATTGCTATATTGGTTCCTTTCAAAGAGTCACATAATCCTTCATCTAAGTTGATTTCTGCATCCATTATTATGCATGTGCTTTTGGATTGTGCATCATTAAATTGTAGTTCGTTACACGAGACTTCAGCTCCGAACTTTTCTTTGACCTGAAGCAGGCATTGGTCTTTCCCTACAGTGTTGCCGTAATCATCACAGAGTTCAAGTAACTCTTGTTTTTCACTATCAGCATTTGAAATCATTTCACCTGCTTTGAGGTCCATGTCGTTTAATTCAGTTTCAGATCTCAATCCATGAATTCCGGTGAGAATAACAACTAAGAGTAGCAGCGTAAGAACTGCAATACTAGCAATCACTGCCTTTATGCCAAATTTTTTTAAAAGTAAATGAATTATTAGCGGAATGAAGATTGTGGGCAATATGAATAAAGTTGTCAAGCCAGCAACTATAGTTCCCACTAGTAAACCAGCAAGACCATCTAAGTTCCTAAAAAATGCTATTGTTACAGTCAGTGATACCGCTGCAGATATAAATGGTATTAGTATGATGAAGTAAGTTTTGTTGTACTTTATGCTGGCAGAATGTCCGAAGAAAGCAGCTATTGTCATAAGAATTATAGTGGGCAACAATAATATCACTAGTACGATTGTTCCTTTAATTAAGCTACTGGCGGAAGTACCGCCGGTTGAGGGTATCTTAACTAAGGTATATGCACATACAATCAAGCCAATAAGCAAGAAGGCTATAAGTGTGTAAATTGCGAATTCAATATTTTCTTTCACTTGTCCTTTATGTTCAGAGATTGTTTGAGTTATTGTATCTTGAGATGATAGGATAGTCGGTTCTGTTGGTGCAAGTTCATCCATGTTAATATGTTAACAATTGAGTTTTTAAATATTTGTTTTGCCGTCTTATTGCTTGACTACACCTGTTCTTTCATCGGGAATTTCTTCCAGACCTTTTCAAGAATGCGTTCGTATCCGCCTGATTTTGTGATCATTATGTGCATTGTCTTATGCCCGAAGAATATGTAGCACCAGCAGTTACCTACCTTAATGTCGATTATCTTGTCGAGGGCAAGCCAGTAAGTGTATTCTTTGAAGTGTTCTGGCTTTATGCTGTACTCAAGGTCAAATCTTTTGTGCAGGTTGAATATGCTGTTGAGCTTGGTGAACCATCTGCCGTCAGGGACTATTTTGAGCACGAGCTTCTTGTTCATGCTCTGGACTCCTATGCACTTACCATGCTCGCTTCCCATTTTAATGCTATTGAATCACCGTTTTATGTATTTTTCTGTTTTTTGTGCTTTTTAATTTAGGAAAGTTTTTATATCACCATTTCAAAATACTCATGTATGGTTGCTAACAGCATGTCACAATGGGATAAGACAGTGGAGATTATGGCTATTATTGGCATTGTGGGTATCATTGCTCTGGTGGTGCTGGCTTTTGTCTTTACCGGAGGTTTCAAGCACACAGTATCTCTAGCAGACAATCAGGCTGTTGTAGGCAGTGCTTATTCAAGCTTATTGCAAAATCAGCAAGTTTCAGGTTCAGGCACCTCAGCTAGTGATGGTGTGGTCCAACTGATTAGCCAGGGAATCCTCAAGCCTTTTTCAGACAGCAATGTCGTTTATTTTGAGGAAGGTGTCAGCGCATCAGCTAATGGTAACGAGCTTGTCTTCAGCAATGCAAGATTAGAGTGCGGTTATCCGAGCGGGTGTTCTGGTTACTGTGATGTAACTTCAGGTTATGGTTGGGCCAGGTGTTCAGGCACGAGCAGAGGAATGTTCTGCAGTGGTTGTGTCTGGGATAGCTAGAGTTTCACTTTGTTTTTTGCCGTTTCAATTAAATTTATATAATCAGATTTTAATCAGTGATTTTCATGTCTTTAGAGGTTATTCCTATTGGAGGTTTTGGTGAGGTTGGCAGGAACTGCGTTGCAGTCCGCTACCATAATAAAAATATTGATGAACTTGTCATCTGTGACATGGGATTGGAGGTAGAAAATTATGTCAAGTTCACCGAAGATGAAGACATCATTCACGTTGACCCTCAGACTTTGATTGACATTAAGGCGGCGCCTGACATCAGCATTCTCGGCAATCTTAAGAAGAAAGTGAAGGCTATCTGCATCACTCATGCTCATCTTGACCACTTGGGCAGCATCCCGCATCTCGCAGGTTTTTTCAACTGTCCTGTCCATGGCACGGACTTTTCAGTCGAGGTCATCAAGTCGATTGTCAAAGACGAGCAGATATCTTTCTCAAACAAGCTTATAAGGCATAATGTGAACAGCACTTTCCCTGTAAGTGACAGCATTGATGTCGAGTTCATAAGTATAGCTCACAGTGTCCCGCAGAGTGTTGCCGTTGCAGTCCACACTCCTGAAGGCAGTGTCCTTTACTGTAATGACTTCAAGTTTGACAAGGCAAAGATTCTTGGGCAGAAGCAGAACCTTGAACGCCTCAGGCAGATTAAGATTAAATGCTTGATTGTAGACAGCCTTTATGCTGGCAAGGTCCAGAAGACTCCCAGCGAGCGAGTTGCCAGGCAGATGCTTGAAGATACTCTAAAGGGTGTTGATTCCAAGAATAAGGCGATTGTAGTCACAACTTTCTCCAGCCACATTGCCAGGCTCAAGGCGATAGCAGATATCTCGAAACAGCTCAGGCGCGAGCCTGTTTTTCTAGGAAGGAGTCTCGCAAAGTACATGAACGCTGCCAAGCTTGCGGGCGTGTATGATTTCAATGGTGTCAAAATTATCAAGTACAAGCGCAAGATAAATAATTTCCTTGAGAAGCTGAAGGATCCAGAGAAGTATGTGCTTGTCGTCACAGGTCATCAGGGTGAGCCTAAGGCTGTGCTGGCCAGAATGGCTGAGGGGTTGTTCAAGTGGAAGGAGAATGATATTGTTGTCTTCTCATGCATCACAATCCCTGTGAAGATTTGCAAGAAGAACAGGAAGGTCCTGGAGAAGAAGCTCAAGTCCAGGAAAGTGAGGATGTTCAAGGACGTGCACGTCTCAGGCCATGCTTCTAAGGAGGATCATCATGACCTTTTGGAGCTTGTTAGGCCCGAGCACATAATTCCCACGCACGGTAACAAGAAGATGCGCCGTGCTTTGAGGAATTTGGCAGTTGACATGGGTTGGAAGAAGAATCATGTTCACTTGTTGAAGAATGGGCAGACTTTGATACTGTAGTTCAATGCATCCTGTTGCATTTGTTCTGTCTTGCATTGCTGTTTAATCCATTGTTGATTTTCATTTTATAGTATTGCCACGCTCACATCACTTATTATTGACATGAGTTGACCGACTATGCTATTTGTTGCCTTTGAGTACATAATAAGGTTCGCTAAGTGGCAATACCAGTCATGCATTCAAAGCTGTCAAGAATTCAAAAAATAAGCAGTATGGAGAGGCTAATGCCTTTCTTATACCCCAAAAGCTTTTAAATTACAGGATTTTCTCTGAAGTTCATGAAACTGACACTTTCAGATACCAAATACATCAAAGACAGCACTTCAATAATCTCTGAGCTGGTTACTGAGGCTCGTTTTAAGGTCACGAAGGAGGCTTTTGAGCTTGTGGCTATGGATCCTGCCAACGTGGCTATGGTGATTTTCAAGCTTTTCAGCAGCAGTTTTGTGGAGTTTGAGGTCAAGGAAGAGGTTGACATTGCCATAAATCTGAACGATTTGAAGCAGGTTTTCAGGCGAATCAAACCTTCAGACACCCTGACTCTTGAAGATGCTGACGGTAAGCTCAAACTCACTCTTAAGGGAGCTCAAAAGAGGACTTTTCACTTGCCTATGATTGATGTTGAGGCAAGGGAGCAGAAGATTCCTGAGTTGACTTTTTCGGCCACTATAGTATGCCCTGCGGGCCAGTTGGCTGATGCTATTGAGGATATGGATATTGTTGGGGAGAGTGTTGTCTTTGAAGCTGATGGCAAGACTTTTGAGGTTAGCAGCGCTTCTGAGCTTACTAAAGCTCAAGTGACGATGACTCCTGATTCGAACACCAAGATTGTGGCTGATGAGAAGCAGAAGGCAAAGTACAGCATAGAATACTTGAAGAAGATGGTTGCTGGTAGCAAGCTTGCGGACAACGTGCAAGTCCAGTTCAGTAAGGATTATCCGATTAAGCTAGAGTATAAGGTGTTGAATGTGATGTTCCTGGCTTTCATTCTTGCTCCGCGCGTGGATAACGATTAATAATAGCCTTTAACCATTTGTTATAGATATATAAGGAATGGTTGTTTTTGCTTTCTTTATGGTATCTTATTATTATAGGTATTATT
>JAFGHY010000091.1 GCA_016929855.1 Candidatus Woesearchaeota archaeon | reverse complement strand
TTCAGCCTTCGTTGTTCCATAATAATTCAAAGCTCCCACCCGGTCATCTTCATCATATAATTCTTTACTTCCATCAAAAACATAATCTGTGCTGAAGTGCACCAAAACACAATCCAACTCCTTGCAGGCATCAGCAATATTCTTCACTCCTTCAACATTGACTGAATATGCAAGGTCCTTGTGCGACTCTGCACCATCAACATCAGTGTATGCAGCACAGTTGATAACAAAATCCGGCCTTAATTCAATCAGCTTCTTCAATTCATCCTTGCTCGTTATGTCCAAATTCTCAGAATCAAAACCCCTCACCATCTGATTGTCCACAATCTTGGATTCATGCAAGGCCTGCATAACATCAGAGCCTAGCATTCCTTTACACCCAAGAACAACAAACTTCATTTTCTTTCCACCTACAGCTTTGCCATCCATAATGGTTCATCCACAATATTTAATCCAAGATATCATTGATAATGTTTCACCATACAGCAAGCATCCAGATCATTTCTTTGGTTTCTGTTGCTGCGCAGTGATATCTTTGATAACACGTTCTTTCAGCGGCCTCCACCAAGACTCATTCTCCCTGTACCATCGGATTGTCTGATCCAAACCTTTACTGAAAGAAAACCTCGGTTTCCAATCAAGCTCCTTTGTGATCTTGCTGAAGTCTATAGCATACCTGAAATCATGACCCTTCCTGTCAGGCACGTAAGTGACCCTCTCTTCGCCAACGTCAAAACTGGCAAGCAGGAGTTTCGTGATTTCAATGTTCCGCATCTCAGCATCCCCTCCAACACAGTATGTCTCTCCAAGCCTACCCTTTCGCAAGATAAGGTCCAAAGCCTCAACGTGGTCCTGCACGTGAATCCAATCCCTGATGTTCAAACCCTTGCCATAGACAGGCACTTTTTTTCCATCAATAAGATTTGTTATGAAAAGTGGAAGCAGCTTTTCCGGAAACTGGAATGGACCATAGTTGTTGGAACAATTGCTGATTGTGACAGGCAGGCCGTAAGTTCTGTGGTAAGCCCTGACAAGATGGTCTGACGCGGCCTTGGAAGCGCTGTAAGGCGACTTTGGATCATACGGAGTGCTTTCAGTGAATTTGCCGGTCTCTCCAAGCTCTCCAAACACCTCGTCAGTTGAAATATGATGGAACCTGACATTGCCGTTGCGCTGGGCAGCATCCAATAAAGTGTGAGTTCCGATTACATTCGTGCGCACGAACTCTCCGGCATGCAAGATACTGCGGTCAACGTGGCTTTCAGCGGCAAAATGGACAACAGCATCAACGCCCCGCATTATCCTGTCAACCAATCCAGCATCACAAATGTCACCCTTGACGAACTCGTATCGAGGATCTTTCTCGATCAACTTGAGGTTTTCTTTGTTGCCCGCATAAGTCAAGAGATCAAGATTGACAATCTCAACATCAGGATACTTGCTCAACATGTGAATGATGAAATTGCTTCCTATGAATCCGCATCCACCAGTCACCAGAAATTTCATCTTGCACCTCCTGCGATTCTGAATCTTGAATGAGGATTATCCTCATGCCGAATCTCATCAACCTCTTCCGTCTTACCCTCTCCTGCGTACAGCTCATTTGGCAGATTGATGCAAACACTACCTTCCTCGCTTATGGACTTGTAGCCATGAACGACACCAGGAGGCACAAGCACACTCACCTTGTTGTCCTCCCCCACCTCAATCATAACATATTCTCCGTAAGTCTTGCTTTGCTTTCGGTTATCCCAAAGGTGCAGTTCAAAACTGCCTGGACCAATGAACACAAAGAAATCACTTTGCCTGGCGTGCTCGTGCGGTCCCCTCACCACTCCAAATTTTGTCATCGACAAATAGCTCATCTTTGCATTGAACCCATCAGAGTCCCTGCGGAAAATCTCGATAAGCCAGCCTCTATCATCAGAAAAAGTTTCCAGATTCTTTACAACAACACCATCTATCATTGATTATTTACCCTCAGTTTAAGGAAAGAATGGACGATTTTTAAGTATTTCTATATAGTCAAAATTGACTAAAATCAGTCTTTAAGCATTCATACTATCTGCAAAGTCATAATTTTGTGCATTAAATCTGCAAAGAAGCCTGCTTTTCCGAATATTATAAAAACATCTCCGGATTCATTTCCTTCAATGAAATTCTGCGTGAAATGCGGAAAAAGCATTGAAGAAGGAGTTATGTGCCCTGAATGCAAAGGCACCAAGGTAGATGTAAAACCATTAAAGCTGAGCTTCTGTTCATGCAATAGATATCTCGGACCTAAAGGCTGGAGAGAATACACTTCCCTAAGTGACGTTGTTAAGCACGCATTGCAACCAGCTCCAGAACAGATATTGAGCAAACCAGACCTTAACTTTGACCATAAGGAAAAGAAATTCAGTGTCAAATGCCTGTACGGCAGCAAAGAAGTGATTGTTCCAGTAACCCTAAGGAAAAGGACTTGCGACAAGTGCGAGAAGAAGAGCAGTGAATACTTTGAAGGCATCCTTCAGATAAGATACGAACAGGACCAGGACGGCCAGATATACGAGGATGTGAAAGAGGTTATGGATATGGCCTTGAAGAAAAGAGTGTTCGTGACAAAAGTGGTTGAGCAGAAGAAAGGCGTCGACCTTTACGTGACAAGCCAGCGCTACCTGCAGGTCCTGGCCAAGAAACTCCAACGCAGATGGGGCGCCAAGCTCAAGATGACATCAACACTGCACACGCGCAACAAGCAGACGTCAAAGAACCTCTACAGAGTCACGGCCCTCTTGACACTATACAATTTCAGGAAAGGCAGTGTTGTTAAACAGGGAGGCAAGCTCTACAAGATAGAGACCTTAGGAAAGGGAATAAAGGCCATAGACCTGAGCATCCATAAAATGAAGACTTTTAACCTTGATGATTATGAAGTGCTGGAGCAGTACAAGACCAGAGTCGTCAAGGTCAGGCCGAACATTGAAGTCCTCGACCCTGAAACATACGAGTCAGTGCCAGTAAAAAACCCGAAGCATGCAATTGAAGGGATGACTATGAACAAGCAGATCAAGGTAGTATTCCACAAAGGCTGGTGGATAGTGTGATAGACACCATCATTTTCGACCTGGGAGGCGTTCTGACTTCTGACAGCCCAATTACATATTCAAACAAACTTTGCGACTACTCCAAAGTCCTTGAGCTCGCAAAAGTCAGCAAGGCTGATGCAAGCAGAATCTGGAACAGGCACTGGAAGGACATGAAACTTGGAAAAAAAGACATGCAGGACTTCTGGAAAGATTTCTCAAAGACAATGGACAAGAGTGTCTCTTTACATGAAGTGATAGAATTGTATAACTCAAGCGTCAAGGTAGATGAAGAGATGCTCTATTACGTTAAGGGATTGAAAAACAAATTTAGACTGCTCGCTCTCACCAACGAATGCAAGACAGGCATTGAACTAAGAATTCAGAAGTTCGGACTGGATATGCTCTTCGAAAAGATATACTGTTCAGCACGCATCGGAATGGTCAAACCAGACCCTTCATTGTTCAAGCACGTGCTAAGCGACAGCAGGCTTGATGCCAGCAGATGCATCTTCATCGACGACAAAACAGACAATGTGAAGGCTGCTGAGAAAATGGGCATAAGAAGCATCTTGTTTGAGAACATTGAACAGTTGAAGAAAGAACTTGCCAAGATTTAATACAAAGAGGTTATGCAAGATATCAAAGGAATCCTAGACTATATCAATACAACTTTATCAGTACGACTTCTTTACCACACCAAACTTCTTTTCCATATCTTTTATTGTCTCATTAACCGCACCTTCCACTTCTTCCTCGTGGAGAGCAGTATGCAGATTGTAATGTGTGCAGTTCAATACCTTCAGGAAATGTACTTTGCTCATGAGGTCAGAATCTTCCAGATGCTCGTGAAGATCCATATTTTTCAGCTCCTCAATCCTTCTCCTTGTGAGATCCCTTTCCAGTTTGATATGACGGGGATTGTATACTCCAATAAGGCAGAACTTAGGCTTGCCATTCAGTAACTCAACTTCTTCTTCTGTCCTGATATTGTCGATAATCAGGTCTTGGTCTTCACTGTCCTGCAAAGTCCTCTTGAGGAAAAAGTCATTGCCGTGCCTTTTTCGGGAATCCCATTCAAAATCACGCATACCTAATAATGTTTTGGCCGTATCTGCCATTGCTGCCATGTCAGAGATTGTCTTGTTGATATCAAGGTACTTGTAGCCCCTTTCCTTGAGCTTGTCAAGAAGGATTTCCTTTGCCCGTGCCTGATGCCCGCAGACTCCAATAATCATGAATGTGCTGTTGGAGAACACCTATATAAAGTTGATGGTCATCACTGGATAAAATTCTTGACAGTCACAATGCCCATCATTGTAGTCCTGACCATAAGGCCGGTCCAAGCCAGACATTGTCTGGCACGTTGTCTGGCTGCAGCCAGAACATCATTTCCCCTGGTGTTCTGGAATTTTCCCCTGCCTTCAGGCAGGAGGCATTGCTGAACAAAGTTCAGCTCAGGAAATTATTGCAAAAAAAGAAACTTGAAAGATACTCCTGCTCTGTCCACTTTATTATGCTGAAATATACTGACACTATAAAATACACTTCACAACACACACATTGGAAACAAGCTTTTCAATAACATAGATTGATGAAGAATTTACAGGAAACGAACGCAGAATTCAATTAGATTCTTCCTCTTCCTCATCAACAGGATCAACAAAACTGAACAATTTGTGCGACTTGATTTTTGCTTTGTATGATATCACTTTCTTCTACCCACCTAACAATGTAAGGTAAGCCCTCATTTATAAATACTGTTGGACTGACATATGCTATAATTCAAACACATTTCCCCAAAATATAAACTACAAAATTACCAGATGAAAATAGATTTTTCAGATATGGAAAATAACTTTTTGTCGTCGAGAAAAAAAATAATGTGTGTTACTATTGCTAAAAGACACTACGACGAGAAGCGTTGTAACAACCCAATATTTTTATGCGAAAAATCCTTTAAAAATCAGCCAAAAAACAACAGCAAGACCCTGCCCAAACATTAAGGAAAAAGGTGTTCCGACAATCACTTAATCTTCTGACCCAAATCCATGATAGACTGTCTGGACTTTGTGACCAGCCTGCCAGTGCCAGCATCAATCCTCAAGTTAATTATGTGAAAAGAAGCAGATACTAAAGTAAAATTGTACACTGTCTGACCAAGAACCTGCAAGATGCACATTGTCTTAGTCACGCGTTCGCCAGCATAGTTCTCCTTCATAACAAGGTCGGCCAGCTTCTTAGCCTTATCATAGCGGATCTTCACCCCCTCCATGTCCAATCGAGATACTGTACCGTCAGGCTTGAAGACTTCCTGCTCGCTACTAGCCTTCACAGGATTGGTCGAAAAAGTGATAATCCTATCCTTGGACTTGGAATAATAGCCCACAGAAAGGTCTTCCCTGCCTTCTGAAACATTATAGAACACATTGACAAGATAATAATCCTCATTCCTAGCCTTGAAATCCCTGAATTCCTTAGTCCGCTCCAACTGCGCAACACGAGTCCTGAAGTCCATGAAACCGTTGAATCAGGATTAAGTTATAAAGGTTTGCGTATCCCACAAACAATATAAACGCCCCTTGAATCCAACAATAATATGGACAAAGCATACAAGAGCCTGCTGGAAAGGCAGGGTTACAGGTTCACAGGAGAGCACTCCAGCATCAAGATATGCGAGTGGACAAAGAAGAGCCTCACTGGTAAAGGAGTGTGCTACAAGCAAAAATTCTACGGGATAAAAAGCCATCAGTGCTGCCAGTGCAGTGTCGTAACCAACTTCTGCGACCTGGACTGCATATACTGTTGGCGCAAGCGAAATAACAGCCCTTTCGGCAAGATAGACGACCCAAAACAGGTCATTGAAAACTCCATCAAAGCCCAGAGAAAGCTCCTGGAAGGATACTACGGCAATGCCAAGGCAGACAAGCAACTTTTGGATGAGGCAAAGAACCCAACAAACTTTGCGATAAGCCTCACTGGAGAGATGCTTTACTACCCCCTGCTCAGCGAGTTCCTCAAGGAACTGCATGATAGGGGTTGCTGGTCTTTCCTGGTAACAAACGGAATGGTGCCAGAAGCCATGCACAATCTGAATCCAATG
>JAFGHY010000090.1 GCA_016929855.1 Candidatus Woesearchaeota archaeon | reverse complement strand
TGGACTCTCTCCTTGTCCAGGACAATGCCCTGCAGAAGTCCAGTGTCGTCGACGCTGGCACCGGTCTTCTTGCTTATCTTGATGCTCTCACGGATTTTGTCGAGATTCAGCTTCTCTCTCGGGATGCCTGCAGTTACTTTGTTTAACGCCATGACAACAGTCCTGGCGAGATGGTCCTTGGCGACATCCGTTCCCTTGCCTGTCATTGCAGTCAGGGCAATCTTCAATAGCTTGTCATCGTCACCATTCAGCTCATGACTCAGACCTTCAAGGATTTGCTTTGCTTTTTCTGCAGCCATCCTGTAGCCCTTGGCAATAACTGTAGCGTGAATGTCAGAGTCAAGGAGTTCTTCAGCCCTCTTGAGAAGCTCGCCCGCAAGGACGACTGCAGTGGTGGTGCCGTCGCCCACCTCGTTCTCCTGGGTCTTTGCTATCTCGACGATCATCTTGGCAGTCGGATGCTCAACCTGTATCTCATTGAGGATTGTGACCCCGTCATTCGTCACAGTGATGGATCCCATACTGTCCACCAGCATCTTATCCATGCCTTTAGGCCCGAGGGTTGTACGGACAGTGTCTGCCACTAGCTTGGCTGCCTGGATGTTCATCCTTTGGGCATCCTTGCCCTCTGTCCTGCTGCTCGATTCAGGAACGACAAATATAGGCTGGTAGTTCTTTTCACTTTTCATACTTTACACCACAGCATTTTGCAAGATGTCTTTTTGTTGTAGGAGGTCTTGCAAACCGGAATGACCTCTTTTTTATAACCTTTGCTGTGAGGTGGCGAGTGCAGAATAATAGGCTAAAAACCAAAATAATGATAAGCAAATATTCAGAATGCTACCTAAATTGGCAGGGGATGGTTGGATGAACATAATAAGAAACTCATAAGAAACAGCTGTTTTCTGATAATACTAATAGGCAGGCAGTCCTTAATAAACTTTCCGGTTAACCTTAAATGCAAGGTCTGGCATATAACAAGGTATGGCGACCATCGTACAACTCCACGGACCCTCGGGTGCAGGGAAAAGCACCTTGTTTGAAATATTGGGAAATAACCTGAAGGACTATTGCCGGGTGGATAGGGAAAACATCAAGAGGAACCTCAAGCCTCTGGACAAGCCGGAGCGCAGAAGGATAAGCAAGACGGCATGCGTGCTGATGATGCACGAGCTCATGGAAATGAACCAGAACATCCTGACCATGGAGTTCAATGCCTCGAACCTGAAAGGCAAGCTCGAGCCGACCCTCTCCCAAAAGGGCTACAAGTTCGTGAGCTTCTACCTGCAATGCCCTTTGCAGACATGCATTGAACGAGTCATGCAGAGAAAGCCTGGCGCAGACCCGCAGCGGACAGCAGAATGCACAAAGGCAGTCTACGAGAATCACAGGACTCCAGACCAGGGGGACATAGTGGTGAACACAGCGGACATGAATCCACAGCAGGCAGCAGAGTTCATTATTAGGCATCTATAGCCTATGGTTCTCATGAATGGATGTCTGCGGCAAAAATAATGCGTACCCGTAACGTGCCTTCCAACACAATCCTGGCCAGCAGGCCAGCAGATGCCAGCCATTCGGCTGGCAATGGCCAGGATACCAACAAGTTGGTGCCCTGGTAAGTTCCGTGGCCAGAGGTCACGGTCGTGTGCATGATTGTATGCAGTTGTTGAATACAGTGACTGGTTTTGAAAGCCGAGCATGGAAACTTTTTAATATTATGAGCTCACATTTGCATTCATGATAGTCGTGATTTCTGGAAAGGCAGGCACTGGCAAGAGCACTGTTGCCAAGATACTCCAGCAGAGGCTGGGTTGGGAGAGGATATATGGCGGCCAGATACACAGGGACATAGCAAGGGAGAAAGGCATGACTCTTGAAGAATACAATGCTCAACACAGAACAGACAAACCTGAGAACGAGAAGCTCGTCGAGGAGAGAATCCTCAGCATCATTAACGAAGCTCCTCAAGAGACTAATTTCATAATTGAGTCGCGATGCGCGTGGAAGCTCCTGCCAGAATCGTTCAAAGTGATTCTCACTGTTGATGAGTTCGAGGCTGCCAAAAGAATATTCCACGACCTGCAAGTCAATCCTGACAGGAACCAGCAGATGCCGAAGGATATTGAAGACATGCTCAAGCAGAACCGCAAGCGGGACAAAGAAGAGTATGACAGGTACCTAAAGGCCTACGGTATTTATGATGTGTACAATCCAGACCATTATGACTTGACTGTTGACACAACGCACATTCCTGCAGAGGATGCTGCAGGCTTGATTGAAGAGCAGATACAGCTTAGGATGAGCTAACCCAGGATAAACTTGGGAGCATCGCCCGATACACATTTAAAGAATAATCATTCTGGTGAAACATGGATGGAACTCTGGTAAAAGATGGCTGTAATATGGGTGTGATATGGTGTGAGATGAGTGTAAGATGGCTGAAAGGATAATCAACAGGATAGTGATGCTCTTTTTGATATTCATCATAGCAGCTGCAGGATTGGTCGGTTACTTGGTCGCAAAGCCATCCTGCTGCGGACCAATCGAGCCTTCTGGAACTGAAGGAATTGTCAAAGAACTTGATGAGTCCATTGAAGAAGGATTGCAGTATCTTCACAGTGCAAGAAATGATGACCTCACGTACAATGACCCATACCTTCAGTACATCTATGCCGGCGAGGAGCTGGACTGTCCAGTGGAAGACTGCCGGATAACATATAGGACCCTGGATGCGATGTTTAACCTGAAGTTCATCGACCAGGATTTTGACAAGGCAGAGCAGGGAGCGCTTGCACAGCACATCGCTAAAGCAGATGAGGTGATGACTGCCATGCTTCCGCAATGGAGGGAGAGCAGACTGTATAACATCCAGAATCAGGGCATGATTGACCCTGACGGGCCGGCATTGGACACCTACTGCATTATGGGCCTCATCTACGAGGACCCTGAAATGGCATTGGTCGTTAAACAAAGCCTTGGAGGGTCGGACGGTTCGGACTGGCTGCCAGAGAGCTTCTATGCAGGCGCGCAGGCTTTCAGGACTGTTGCCGACGAGAGCTGGTGCGTGAGGCTGCTGCTTTATCTCCCTGAAGACGAGCAGGATGACGGTCTTGTCGAACAGCTGGCAGAGAAACTCATGGGTGAAGCAGACAAGCTGCTGGAAAAAGAGTCAAGTCTGATATATAAGGCGAACACTGTATTTCACCTGCTGTATATGGCCCAGGACCTTGAAGACAAGGGCATTGCATTGTCAATTGACTGGCGCACGAAATACTTCCATGAAATGACAGACCTGCTCGACCATGAAGTCATCCAGGACGACACTCTCACGGTGGCCAACATCATCGATTCACTCATCTATGCAGGCTATGCTGTGCCAGCAGACACCTTTTCAGAATCAGTACAGCAGCTGCTGGAAAGGCAGCAGCCCGGCGGCAAGTGGTTCATGAATATCAACAGTGACTCCGAGGACCTGCAGGTCTTCACCACTTTCAGGGTTGTCCTGGCGCTCAAAAAATATAAAGATTTATTAGCACTAGCACCACATACCAATTAAAATAGGATTTTACGGAAAATTTAATGGAAGATTAAAATGAGAACACCTCACCCGAAATTCAAGCACATGGAAATCATGCACTTCATAGAACTGCTTGTCGTGCTGTTCCTGTTCCAGGTAGGGCTAAGCAAAATCTCAAAGTACTATTTCCAAAAATTCAGCCTGTTCTTCACAGGAAACTTTGACTACCTTAACTATTACGCTTTCACTGCACTTGCAACAATCCTGCTGGTGCTTATAATAAAATTCCTGAGCAAGAGGAAATTCTCTGACCTTGGATTCAAGATTCCTGTCAGCAATGACTGGCGAAAACTCTATTATGCGTTCGCCCTGCTTTTCTTCGTGGCATTCGTGTCCCAGCTTGTAGACAGGAAGTTCGACATAATCTATGCAGAAACCTATCACTTGAGGACAATGGGTGCTGTGATTGCCACAATATTTCTCATGCCTTTCCAGGTGATATATGAAGAGTTCTTCGAAAGGAGTATGATACAGAGCCAGATTGCCAGGTTCTTCAACAACAAGATCACAATCCTGATTGTTTCGGTGAACTTCGCTTTCCTGCACTTCGCAGTGTTCGGCAATAATTATCACACGATCACCAACCTGGTCTTCGTGTTCTTGGGAAGCCTCATTCTGGCAGGACTGTTCCAGTCAACGCGCAATGTATGGATGACACTCATACTCCATGTGGTCTACAACTGTATTGTCATCTTCCAGATATTCTTTCACTATCAAGGCTACACTGCAGGCGTCACGCACATCTTTGAGATAATCTTTTTTGGAATCTGGGGAATCCTGTTCATCCTGGCACTCAGACCGGTATGGCGTTACTTCAAGTCAACACTGAAGGACAGGCACCACCGTAAGTTGACCCTTGTCGACTGGGCGTTCATCACCCTGTTTTCTGTAGTTTTCCCGATAATGTTCTATTATTACCTGTAAAATCAAGCTGCTCTTCAACTGAATCTTGACAACCGCCTTGTCGAAACCTTTTTAAATACCCTATAGCTCCTCTTGAATGTTAATTCTCAGTCTTGCGTTCGGGAATTAATTCGGAGACCAACAATGGCAATCAAGGAAAACGACTTCATTGAAATCAACTATACAGGCAGGACAGAAGATGGTGTGGTGTTTGACACAACTGTCGAGCAGACGGCAAAAGAGAACGGCCTTGCGCAAGACCCAGAAAAGAAATTCAAGCCAGTAATAATCTGCGTGGGCAAAGGCCAGATACTACTTGGCATAGACCATAAACTTATAGGGAAAGATATCGGAAAGCACAAATTTCATCTGCAGGATATAGAGGCCTTTGGCAAGAAGAACGCAAAGCTCATCCAGCTCATACCCATGTCAGCATTCAAGAAGCAGGGCATGAATCCGCAGCCAGGCATGGAATTGAATATCGACGACAAGTACGGCATCGTCAAGACCGTAGGCGGCGGCAGAGTGCTTGTGGACTTCAACCACCCGCTCGCAAGCCACGAGCTTGATTACGAAATTGAGGTCAAGAGGATAGTGACCGACCTGAAAGAGCAGGTGCTAGCGTTCTTTGGAATGATGCAGCTGCCAGTCACAAACATCGAGGTCAAGGAGGACAAAACAGCAGTCATATATTCTGCCTTCGAGATGCCCAAGGAGATACAGGATGCCATAATCCAGGACCTATTAAAAGTCACGGGAACAAAGAAATTCGAGTTCAAGGTCGACGAGAAAGCCAAGGCAGAGATGGAGAAGACAGCATCAGAGCATGCTAAGGAGCACGAGAAACAAAGCCACGAGCATTCACATGATCACTAGTATTGAGCTAAGCACGAGAATCGGGCAGCAATGACGCAGAAACACCAGAGGATGCCCCTTATGGGGTGGTCCCCTTACAGGATGGTGTTTAGGGCATTTTGAACGGAGTGAAAAATGACCGTCTGCTGTTGTTATTGTTGCATTGCACACCCAATTTGCAAACAAATCAAGGACATGTCATTTCATCACAAAATATATAAATTACGTTCCTGAAATATCAAATATATCATTCAGAGGGAGAAAATGGATTCGATTATTGAAAACGCGAAAATTCAAGCAGAGGAAGTTGACAAGAAACGAGTGGATAATTTTGCAGACGCAGAACTGAGGGAACTCCTGTCCAAGCACAAGGCAACAATCAAAGTGGTTGGAGCCGGAGGAGGGGGCAACAACACGATCAACAGAATCACTGAAGTCGGAGTCAAGGGAGCAGAGACCATCGCAGTCAACACTGATGCTCAAGACCTGCTGTACACGACAGCAGACAAGAAAATCCTGATAGGGAAGGACCTCACCAAAGGATTGGGTGCAGGAAGCATACCCAAGATAGGCGAGGATGCCGCGAGAGAGCAGGAGCACGAGATAAAGCAGGCCCTGGCAGGAGCAGACATGGTTTTCATCACATGCGGGCTCGGTGGAGGCACAGGCACTGGAAGCGTGCCGATAATCGCAGAGATAGCAAAGAAGCTGGGCGCCTTGGCAGTTGGGATTGTGACAATACCTTTTGCCATGGAAGGCAACCGCAGGTACGAGAACGCAATTATCGGCCTGGAGCAGCTTGAAAAAAATGTTGACACTCTCATAGTCATACCTAACGACAAGCTCTTGGAGCTTGCGCCAGACCTGCCGTTGCACACGGCATTCAAAGTGGCAGATGAGATACTGACAAACGCCGTCAAAGGCATTGCAGAGCTCGTCACGAGAGCAGGCCTTGTGAACCTTGATTTTGCTGACATCCGTGCAGTCATGGGAAACGGTGGCGTTGCGCTGATTGGTGTCGGCGAGAGCGATACAGAGAACAGGGCCATAGAGGCTGTTGAGAAAGCAGTTCAGAATCCACTGATTGACGTTGACATAAGCGGAGCCAACGGCGCCCTCATAAACGTTGCAGGAGGCAGTGACATGACTTTGGAGGAGGCGCGCCAGGTTGTCGAGATGGTATCAAACAAGCTAGACGAGGACGCCCGCCTTATCTGGGGAGCGCAGATCCTTGAGGACCTTGCAGGAACAATAAGAGTAATGCTCATAGTCACAGGAGTGCGGAGCAGCCAGATAATCGGAGGCACGGCATCCAGAGAGACCAAAAGAAGAGATATGAAGAGCGAGCTCGGCATAGAGTTCGTAGACTGAATACTCACTGAAAAGATGGGGGTTTAACATGCAAAAAGTGAAGAGTTTTTTTATACAATCAATGCGGGTCCTGCGTGTCACGAAAAAGCCGGACTCTTTTGAGTACAAAACAATAACAAAAGTTTCAGGATTAGGGATAGCAGCAATAGGTATCATCGGATTCATCCTGGCATTGATCAATCAGTTGCTGTTCTAAATATTCAATTGTGATGAAAATGGCAGATGCACCAATAATGAAAGGAAGCAAGACAGAAGAAGAGATTAAAGAGATGGAAGCTCTTGAAGCAGAGCAGGACGAAGACGTCCAGATAGAAAAAGAAGAGAAGTCAGACAGTCCAACCACTCACATTTACGCATTACGCACAACAGCAAACCGTGAAGACCAGGTGATGACATTTGTGCAGAGCAATGCAGCCCGGAAGAAGATAGAAGTATATTCTGTTATAAGGCCTCACGGCATGCGAGGATACATTTTTGTCGAGGCGGCGAGCAGGAGCGACGCAGAGCAGGCGGCATTCGGCGTGCCTTACGCAAGAGGAATCCTTCCGAACGAAATAATGTTCAATGAGATAGAGCACATGCTTGAGCGCGTCAAACGGGACGTGAACATAAAGAAGAATGATATCGCCGAGATTATAAGCGGGCCGTTCAAGCGAGAGAAGTGCAAGATCACACGCGTCGACAAGACAAAAGAAGAAGTCGTCGTCGAACTCCTCGAAGCAGCAGTGCCAATCCCCATAACAGTGAAGCTCGACGCAGTGAAGGTAATAAGAAGGGATGAGGATTAAAGCACTATTTTTTTGTGTTTTCTCAATTTAATTTATTTTGTGTCCTATCCAAGGCACTAAGTCTTGATAGGTCTTCATTCAATATCCTGCTGAATTCAAGCGCGCCCCTGTAATTGAGGTGATCAGTATTGTCCAACAAGCGTTGATATTCGAAGAATATATCATAGTAGTCAAAAACCTTGTATGATTTCAATCCAGCATCTTTCTCTATAAGGCTGAACAAATATTCGTAGTGCTCTTGCTTATTGATGCCTAAGCGTGTAACTGCATCATCATAATATTTGCTGACAGGGTATCTGATGAAAATGATATTAATGCCTCTTGATTCAGCCAACCTTATGATTCGCAAAAAATAGTCAATGCTGCGATTGTTAATCAAATCTACTGAGCTGCTGTTTTCTTCCCTGATTTCTTCATTATCCTCTCTCCCGAAATGAGACAATATCGTAGCTCGTGTCAGAAGTTCTCTGTCCATCTTTGAGAAATCATTTGTCTGGTTTGTCCAGCCCAGCACTATTTGCGTGGAATCAGGAGGCGTGAGTATGTGTATTAGTTCGCCTCCATGTCCTAGAACTGGAAAATGCTTGACCAGCCAAAGGCCGATAATATTCTTTTTGTTCAGCCTGCTGATATCAGACAATGGAGTGAAATCTGAATAATAAGTCAAGTGCTGGAACAAGGTCTCGTCCTTGTTTGCGTTCGGAGTAAAAATGTGAAGGTCTATCTCAAGGAAGATATTTCTTATTTCCATCTCATCACTTTCAAGGAGCTTGACAAATTTGTAGTATGTCTCAACATAGTCTTCGTTGCTTGTTCCGAAGTTGAAGCTTCCAGGTATTGAAGGAGGATAGACTGCATCCCTAGCGTGGCTGTCACCAAAAAAAGCAAACTCCAGCACATGCTGGCCGTTCTCATTCATGGGCAATTCAATCCTGAAATCCTGCCAGCTCTGCTCCTGCCTGTAAATCTGCTTCTGCTTCAGGACTTTTTCTTCATATACCATGTTCACAGCAGACAGTACTAGGATTAAAAGGACAACAAGTATAGCACTGCGCAGCCAAAACTTCTGTACATCATCCGCACTTTTTGCTTTTTTTTCCGCCATTCTAAAACTGGAAGTATATGAACTCAGTCTGATTGAAGACTCCCAACAACAGGATCATCATAATCAGAAGAGCATAAACACTCCACCTCAACAATAATGGTTTGTCACTCATGAAATGCCTGATGCTTCTGTGCTCCTGGATCACGTGCACGAATTCCATGAAACCGATAAGAGCGATGCAGAGAAGCAATTCACCAGCACTGATAAAAAGATTCAATTCAGTGAAATTGAAACTTGTCTCTGTGAATATGACCTGCAGGATATGAATCGCATCCGAGAGGCTGTTTGCCCTGAAGAATATCCATCCTATATTCACCAGAATAAAAACAACGAGCATCTGAAGGCCTTGCCGAAGCCAGACTACCTTGTCCAATCGCAGGCCCCGTGCAATCCTGTCCCTTAACTTCTGTGTAGCAACCTCATACAGCATGTAAAATCCATGCAGTCCTCCCCAGACAACAAACGTCCAGTTTGCGCCATGCCATAATCCGCTTACAACAAACACGATAAGCAGGTTCAAGTACCATCTAGGTATTGATACACGATTGCCTCCAATAGGGATGTAAAGGTAGTCCCTGAACCACGTGGACAAACTGATGTGCCATCTCTTCCAGAACTCAGAGATTGACTTTGAGAAGTATGGTCTTTTGAAATTGTCCATAAGGCTGTAGCCCATGATTTGAGCTGCCCCGATAGCAATGTCCGAGTATCCTGAGAAATCACAGTAAATCTGGAAAGCAAAAAAGACTGTTGCCAGTAGAAGTGTCAGGCCTGTATAATCACCAGGATTGCTGTAGGCCAGATTGACAAAATATGCCAGCCTGTCCGCAATCACCACCTTCTTGAAAAAACCCCAGAGCATAAGCTTGATTCCATCGGTTGTGCGCTTGTAGTCAAAATAATATTTTTTGTAGAACTGTGGAAGCAGGTTTTTTGCCCTCTCAATAGGGCCTGCGACAAGCTGAGGAAAGAACGAGACATATACTGCGAAAATTCCCAGGTGCTTTTCAGGCTTGATTTTCCCTCGATAAACATCAATGGTGTAGCTGAGAGTCTGGAAAGTGTAGAATGAGATACCTACTGGCAGGAGGACCTTGAGTGTCATTGGATTCAATTGGATGGAAAGACTGCTCAGCAATGCTCTGAGCGAGTCGCTGAAGAAATTGAAGTATTTGAATGCGAACAGCAATCCAAGATTTGTCAATATGCTCAGCAACAGGAAATATTTTTTTCTGCTATGTGATTTTGACTTGTGTATCTGGAGACCTGCGGTGTAGTCTACAAGAGTTGAGATGATGATGAGAATTATGTATTCGGCCTTCCAGCTCATGTAGAAATAATAGCTGCTTATCAGCAGAAGAATCCATCTGAAACGGTGAGGCAGTAAGAAGTAAACCAGCACGACAATCGGGAAGAAAATTAGGAATTGGATTGAGTTGAACAGCATTTTTATCATCAATAAGATTTTTTTTTCTGATTATTGTTTTCTTGAATTTAATTTTATATTTTGTGCAATTTTATAGTTTAAGCGCTTTTTTTATATCTTAGCATTATTTGTCAAAAAACATCTGGTGAATCTCAAAATTATCACAATTTTTTAACTGAATATTTTGGTTTCATATATAAACTCTTTCCATATGAACCGCGAATGACCTGCAAAATTGGATTGTCCTTGTATTGTTTGCGTCACAATTAACTTTTTAAATAACCGGTCTTCCTACAAAAAAAGATGAAGAGTGTCAGAAAGGAAAGGATTCTAATAACAGGACCGTTCGGGCAGATTGGAAGTGAGCTTGTGCCTGCACTGCAGGAAAGATACGGCAAGGAGAATGTCATAGCATTAGGCCATGTCACAATACCTGACTGGTACGACGGAAAAATGGTCACGGGAGATGTGAGGCATTTGGATTCTATGAAGAAGATAGTCCAAGAAAATAGTATTACTCAGATCTACCATCTTGCAAGCCTGCTTTCTGCTACCGGCGAGAGCAAGCCGAGCATGGCATGGGACATCAACATGACAGGATTGAAGAATGTTCTTGACCTGGCAGTCGAGTTCAGGCTTCGCGTCTTCTGGCCCAGCAGCATTGCTGTTTTCGGCCCGACAACACCAAAGGAGAACACTCCTCAGAGCACAGTGCTGGAGCCAACGACAATGTATGGTGTAACCAAGCTTGCAGGAGAGGTGCTATGCCAGTACTACCACCTGAAATTCGGCGTCGACGTTCGAAGCCTTAGATACCCTGGAATAATATCCTGGAAGGCGGAGCCTGGCGGGGGAACGACGGACTATGCAGTCACAATATTCTACGATGCAATACAGAAGGGCAGGTATGAATGCTTTGTCAGGGAAAGCACTGTTCTTCCGATGATGTACATGGACGATGCAATAAAGGCTACATTGCAGCTCATGGAAGCACCATCAAATAAGATTAAGGTAAGGACAAGCTACAACTTGGCGGCGATAAGCTTCTCTGCCAAAGAGCTTGAGCTGGAAATTCAGAAGAAAATGCCAGGGCTCAAGGTCACGTACAGGCCTGACAACAGGCAGGAGATAGCAGACAGCTGGCCGATGTCAATTGATGATAGCACTGCCAGAGGTGATTGGGGATGGAAGCATGACTTTGACCTGCCACTGATGACAAAAGTAATGATCGAAGAGCTCACCCAAAAGCTTTCAAGGTGATATGATGTCAAAATCAGATTATAAGGACCTGCTGAAAAATGAGATTCAGCGCATTGACGAATCATTCGCAGACAAGAGGAATGAGATAATAATCGAGAGCTATACTCCAGACGGCAGAGCGGTGGTAGCAGGGAAAAAGTACTTGATATTCAATTCCAACGACTATCTTGGATTGAGATTTCATCCTGCAGTGAACCAGGCAGAAGAGGAAGCTACGAAGAAATTCGGGAGCGGTCCAGGAGGAGTGAGGTTCATATGCGGGACGATGAAAGTGCACAGGGACCTTGAAAAGGCTCTCGCGAAATTTCATGGAAGAGAAGAGGGAATGATATTCAGCAGTGCATTCGCTGCGAACCTTGCTGTCCTGCACTGCATAATCAAAGGGCAGAGCAAGAGCTCACTCGTGAGGTCGAACACATTAGTCATATCCGATGAGTTCAATCACAGGAGCATAATTGACGGCATTCGTGTCGCGCAGGTTCCGAAGGACGGCAAGCTCATATTCAAGCACAGGCAGCTCGCAGAGCTGGACAAACTATTGACTGCAAACAGGAGCA
>JAFGHY010000089.1 GCA_016929855.1 Candidatus Woesearchaeota archaeon | reverse complement strand
TTACTACCTCACCCATAATATCAAATCTTGAAGTATCCTGTTTTTTGTCCAGTAAGTAACCTCTCCGATAATGATAAATCTTAGTGATCAAAGAAAAATGAATATCAATAAGGTTTTTTTGAAATCTCTTTTTGAGGGCATTGATGAATTTCTCCAATTCAAATATGTTTGTCGTGAAAATCATGCAGTTGAACGACCAATTGCCCCTCACCCTCACCAGCCAAGCGACTTTTTCTTCCAGAAAACCGACTATCTCTTCCTCTTTTTCCGGTGAAACATCCCTGAATTTAAAGTAAATCCTAAAAGCCAAATATCCGAGCGCATTGTGATTAAGGATGGTAACAAAATTCTTGATAACCCCATTTTTGACGAGCCGGCCAATCCTATAATTAACAACCTCCCTGCTTAGCTTCACCTTCTTGGCTATCTCTGAATCAGTCTGCCTAGCATCAAAGTCCAACTCGTACAATATCTTCCGATCTTTGAGGTCTAAATCCATCATTAACTACTAAAAAGACGCATTTATTTATAAATTTGTCGTTTTCGTAAAAATTCCAATAATATATTTTATCAATAATCAAGCACCCCTAACAAGTCGTGAAATAAAATGACTAGAAAAACAACCCACCATGAAAGAGAATATTGCACACCCAGTAGTCTAGATGAAAGAGTTATTGATGAATTAATTGGCGCTGATTCTAAATGGAAAATCGAAGATAGCACCCATTATAGAATCGGGAAATATCCTAACACTGTTGAAGTAGCCGTATTTAGTCGCAATGAAATAAAAATTGCTAAGGTCCAGAGCCCAATCAGTGACCTTCGCGGTGAAGACTTAGCATCCAGACTTGAGGAGGAAGGATTTTCTCTTATGTCGACAAGATATTGGTGAACAAAATGACATATGTATACTCATTTAGAAAATTTCAGTTGATTGAACCCAAAGGAGACGCTTTCGGTCCAGAGAGCGGATTTTTGGTTAGAACCGCTATATCCCCTAATCAGCAAAAGGAACTTGTAAGAGCAGAAACACCTACAGACCTAGGGGCTGCTTTTGCTGATTACTTGAAAAATGATCATTATCACATGGGTTTGGGTGATAGTGTCATTTTTACTTTCCAAGGCGATTTGGAGTCAATGGTTCACTCACAACATAGAAAGTCGGATTGGCATGTAGTCACGTATCAATATTTACTTAGGCCGCTTGACGAATCAGAAGTAAGTGAATTCTTAAAAAGTTACGTCGGTAGAAATAATCATCTCACATCTCCAAGTCATAAATGATAAAGAGCTATCAAAAACATAAAAACATTAATAAACAAAAGAGTGACTGATATAAGTATGACAATAATAGCAGACCTGCACATACACAGCAAACACTCAAGAGGATGCTCGAATGACCTTGGGATAGACAACCTCGAGAAATATGCCAGGATGAAAGGAGTCGGACTGCTGGGGACAGGAGACTTCACACACCCGGAATGGATAAAGGAGCTGAAGGCAAAACTCAGCGATGATGGAACAGGAATATTCAGGACTGCAAACGGATTTCCATTCATGCTGCAGACAGAGATATCATTGATATACAGCTCCAATGGAAAAGGCAGAAGGGTGCACAATGTAGTATTGGCGCCTAATCTTGAGGTCGTTGAACAGATCACTGATGAACTAAAGAAAAGGGGAAGAGTGGATTATGACGGAAGACCAATATTCAAGATACCATGCCCAGAATTCGTCGAGATGCTGCGGGGTATTTCAAATAAGATTGAGGTAATACCAGCGCATATCTGGACACCGCACTTCTCAGTGATGGGAGAATACAACCAATTCAAGAACCTGGATGAATGCTTTGAAGACCAAGTGAAACACGTGCATGCAGTAGAGACGGGATTGAGCTCAGACCCTCCTATGAACTGGAGATGCTCATTTCTTGACAAATTCAATCTGGTGAGTTTCTCAGACCTGCATAGCTACTGGCCTTGGCGGATAGGCCGCGAGGCCACAATATTCGACTGCGGACTGACTTATGAAGCAATCATAAAGGCAATAAGGACAGGGCAGGGACTTGCCGGAACAATGGAAGTTGACCCAGCATACGGAAAATACCACTATGACGGACACAGGAACTGCAACGTGTGCCTAAAACCAGCAGAGAGCGTAAAGCTGGGAAAGAAATGCCCAAAGTGCGGAAGACCATTAGTGATAGGGGTAGAGCACAGAGTCGAGCAGCTGGCAGACAGGCCAATAGGGTACGTGCCTCCAAACGCAAAAAAATTCTATACACTGATGCCGCTGAGCGAGCTATTGCAGCACGTATTCGGAAAAGGAATAGCGACAAAAGGCATATGGGAAGAATACAACAAGCTCATGAAACTCGGAAGTGAAATAGAGGTATTGCTGAACAAGAGCGAGAAGGAACTCCTCAATGTGACAACAGAAAAAATGGCCAAGGCAATACTCAAGAACAGGGAAGGGAAGATAAAAGTAAAACCAGGATTCGACGGAGTGTACGGGGTCCCCTTATTCTCAGAAGAAGAGAGGGAATACCCTGGAGAGCAGAAGATGCTGGGAACAGGACCAGAACCCAAGGAAAAACCAGCAAAAGACGGAAAAACCGGCAAAACAAAGAAAAACAAGGAACAGAAAGGGCTTGCAGAATTCTAAAGAAACAAAACAGGATTCCAGAACTAACACAGAATCATTTAAAAAAAGAAAGACCTGCCCACAGGGGGTTCAGGCTTTCATTAAAAAAACAAGGCATTTATTTCTTCTTTTTAGCTGCCTTTTTTTTGGCAGGCTTCTTCTTAGCTGCCTTTTTCTTGACTACTTTCTTCTTGACTGCTTTTTTCTTAACAACTTT
>JAFGHY010000088.1 GCA_016929855.1 Candidatus Woesearchaeota archaeon | reverse complement strand
TGAGTTTTACTTTCACCATTGGCTAAGCAAGACATGTAAAGAACTGTCGCTGCAAGGCCCATAGGAAGCTTGCCTGCGGAAATTTTCATCTCTACAATATCGTTCATAGTTTTCATTGCCGCTCGTTTTGTTTTCTCGCTAATACCTGCTTGATTTGCAATCTTGGCAATGCATTTCATTGGATCCACTAAAGGCACTTTAATGTCAAGCTCCAAAATCAAAATGCGATAGCTTTGTGAAATATCTTTACGCTTAACTTCAGTCCCGGCTGCAACGTCTTTCAGCGTTCTTGGTGCTCCCATTTCCCTGCATGAAGCATATATGGCAGCAGCCAGTATTGCAGAAGTAGACCTTCCCCTTACAAGGCTCTTTTCCTGTGCCTTTCTATATACATAGGCTGCTTTTTCTATTATAGCGTCGGATAAGCCGAGTTTATCCTTCAGTCCACTTAGTTCGGTGAAGGCACGAATGAGACCTCTGTGTGTAGACGACTGGGCTTTTGATCTGAAATCCCACGTCCTTAGCCTCTGAATTGCTGTACTAACTGAGGGTTCTAGCTGGCGGCCGCTAGAATCCTTATTCTCCTTTCCAATCATTGTCGATAGGCCCATATCATGTTGTGCTAGAGAAGTCGGAGAGCCTGCCCTGGCCCTTTCACTTCCTTCTGAATCAAAAGTACGCCATTCTGCACGGCTTTCTATGACCCTCTCTGGCGATACCAGGCCGCACTTGGTACAGACAATCTCGCCACATTCTGGATCGGTTACGAGCTGCTGATCAGGACCACATATACACGATATGATTGAGGTTCTTTGCATACTGTGAAGACATTACGGATCAAAAGAAGAATTAACTCCTTGTTTTAACGTATTACTAGTGTAATATACGTCATTCAGCTATATAACGTGCACGAGTCATAAACTAGGAAAAGAGATCTATCACCATGCATCTGTTAATGAAATTCCTCTTTAATACCCGGTCTGTCAATATTATTTATGATAGATGATATCGGCGATTGTTCTGGTCAACTGCCGATTCCCGTTCGATTCAAGAATTTTGGACAAGGTGATATAATTGACTGGTGCAGGTAATAACAACATCATTATTAGAAATGTCACTTCAAAGGATATTTCTGATATTGTCGAGCTGCAGAAACAATCTTTTCCCATCATGGCTAAAGATGGGGTAATTTGGGATGAACACCATCTTGAAAGCCATATCAAAATATTTCCAGAGGGGCAGTTTTGCGCAGAATTAGACGGAAAAATAGTAGCCTCTTCAAGCAGCCTTGTAATCTCGCTCATACCAGATTACCAAGAACACACTTGGAAACAGGCTATGGCTTATGGAATGTTTACAAACCATACCCTCGAAGGTGATAGCCTTTATGGGGCAGACATATCAACACACCCCGACTCTAGAGGGCTAGGTATTGCGACTATGCTCTATGATGCCAGGAAGGACTTGGCGGTTAAATTGAATTTACGAAGGATGATAGCAGGCGGAAGATTATTCAACTACTGCAAATATGCAGAAAAGATGTCTGCTCAAGAATATGCAGAAAAGGTTGTAAAGGGAGAAATAAAGGATCTTGTCTTGTCATTTCAATTATATAATGGCTTCAAGTTTATCAAGGTATTGCCAAACTATATGAGAGATGCTCGTTCTTTGAATTATGCTTCTTTTATAGAGTGGATAAACCCAAAATACGTGCCTCAAAAGCGATCTGATCCTCAAAAATGACAACAAGAATAATAGACTGCCATGTGCATCTTAATCACTACGAGGGAACTCAATATCTCCCGCTAGAAGAGAGAATAGACATGCTGCTTCGCTCCATGGAAGCCGGCAATGTTGACCACTCGATCATCCTTTCATCATATAAGGTAAATGAAGATAGACCATCTACCGAACAACTGGTAGAAGCAACAAAGAAACACGATGACAAGCTTTCTATTGTGGCAGGTTTTTCAATTGACAACCATACTGATGAGGATTTTCAAGATTGTAGAAGGTGGCTAAAGGATGGCCTGATAAAAGGCATGAAGCTGTACTGTGGTTATGAGCATTATTACCCATATGACGAGAAATACCAGCGAGTCTATGATTTGTGCGTAGAATTTGGAGTGCCAGTCATGATACACACAGGGGACACATTTTCAAGTAAAGGGAAGCTGCGATTCTCTCATCCGCTGCACATTGACGAAGTTGCCGTAGATAACCCCGAGCTGAAGATAATAATATGTCATTTGGGAAACCCTTGGATTCAGGATTGCGAAGAGGTGATCTACAAGAACAAGAACGTATACGCAGACATATCTGGCTTGGTGCTAGGCGAGTTTTCTCATTATTTCGAAGATTTCATGGTTGACAAAGTGACTGAATTTTTGAACTACGCTGGCGAGCCACGGTACCTTTTGTATGCAAGCGACTGGCCACTTTCCAGCATGGAATCGTATCTTAATTTTGCTGCCAAGCTCGAGCTCACTCAACACTCACGTGAGCTTTTAATGTTCAGAAATGCACAAGCACTTTTCAAGATTTGAAACATTAATTTCTCTTCATGGAACTAGTTCTTGCCTATTAGTGCTTGCTCTTTCGAAGTATAAAATTTGACCGTATCTTGACTTTCGTATCGCATTTCCTGCAGTTAACATAGGTAGTAAGAAAAACATACCAATTTCAGAAAAAGGGAGATATCGTGGATGCTATCCACGGATTCAATGACCTCGTCCATTTTTTCGTTCTCAGAATACTTCCTCTAACATTTCGACCGCCAGTGCAGCCAATAGGACAAAGAACATCTTCTTGCTAGACAACAGAAGAACCTGTTTCTCTTATCCAAAATGTGAGAGAGGAAATTCTGCAGTGCAAGGTAACCTGACGCTCCCAGCGAGTTTATCATTGGCATAGCCAATACCGCAAAAGACTGCATGTTTCATCTTCACACTCTCTTGTAGGCTATACGGGCATATAATGTAGCTCATGATTTGCGCAGATTGCATATATATAGCAAATTTACCGAATGAATATGGTAAACCTAGCACATGACGCTAGATAAAAAGCTTAGAGAGTCGTTAAAGAGGCAAAATTGGCTAGCTGCAACAAAGCATAGACGCAACAGGTATGAGTTAATTAGCGACTACAAAAAATACATGAAAAGGGATCTTCAAGACCTCACAATCTTAGCCAGCAAAGCGCCAGATGACATGCTCGAAGAGGTTTTTACTGCAGATAAAGTGAGCGAATTTCTGTCTGCTTTACTGCAAAGAGAGCAACATGCAGGACACGTTAGGCAGCTAGCTGACAAAGTCAATGCTATGCGCAAACCAATTTATGAGATCCAAGCGAAGCTAAACGACAGCAACGTAAAGTTATCCACCAGCCAGCGGCAAAAGTTGGAGGAGGAATTAAAGAGGCTGGAT
>JAFGHY010000087.1 GCA_016929855.1 Candidatus Woesearchaeota archaeon | reverse complement strand
TGTCTCTATTAGTGATAGATTTGAGGAGTATTAAATACTCTATAGGTAATACATTAAGAATTAGTTCATTGTGTTCTATGAACTCATGTTTTTGTTGAATCTGTGCGATCAAATTAGGGTGGAGTTTAAATCCAAATATTTCTTTTAAGAATAAGTCGAATCTTTCCTGACCTCTTGAATATATGAGCGGTTTATTCATTATTATCTGTTTTTTTTCGGAGTAAACATCTTTGATTGATTTTTTAGTGTAGCCCAATTCAGTTATTGCGTCAAGGAAAGTTGCAAGCTCTTCTTCTGTATTGAAAACTAGGTCAATATCATTTGTTGTGTTCTTGTATCCGTAGAACATCATTGCTGTTCCGCCTATCGCAAAACATTGCACGTCCTTTTTTATGTATTTACTGATTAGTCTGAATAAATCTTCTTGGTCTTTGGTATTTATCATTTTTCATATCTCTTTGGCATTTTCCTGCATCTCATTGTTTTTCTGGCTTCAGTATAGAGTTTATGCACTTCATCTGTTTTATTTCTTTTTTTGGCCAGATCAAATAATCTTTTCCAATTCGTGACTCTGTTAAATAGGTATTTTGTTGCATTGAGTGTCCTAATATCTCCTAGACATATTCCATCTACAATTGCATGTTCGATTGTGTATTTTCCATAAATATAATGTTTGTATTTTGGAAGTAACTTTTCTTTTGAGTATTTATTCACAACTTCATAAAAACCATTATTGGGTTTAGTGGGCAGCTTGTAGATTGTGTATATTCTTTTTTGTTTGCCTCCTCCTGTTACTATTGCTAAATTCTGTTTTTTCAGCTTGGATACTAAGTTTAAGGCACTGCCTGTTGTGATGCCTAAGGTAATTGATAAAGTTTCAATAGTCTGTTTTCCTTGAATATTTTCAAATTTCATTCTATTATGCGTATTAACTTATATATAAACTTTTCTATTTTTGAGTGAGGTATTCAACATCTTTGCGTTTCCTATTGCACTTTATCAGCCTATTCAAGTGCTCTAGTTCAATATTATTAAAAATCTCGTTAGAGATTTTATGTGGGTTTAATACTCAAATTTTTTTGAAATTTGGTGCTAAAGTCTTTGGCTTTGTGTACCCCTTACTTCAGTACGAGATTTTTAATCCCGAAATCCTCTTGTGAAAGCGAGGAGTGCAATACCCCCACTTTAGGTTGGGGATAAGCTCCGAGCAGAGGATTTTGTTATCATACAGCCAAGATTAATATGTCTTGCCCAAGAAATTCCGTGTTTCTTACGGTTCAATCCAGCCCAAAACTCTCCATAAAACTGTGTATTAATTTGTATTCGTCAAGGTATTTGTGGCCTTTTTCTGTGAGAGAATAGGTCTTGCCTTTGCCGTTCTTTTCTTCGATTATGAATTCTTTTTCCTTTAGTTCTTTCAGGTATTCGTCGAGCATCTGGTGGGATAGGTTTGCCTTGTACATTATATGCGTGGGCTTCATGCCTGATTTTGCGTTCTGAATGGATTTAAGAATATCATGGATGACTTCAAGCCTTTCTCTTTTTTGCTTCATTTTCTCAGCACCAGAGTTAAGTTTGTCAGCAAGAGCAGGTATCCTATGAGTTCCAGAGTCCTTCCAATTGTGAATGACAGAGGGTCGCGCAGTGAGAATACTAGAAGGAAGTGCGCGAAGAACAAGAACGTGAAACCGAGGAACACGAGTGCTGTCTGTTTTTGCTTGTGCTTCCTGTAATTCTCATAGTAATGGTAGGCTATGAATAATGTGAGGATGGTTGCGAGAAGGTGGAAAGTGAATACGCTGTTCGGCGTGAACAGTACAGGAACTAATGTTATCAGCACTAGGAGCACGAGTATCCTTGGTTTCTGCGCCTTTATTGTCGTGTACACGAGCAGAACAAGGCCTATCATCATTAGTATCGCGTGCGCGTTCAGCAGTATCAGTTCCCAGCTTATCATCCCGTGCATCAGACGGCGCATGCCGCCCATGCCGAACATCATTCTCGGGTCGACGAACATGAGCTGGATTATCTGCATCACATAGCCTAGGCATATTGAAAGGAAGGCTATGCTGAACTGCTTGAGCTGGTTCTGCCTCACCAGCTTGTTCACTCTGTACGAAAAAAAGCTGATTCCTGCAGTCACCAATACGAACACTATCAAAAATGCGAAATTGTAGTTCAGGAATCCTGCTGATATTAGATAGTTGTCCATGATCCGGCCATCAATTCAGGCTTTAAAAAGTTTATGCAGGATTAATCTTATCTGTCCTTAATAAGGTATTAATAAACACCTCTCGTATCAGTTCTTAACAGACTGTAGAGGTGGTAAAAATGAAGAAAATATTGATTGGTGTGACTGCTGTCCTGCTTGTGCTCTCATTGGGCTTTGTCTCAGCATACGGTCCGATGTTCGCCAGCCAGGAGCAGGCAGATGAGTTCAGGGCAGAAGTGCAGGCTCACCAAGAAACGGTGCAGGCAGCGATTGGTGCAGGTAACTACAATGCCTGGAGGGAAGCCATGGCTGATAGACCTCAACCACCCCGAATGGAGGATCTTATCACAGAAGACAACTGGAATACCTTTGTTGAGATGCAGAATGCAATGAAGGACGGCTACTTCGAGAAGGCTCAGGAGCTTCGTGAGGAGCTTGGTATTCAGTTCGGCGGATTTGGCAACCGATTCGGCAAAGGTCACCGAGGCTTAGGTGAACGCGGCCAGCACAATTTTGCAGACTGCCCGATGATGCAGGAGTGATTCTTGCATCATTTTTTTTATTCTCAGGACAAGCTTTATAAACAAATCCTTCCCCACTTTTTTTGGGTGATATGACAATGGCTAAAAAGCATACGAGTGCCGGCCACAGTGATGTCGAGGATGGCAAGGTTTTTGCT
>JAFGHY010000086.1 GCA_016929855.1 Candidatus Woesearchaeota archaeon | reverse complement strand
TATTTGTCTTGATTATCCTTCTGGTCATCCTCAACATACAGGTCAGATTTATTCTGGATGAAGAAATCAGGATCAACCTGGAGCCGCTCGACAAGTCAATCACTGTCCTGCATAATGAGTCAGAGAACATCACTTTTGAACTGAGCACTGAAAACTTTGCGTTTTGCAGGAGCACCTGCAATTACAGTTTCATTGACGTGAGTAGGAACAAGACCCTTGATTCCGGCAGCATAGTCCTAAAGAGCGACGAGAAATTCACCAAGGACTACGTGCTGGCCAGCACGAGGAGCGGAAGCGGCCAGAACCTGTACAACTTTCAAGTTGTCTGCAACAATATCAGGTCAAAAACTTGCAGGACAGAGGAGTCAAAGAAGTTCAAGACGTCACTCGTGACTTTCAATTACAGGCTTTCAGAAGAAGAAGAGCAGATCAAGAATGACATGCAGGAAAGACTTCCCTCCTATTTCGAGACTGTGCTTGGGGTGAAAGCCAGACTCAACCAGACAAAAAGTCTCCTGGAGACTTCATTCACTGCCCTGAATGCCAAAAACCAGTATCCCACGCTTGTCGAACAGCAGACATTGCTTGAATCCTCCCTGGCAGAACATGATGCTTCTGCATTGCAGAAGATGTGGAGCTTCGAGAACTATTTTGGGCTTGCACAGGCATTTACAGAAAAAGTGGCTGGGGATGCGACGATGCTGGAACAGCAGGCTAGCGAGCACCTTTCATTAGTAATTGGATTGATTGAAGAGTATAACACCGCAGTCAAGCTAGCTCAGGATTTCCTTTCAGAAGAATCGTTGATGAATGACATACTCAAGTTCTATATAATGACGGGCAATGCTTCTCAGGCAAGCAGTCTGCAAAACCTGGCTACTGCTTTCAAAAATACTATTGACAATTTTGACGTTCTTGAAGGGAAGGATCTCACGAGGGCGCTTGAGACGTATGCACAAAGGCTCGCTGTTATTGAAGAACAGTACTTTAAGGATACTGGAATCCTGGGGCTAACCACTGCTTTTGAAGTCTACAGGACAGAACTTAGGATTTCATTGCTGAAACATCACAGGAATGCAGAACCTAATGCTTTGAGGAGAGATAGTATATCTAAAATCCTTGATGAACAATTCGATCTTGACCTGATTTTAAGTGACTGCGGAAGGCTGGATGAGCTAAGCGACACCATCAGCGTAATGAACGAGCTTGCCGTGTCAATGACAGCTGACAAGTACTCTCAAATAATTGATAATCAGGATTTCCTCAACTCAATAGCCATCCATGAGGCATACTTGGTTGCAGAGACAGAGAATCTGCTGCAACAGGAACTGGCAGAACTTGAAGGCAACTTGAGTGAAAGTGATGAGAAACTGCAGATTATCAGCAATTTAATCAAACCTTCCGGCCAGCCTGACTTGAGTATGACAGTTGATTTTATCGAAGGTATCAGCGTTAATGACTACTGGAACCTGATCTCACTGCTCCTTCCGAAAGCCTGCTTTTTCAATGACACTAATGAAAGCATTGATTTGGGAAGTCGACAGCTTCAGATATTGGATGTGGAGATTGATTCAATGAAAATTGATTCAAATAACACATCCTTCGTGCTTGAAGACAATTTTGACGTGTGCTGTGCTTTCGGAGAATGCCAAGAGTGCTGTGATAGTGAAGAGTGTAGGGAAGAGGCCGACTACCCAGTAATTTTCGTGCATGGGCATGCTTTCAACGAACAGAACAGTCCTGAAGCGAGCCTGTCAGCTTTCGCGTCCATCCAGCGCCTGCTAGGTCAGGACGGATTCGTCAATGCAGGACAGTTTGACATGGGCGGTAGTGAATCAGATATTGAGTATGGCGAGTGGGGAAGGTCAGGAAAGCCGGTGAGTATTAGGGTAAGCTACTATTACATCAGGTACTATGATTTGGGAAAATACATCCTCACAACGCAGAAGAGTGAGAATATTGAGAACTATGCCATCAGGCTTAAGGAATTTATTGACCTTGTAAAATACAGGACTGGCGCGAAAAAAGTCAATATTGTCGCACATTCTATGGGCGGGCTTGTTGCCAGGGAGTATCTTGCGTTATTCGGAGAAGGAAATGTCGGCAAGCTCATAATGGTTGGCACTCCAAATAAGGGCATCAAGGGTAAAGTAGCAAGTCTTTGCGGCCTTAAAGGAGCAGGTATCGAATGCGATGAGATGAAGGAGGACAGCATCTTCCTGAAAAGGCTTAACGACCCTCAAAACGCCCCGACACAGACAAGAATCTACACGATAAGAGGTAGTGGCTGTGACATGGAAGGAGAGGATGGGGACGGTATTGTCGTGGCAGAGAACGTACCCTTGGATTACGCGACCAATTTTGTCGTTGATGGAGCTTGTTCGGACTTCCTGAATGCAGAATTGCACAGCAGGATGCTCAGCCCAAGCACATATCCTGAAACGTACAGTCTAATAGTTGCTATGCTGAAAGAATAGCCCAAATAAGAAAACCTTTAAAAACACCTTATTTTCTCATTCATCAGTTTGCTCCTGTAATACAGTCCTCCAGCCTTTTAAAAAAAGGCTGGCGAAAACAAAGCAAGGTAAGCAACACTTACCTCACAAAAAAAGCTCCTGTAGTGTAGTCCGGCCAATCATAAAGCCCTCTCGAGGCTTTGACCCGGGTTCGAATCCCGGCGGGAGCATTGATTTACTCCCCTATTCGTCAGAATCCGAACAACAAGCAACCGAACCGCCGGGATTCATATGAACATAGTGAGTATGTATTCGCCGGCGGGAGCATTGCTTAACTTATAGAATTATAAGATACAGTAACTGCATTGACCGACCGCCGGGACTCAGACGACTGTAAGGAGTCTGTTGTCGCCGGCGGGAGCATCTATTGTGCCAGGGCATATACTTGTTTGCGTTGTTGCTCTGACAGTTGTGAGAGGAATGTCATGAAGTCATTTCTTCGAACTGACGATGGGGAGCAGTAAAGGCAATGATTGTCCGGCAGGTCGTCTAGGTTTTGTTGCCTTCTCTCCCACAACTCTCTGAACGAGTGGTCTAAAAGGCTGCCGTAGGATTGAATGCCTGCGTGCGTCCTGTGACCGCAGGCGTATAGGTTGCTGTCAGGGCCGATGCACGCCCAAAAAAATCTGTTGAAGCATTTTCTGCCGAAAGAGTTGAATGCACCGTCATTTCCAGAGATTGCCTCAGCAGAATACACTGACATGACTTTGAAATCAGGCGAACTATAGCTCTTTGCTTTTTCCAGACTGTCGATGATATCACCTGATATGCCTCGGATGTCTTCTGCGTCTGTAAAGTCAACCCTGAACCAAAGTTCGTCTGCTCCGCTGTTCCTGAGCAATTCTGCTGCACTGACAATCCCTTGGTAGTTGTGGATGCTTATGACATAGCTGACTATCAACCTGTTTTGAGGGGGCTTCGACGCTACAAGCTTCTCCAGTGAATGAATTATCTTGTCAAAACCCTGGCGTCCTTTCAGCCTTTTGAATGTTTCTTCGCAGTCTGCATCCAGGCTTAGGTTGACCTTGTCTACTGTTCCAACGACTTCGTAGTATGGCTGGCCGTCTGGCAGAGTTTTGTCCAACCATAATCCGTTGGTAAAGCATATTACTTCTTTTCCCATTGCTTTGAAAATCTTTATTCCTTCGATTGTCGCAGGATTGACTAAAGGTTCTCCTGTAGTGCCGCAGAATTTTATCACTCTTATGGAATATTTGTCTTCAACAAATTCCGCAATCTTTTCTGACAACTGCTTTAGTTGTGCTACAGTCATCTGCGGCTGGATTCTGCCGTAGTCCTTCCCAAAACAGTGCAAGCACCTGAGATTGCATAAAGAGGTTGTCTGTATTTCCAGCTCATAAGGAGGAATTATCATTCCATTCAGGATTGCCTCAACTCTTCTGTTGTCTTTCAAGAGCTGATGTTCATAATCAGAGGGACTCTGCCCTCTTTCTAGGAATCTTTCTGCTTCAAGAACGTGTTCTAGCATGATTTGAGTGCCAATCTTGAACATATCTACTTTATCCATATTTTCATATGCTCTGATAGTGAGGTAATTGAAGAATAGTGCAGTATAATCATCCTGAATTTAGTTTATCATTATCATAATTATTGCTCACATTTATAAATAGGACCAATTTCTGAAGGTATATTAATTCATTTTTATTGAAAAATGTAATGGAGGTTAAGTAAGCACCATCGAGTGCGAAGCACCGCAAGATGAAAAGAAGTTCCAGAAGATGGAAAAAGAAAGGTCAGATGCGCTGGAAGTGGCAGCGTAAGCGTATGAAGAAAGAAAAGCGTAAGAGAGCACAAAAGTAAGATTGTTCTTGTTTTCTGATTTTAAAATTTCTAGTTGATCACGCTTGAGTCACTAGTTATAGTTGTCTTGACATAAGCTGAACTATGTTCAGCAAACGCCAGTCTCGGCAATGCCGAGACTGGGATATCCCAGAACTCCAACTTCATTGGAGTTCTGGCTAACCCCAAACTTTGTTTGGTAAACGCTGGTCTGCAGACCAGATTTGTCAAGACAAGATAAAGTACAAACAAAATTGGTATGGTCATTTATATAATGTCCATCGAAACCTTTAAAAACCTGCGACATCAGAAACATTGCATGGCAGAACTTGAAATCTTGTCAGCAGTAGTAATGGGGCTTGCTATAAGCCTTGTGGAATTGTTCTTTGTGCATGCTGATGAGAGAGGCATGGGCTGGCTGACGCACGGACTTCATGCAGTTCCCATGACAATGCTGTTCACTTTTATCACGATGAACGTGCCGTTCGCCCTTCATGTCGCGGGATTGGACAGCCTAAGCGGCATGGCTTGGGTCAAGCACGCAGTTATTGTGGTGGTGGGAATAATCGCGATGGTGAAGGTTGCGGGTGCGGCAGCAATTGCAGGAAAGGTTGGTGAGAAGAAGTATCACGTCCTCGTTATTGGAGTACTTATCATTATTGCACCTTATGCTTGGGACCTGGTTCTGAAAGGACTTATTGGCGGGTTGTTGCCTCCAATCAATATTGGATAGATAGTTTTTTAAATTACAATTGTCAGGACATGTTTGATGGCTAAAAAAAAGATTAGGAAGTCTGCAAAATCCTCTTTTAAAGATAGGACTAAAGGGAATCCTAAAAAAACACCTGCCAAGCAGAGGAATAAAGGTTCACCAGCTAAAAGGAAATCCACAAGAAAATCAAACAAGAATATAAAGAAAACTGCACGCGCGGCAAAACCAGGAAAGAAAACAGCAGGAAAATCTTCGACAAAGAAAAAGAGCCCGAAAAAACCTGCAGTAAGGAAAAAACAAACCAGCACGACCAAGCAGACAACCAAAAAACAGAAGAAGGTGGACAAGCCGAATGACCTTGAAATTTCCAACCTGAAAGGCGAGCTCATTCAGCTAAAGCATGAAGATGAGGAGATAAACCAGAAACTTGACATAATACTAGACGAGCAGTCAAAACTGTTTAACATGGACAAGGAACTGAGGAAGTCAGAGAAGAAAATAATCGGTCTGGAGGAGCAGGAGCTAGCAGAAGAGGTCAAGATCTCCAAAGATGAGATAAACGAAGAAGAAGAGCTCAAGAAAATTGAGTCGCTTGAACAGCAGATCAAGGAAAGGGTCGGCCCCCACCCGCTCATCAGGATAACATACAAAGACATCACCAAAGGAGCGATAGGTGCATTTGTGGGAATCGTCGGTCATTTTGCGTTCCTGGAGGGAGTTCATGTCGCCGAGAACCTAACGATGCTCAGGGCCACACTGCTCTACATCATCGCCCTCTTGATAGGACTGGGATTCCTTTACTTCAGTGGCTTCAGGAAAGTCAAGCAGGTGCGCATAATGCATTTTGTACCAATAAGGCTTTTGGTTATTTATTTCACTGCGGTTGCGATAATCGCGCTGGTATTCTACATTTTCGGCCTGTTCGGCTGGCACACAACATTCACTGAGGCGTACAAATCCATAAGCGCTGTCATGATACTTGCAATAATTGGTGCTGCTACAGCAGACTTGATAGGTGATAGAGAATGAATGAAATAGCAAATGAAAAATTAGCCAGAATAAAACAGCTGATAGGTGAGGTCAGCTCAAAGTACCCTCAGGTTGAGAGGGTGCTAAAACAGATAGAGGTTGTTGCCATCGCACACAATGAAGAGCACCTGCCGCCTAAGGAAATGGAAGGCTGGGAGCTTGAATTCAAAGTGCTCTTTGTCCTCAAGAAGCTTGAGCTGAGCGTTATTAATCAGCTTCAGGCATCTGGTGCCGGGAAAGAATACATGAAAGTCATCGATGCTGCCTTGAAGACAGTCCAGGAAATAGATGCTGCAACTGAGGATGGCAAGCGGTTGGAGAAAGAGTTTACAGACAATGTTGTGGCGAGCCTGAACGCTCATCTTGAAAGTATAAGGGATGACATTGAAGCTGAAAGGAAATTTGCGTCCTGAAGGAGAATACAGATTAATATCTTTTATTGTGCTTTGAAGGTTCTACAAATGCACTACCTTGTCAACGAACTGTGCAAGCTCTGACCTGAGGTCGTCGTTTATCTCTCCTGCAACATTAACAAGGAATCCTCCGCTTCCATTCAGCCTTATTGTCGTGAGTATGCTGTGCACGAACTTCGCGAAATCCGTGTTCTGACTGTACTTTGCAAAACTATCGAGGCTGTCCATTGTGACAAACTTATCCTTGTTTATCATCTGCAATACTTCATTAAGCGAAAGTATTGTTTCATTCAGTGCTACAGGGTTCGTGATGTAGGCAACTCTGGCAGAATTTACGACCTGAGGATTCTTGGACTTGGTCATCGTATCCAGCACGAATATCTTGTTGATGTTCAGTCCTGCATTCTCGTACATCTCTTTCAACTGGACATAAGGCATGTGGGCATCAAGCACTATTGCAGGCACGTTCACTTCAGTCATGAGCTTGAGTACTCCAAGGACTACTGACAACCTGTCTTCTTTTGACGTCTCAATAAGAAAAACCCAACCTCCACGGACGTTCTTCAGGTCTCCTTTGACTATATCCAGGTCAATCATAGCTCTACAACCTCGTCAACTTTCATCGCAATGTCTTTGATGAACCTCTTCTGGCTCAGGTCCTTTGCCACATTGAATATCAAATAGAGTTTCTCTGCATCCTTGTGCTTCTTGACAGTCCTGATAAGGAACTCGGAGAATCTCAACGTTTCTGACAGCGGCTTGTATAAAGCTATGGTACTCAAACTGTCTATGAAAATGAATTTTTTTTCAGACTTCAAATTTTCCAACCCCATGTAGATTGCGCGGACAATCTCGTCAACGTCAAGATCCGGGTTCACGTGAATGCAGTTCTCATCAGGAATTGCACTTTTTGTCAGTAATACTGCTGCATCAATGAACAGAATCCGGCTAACGTCTATCTTTGCTTTCTGGAACATGCTGACAAGATTCCTGTACGGGCGTTGAAAGCTTAAGTATACCCCTTCAATCTTGTTGTCAGTCAGTGTCTTTATCGTCGATACGCTGGCCTCGAAATACCTGTTGGTAGGAAGCTCTACCATGACAACATTGCCCTTCTTCACTGCATCCTTTATCGCATCTCCCATATTGTTCCTCTATTTCTAATGTTGTACACTTAATTATTCCTTGGCGAACTCGCTAAAAGCCTCCATAGACCTGTCACTCTTGTGCAGGATTCCTGAAACCTTGAGCTTCAGCTTATTAGACTGGTCTGATGTGATGGCTGAGTCTGTGACTGCCTTGTCGATTGTCAGGAAAATGTTCTCTTTTGATATCCCGTGACCTCTGGCCTCCTCAAAGTAGTAATCTCCTTTCAGTCCAAGCTGGTTTCTGAATTCATCACGCAGTTTCTCCTCGACGGTCTCGCTGACTTTCCTGGTGCTTCCTGACATCACTCCCTCGTACCCCGCCAATGAATGCCCTATCACAACACCATGATTTGTTATGTCATATTTTCTCAGGCTTTTGTCATGGCTGCTTCCCCTCAATTTCACCACATTAATGACTTTCTGCAGTTCACCGTCAACCTCAACAAGCCTCAGCATGATTATGCTGTCGGTCATCGTCGACAAGCTCTTCTCTGTCAGGGAAGATGTCCCTATGAAAGTCGCGGCAGCACTGGTGAAATATGATGTCACGCCCGCTGTTTTCAGGTAGCCGTTGAGCCTGTTGGCAAAACTCAGGAATTCTTCAGGCAGGAATACGTCTGATATGGCAGAGAGGCTGTCAATGACGCACCGTGTGATCTTCTTTGCTTCAACAATGCTCTTTATCTCAAGCAGGTGCTCTTCCAAGTATTTCTTGTTGGCATAAGTGCATCTAAGCGACAACTGCCCGTTATCAAGGAACTCCTGCAGCCCCCAGCCAAAACCTAAAGCGTTTCTCATTATCTGCTTCTGGGATTCTTCAAAACTCATGTACAGGCAGTTCTCGCCTTTTCTCAGACCCTGCATTATGAAATGCACACCCAACAATGATTTTCCTGTGCCCGTACTTCCTACAATCAGTGTTGTACTGTTCTTGAAAGCTCCACCTCTGATCATTTTGTCAAGAAGGACAAGCCCTGTGCTCACTCTTTCTTCTGAAGACTCATAGTCCAGCGGAATCTGGATTCTCGGAAATACTCTTATTCCATCCTTAGATATCTTCAACGGGTATGTCTCTCCGACATAATCCTTGCCTCTCATCTTGACGAGCTGCATCACACGTTTGTACTCACCTTGGTCTATGATCTGGTCCATGCGGATAATTCCATCTGAGATGAATTCCTCAACGCCGTAGATACTATAGCTATTCGAGTCTCCAACCTCGCTAGTCAACAACGTTGTGCAGCCGAGGCTTGCAAGTACCTTCCCCAGCTCAAATATGAACTTGCGTATCTTGGTGATATCATTCAAGAAATAAGCGATAGCTGTGACCGAATCTATGCATAAGCGTTTAGCGTGTGTTTGCATGACTTCTTTCTCAATCAGTTCAATAATCTTTTCAGGGTCTTCAAAATTGATTTTGCCGTAAGTGTCACGGATGTCCATGATCTTCAGCGTCTGTTCTTCAATGGCCTGCCTGTCATAGTATGACATGCACTCCAGGTTCTTCAGGGTCTTGAACAAGGGTTCAGTCAGTGTTATGTACAATCCTCTCTCTCCCTTCTTGATGCCATGAAAAAGCCATTGGAATGAGAATATTGTCTTTCCGCTTCCTGAGCTTCCCGCCAGTAGCACAACACTGCCTTTAGGTATCCCTCCGCGCAATGCATTATCCAAATGCACTATTCCTGTGGCAGAATCTTCAGTACTATGCTCTTCCTTTAAGTCAGGCAATGTATGCTCATCGACACTAGACCCTCCTTTATTTGAAAACAACACTCCACCTCTTCCAAAATCTTATGACCCTATTCTAAAGTTGAAGGTTTAAAAAGTTATTGGTTGAGATGCAGTCCTGCCTGCCATACAGCACAGCCAATCCTTTCCTCCAGTCTACACCCATGTCATCGCCATTAATTTTAAAAAGAGGTATTATTTTCAGGGCTATATTCAGCCCCGTAGTGTAGCCAGACCCAACGGTTACGCCCGTTGGCATCAAAGGCGACCTCGCCTACAGCTCGGTCACCAAACAACACTGAGCAAAGGCATCACGGGAACAAAACCCCAAAAAAAATCACAGCCCCGTAGTGTAGCGGCCAAACAAAGTCGGAGACTTTGAAGACTCAAACCCTTCGGCTTTGAGCCAATCATTGTGGACTCTGGCATTCAGCAAATCTGTCTGGAGAAATCCGCAGACCTCGGTTCGAATCCGGGCGGGGCTATTAGTGTTTTTATGTAAATACAAGGATCTAACTTCAGGCGAATATCAATCCAAAAATGACGAACTTCAGAGTAGTGTGTAAACAAATATTCAAATTTGATATTACTTGAAAAAATATTGGTGGCTCTTAATCATCGTTGGAATATTAACATACTTTTCTTTTGGAATTATAATCCCAAAAATTCCTACTTAATAAAGGGTTATAGTACTCTTTATAACAATTCTATGACTTTAAACAAAGTCCTCTACTCCGAGCTTATCCCCAACTTAAGGTTTGGGGAATCATAGGCTCGTAGTCTGGTTGGCAACAACTTTGAACTTGATTTCAGCCCTAACTGAAAACATATTGTACAAATTGTTTCAGAATTTGAGCAAAGACTCAATACATCATCCCACATGAAAATCCTGAAAGCTTGATTTTCGAATAACAACCGAAAGTTTTATAAATATTACTTTCTTTACTTTCTTTACAATGGAAATTCGAACTGTTAAGATTTCAGCAAAGCGCCAGATTACAATTCCAAAATCTTTTATTGAGTTTAGGGAAGGCGAGGATGCGCTTATCATTGCAAGGAAGGATGAAGTTGTCATAAGGCCAATGCGAGAGGTTAATGAGACTGCCCTGCTATCAGAAAGAGCTCTAGCAGAATGCTGGGATTCCCCTGAGGATGAGGAGGCTTTTGCCTATCTGCAGAAATGAAAGTCCATGATATTGTCCTCGTGAATTTCCCATTCTCTGATTTGAGTGAATCAAAACTTAGACCTGCATTAATTGTAGCAATGCCAGGTGGAGATAATTATGTCCTCTGTCAGATCACTACCAAGAAAAGGAATATTGCCACATATGAGATAAACCTTCCAAGGAATTTGTGTGAAGGAAACATCCAATTTGATAGCAATATATATGTAGACATGATATTCACCCTCCACAACTCACTTATTCAGAAGTCAATTGGTTATGTCAAGGCCCTGAGCGCAAAAGAAGAAGTGTCAAAGAAAATACTTCGATTGTTTTCTTGAAAGTCCGCTTCTACAAAACGAACAAAATTTAAATAACTCATGATGTATTGGGCGGGGCTACTTTTTTATTGAATACCAATATTTTCCAAAGCTTTTATAATATATCTTGATTTGATAGCAGTAAGATGAACAAAACCTGGAAGTTAGTCATATCAATAATGCTTCCCTTGGTGGCAAGTGTTATAGGAGGACTTTTTACAGCTAGTTCAGTCTCAACTTGGTATGTAGAGCTGGCTAAACCTGTTTTTAATCCGCCTAGTTGGATTTTTGGGCCTGTTTGGACAATTCTGTATTTGTTGATGGGAATCTCGCTATATCTCATCTGGATAAAAAAACAGGATAAGCTCGCTTTCACAGTGTTCGGAGTCCAACTGGCTCTTAATGTTCTATGGTCAATATTATTTTTTGGATTCCGACAGTTGCTGTTTGCATTTATCGAGATTGCGATTCTCTGGATGGCAATCCTTGCTATGATACTTCAATTCTACAAAGTAAACAGGCTTTC
>JAFGHY010000009.1 GCA_016929855.1 Candidatus Woesearchaeota archaeon | reverse complement strand
TAGAGGAAAGACTGGCAAGATTCTACTGCACGATGATAGACAGGTTCGTGCAGGAAAAGACTATACCTGGGGCGGTCAAGCCCAACCTTGCCTTCTACGAACAGTATGGATTTGAAGGACTTCGCGCGCTCAAGAAAATAATATTAAAAGCAAAAGAATACGGCATCCCTGTAATACTCGATGCTAAACGCGGGGACATCGGAAAGACAAGCAAAGCATACGCCAAAGCGTTCTTTGAGTTCTGGGATTGCGATTGTTTAACAGTCGCACCATATATGGGAAGCGACTCGGTGGGGCCTTTCCTGGAGTACAGCACGAACGGCAAGGGAGTCTATATACTATGCAGGACGAGCAACAAAGGAGCTGTGGACCTGCAGGACATCAAGACAGATGACGGCGAGCCCTTCTACATTCAGACTGCCAGAAAGATCATTGAATGGCATAAAGAAGGGACTGGCGCTGTTGTCGGAGCGACATATCCTGAAGAGCTGGGAGAGATAGCAAAGCTTTTTGTTAAATCTGAAAAACAAGTGCCATTGCTTATACCAGGAGTAGGTGCACAGGGAGGGAGTGCAAGAGAAGTAGTTGGCGTGCTCAAGAAAGCCGGCTACGACATGAGAATATGCAGGATAAACAGCAGTTCAGGAATAAACTTCGCATACCTGAAGACAGGCAGTGAAGATTTCGCAGGAGAAGCCGTGAAAGCATTGAAAGAATTGAACGACGAGATTGGAAAAATTATTAAGCAGTAAGAATATATCAAGATGATGGAACGTCCATTGTGCATAAAAGGCAAGGTCACGACGGGCCAGGGAAGAGGCTCTTATTTTGTGAGGATATACAGGACACGCCTCCGAAACCTTGTTGGATTCGACCCATTCATAGGCACCCTCAATCTAAAAGTGAATCCAGAAGAGGCAGCAGTGTTTCTGAAAAACATGCAGGAAGTGATGCTTCCTGGATTTGATGAGGACGGCAAATCATATGCTGCACTGGAAACATACAATGTGAAAGTATTTGATTTAGACGCAGTCATCGTTAAACCGTGCCTGAGCGACAGGGACCCAAGCATAATTGAACTAATTGCGGCAGTTGACCTGAGGGAAATGTTTAACATAAAAGACGGCGACGAATTAGAGGTAAAATATGAAAAACAGTAAAAATAGCAAGAAATCCAGATCCAGCAATACCAGCAGAGGACCATGGCTGGTAGCCTTGGCTAATGCCATGAGGGCAAGTGACGCTCCCATGCGAAGCAGGGTCCTGACAGCATTCCCAACATTCTTTGTCGTGTTCATCGACCACATGATATCACTGGTAGTCACAATCCCCATGTTCCTGCGGGAATGGCGGCAGATACTCAAGTTCAAGTGGAACGACTGGGCCAGCCTGATCGCAATATCACTCGGGAGCAGCGTGCTCGGACTGCTTTTCTTCACGCAAAGCTTCGCAACCACAAGCAACTACACTGTCCCGATTCTCATACAGAAGCTTCAGCCGATCATAGCCATACTGCTGGCTGTCATGATACTGAAAGAAAAGCTGACAAAAAGATTCTGGCTGTGGGCATTGCTTGGAATAATAGGCGCGTACTTCGTGAGCTTTGGGTTCGCATTCACGCTGGGAGCCCTGGCCAAGGCAGAATTAATGCCTGTAATGTTTGCATTGCTGGCAGCAGTGTTCTGGGGAAGCGGTACAGTATTCGGCAAGCACCTGACTAACAGGTACAGCTACAGCTTTGTCACAGCCATAAGATATCTTGCCAGCGTGATATTCCTCATAATCATGATGCTGTTCCTCAACCAATGGGGATATTTCGGACAGCTCAACTGGACCTTCTTCCTGCTCTTTGTCGGCATAGCATTCATTCCGGGTTTCATTCCACTACTGATATACTATCTTGGACTCAGGGAATGCAGGGCAAGCGTCGCCACAATAGCGGAACTCGCATTCCCTCTCAGCGCCATACTCGTGAACCGGTTCTTCCTCGGTGACACATTGAGCATCGGTCAAGTTTTCGGCACGATTGTATTGTTGGGCTCGATAACAATGTTGAGCATTGAGAACGCGAACAAGGAATAATCAGAGAACACCCAATGTAAATGCACTCAGTTTTTGCCATGCATTCTGGCAACAATCCGCTTGTATTCATCCCAAGACTTAACAGGCCGGTTGTTGAGGATGTCTTCAACCATGACAATCTCCTCAGGAATGCCCTGGATGATATTGTATTTCGGTAGATTATCAACTGTAATCCACGCGTAGTCTATCATCTCGTGATTCAGCTTGACTTTACCGTCGACATGGTCTGCGTAGAAGCTCAAGCACAGAGCAGGACCTTTCTTCTTTGGGTAAGCGAGGCTGAGCAGGTAGCGGATATTGTCAATCTGCAGACCGACCTCCTCCTCCACTTCCCTCTTAACAACGGCATCCATGACATTATAATACTGGCCAGACTCATTCACAGGAACGAGCTTATGGTCTGCCTCCTCCAAAGTACCTCCTGGAACAGTCCACAAGCCCGGAAAATTCTCTTCAGACATACTTCGCTGAGAAATAAGGTACCTGAACCTGCCATCTTCCTTCTTTATGACAATAGCCGTTGCAGCCACATAGTGCGGGTCTCCCATTCTAAAGGATATTTTAAGGTCTTTTAAAATATTTTGCATGAAATCGTGAGGCAACAATACTACTGGCAGTCAAAATAGTCATTTCTTTCAAAAAAAGGTGACTGCTACTAATTTAATGAATACAACATTTATAGGCAACACAAAATTCTGCCAGCAGATTTTGTGTTGCGTAGATTGAAACAACAAATCTCCCCTCACTCACAATCTCAAAATGGAGATTTGTGTGTCAAAGTTCATCTTAGATGGACTTTGTCAACTCAACCCGCAGGAAGGGTATCCATCCCAATAACTAGTAGAATTAATTGCATAAAAAATGAAAATCCTGCAATTATCCCGTAAATTCACAGGAAATTTTCTAGAAGAGCTTATTAACCAATTTTAAACAATAAAAAAATGAGCACCAAACTGATGCCCTAGTGAGACATACCCAGTCAAACTTGAAAAAGCAGATAGACCTTATAAATTTTTTGGATAAAGGCGTGGTCGCATAATCTGGCATTGCACCAGGTTGATGCCCTAGTGAGACATACCCGGTTTCATGCGGGTTCGAATGAGTATTTCACCCCCTGACTCCGGCAATCCCGCCCACGCCGTCCAACAATGTTCGAAATATTTTCGGCAATACTTGCAGGAATAGCACTTGGTTGCGTGACAGGCCTCGTGCCTGGAGTGCACGTGAATCTTGTTGCTTTAGTGCTGGTCAGCCTGGCAGTTAAAGTCGCAGGAATATTCTCCACGCTTTCAATATGCGTGATCATAATCTCTACGGCCATAACCCACACATTCCTCGACGCCATTCCAGGAATATTTCTTGGAGCGCCGGACGAGAGCATGGCAATGGGCGCCCTGCCAGGACACCGGCTACTCCTGAAAGGCAGAGGATACCTTGCCGTAGTGTGCACGCTGGTCGGCAGCCTCGGCAGTCTTGTGGTCGGGATTCTTATGTTCTACTTTCTTGCCAAGGCAATAGGTTTTCTTTACCCACACATTAAAGACAGCACAGGTTACCTGCTGATCGCAATAATCGGTTACTTGATTGTTATTGAAAGAAGTTGGAAGAAGAAACTTCTGTCACTTCTGTTCTTGTGCCTAAGCGGCGGACTTGGATTCCTTGTTTTTGACCTTGAGATGAACCAGCCATTGTTTCCATTGCTTTCAGGCCTGTTCGGCGTCAGTCTCCTTCTCAGCAGTCTGAAGGACAAGACAAGCATCGTTAAACAAACAAGTGACAGTAAGTTAAGCTTGTCAAACAAGAATTTAGTTAAAGCCTTGTTCGGGTGCAGTTTCACAGGGTTCATCGCGGCATTCCTGCCAGGATTCGGGAGCTCACAAGCGGCTGTGCTTGCAAAAGAGATGGTCGGCGACCTGGGCGATGAAGGATTTCTCGTCATGGTGGGCGGAATCAACACTGCAAACATGCTGTTGAGCATAGCGACTTTCCTGATGATAGGCAAGGCACGCAACGGAGCAATAGTCAGTGTACAAGAATTAATAGGCGAGATAGGATTACATGAAGTACTGGTGTTTCTTTCCGTAACACTGGTCGTTGCAGGGCTTGCAACAATGCTTGCACTGCGAGCCACAAGACTTTTCAGCAAGCTTGTCGAGAAAGTAAACTATTCCAAACTCATACTCAGCATAGTCGGACTAATTGTTGTGATGAGCCTAGTGTTTGATGCGTGGTTAGGTTTTGTTATACTTACTGTTGCGACAGGATTAGGATACGTTGCCGGGCGACAAAATGTTGCAAAAAGCCACCTGCTGGGATGTCTGATACTGCCTGTAATAAGCTATTTTATCTTGTGAAAGGAAACGCATAAAAAAAAGGGCATTCTCCAACGCTTGAAACAAAATGAAAGTGAGAACAGGTCTTGCAGCACTCTTGCTATCAATAGCTTCTGGCATTGCACTTGCAGGACAGCCGAGAATCATCATTGACATTTCTGACAGACAGATGACAGTCTATGACAAGAAAACAATCATTGCGACTTATCCTGTAGGAGTAGGCAGTGAAGAATTCCCTACACCAAGAGGCGAGTTTGAAATCCAGAACATTGTGAAGAATCCGGTATGGTACCCTAATCCAGAATACACTTGGCTTTCGCAAACAGCAAGAAATTACATCAAAGAAAACGGGTGCATATCATACGGACACGAACTCAACCCTTTAAGAGGATACTGGATAGGACTTACTGGCGGAACAGGAATACACGGGACAAACCAGCCATGGACCATCGGATATGCAGACAGCCACTCGTGCATCAGGATGCTTGAACAGGACATAAACGACCTCGCAAGACTTGTCTGCACTGAAACTAAAGTCACAATAAAAGACTGATAACAAAATATTACACGCCCTAATATGTCTGGCGAGATTTTTAATAATAAAGATTAAAAAAACAAACAGAACCAGAAAAAATTATTGGAAAAAAATTATTGGAAATCACTTAAGTTTATTGTAGATATCAAGCACATCCTTTTGGAACTGCATCTTCACATCATAATCAATATCATTGAATTCATTACGCAATTCCATGTACTTTGACTTTGCATCCTCAATCCTGCCCTCATCAATCAAGCCCTTGCACTCAGTGACCATCAGATGCAGCAGAGCATTCTGCGTCCTGGTCGAAGACTCCGAAGGCAAAGGAATATTGGCGAGTACATCAGACTCCTTGCTCTTGTTCCGCTTGTACAATCTCTGAAGCATAGCCTTGAAGCCCGACTTCTTGGCGCTTGCAGTAAGCGCTTCCTGCAGAATATCCTGTTCAAGCGGGTCAGGCTGAGGCTCTGGCTGTGGTTGTATAGGGTCAGGCTCTGGTTCAGGCCCGATTGAATCAGACTCAAAATCACGTCCGAGATTCTTGAATTCCTCAGGCAAATCAGTAGTGGATTGCTTTAGCTCGTGCAAGGGTATGGCCTCAAAAACCTGACTTGGACCTTCCAGGTCTTTCTGCACAGGAGCGAATGTCTCAGTCCTGGTTTCTTCCTCCTTCTGAGCAAGAAACTTCAAGGACTCCTGCTCGATAGACCTAAGCATGTCATCAGACAGCTCAGGACCGCCCTCCTCTTCTTCAGAATCATCATCATGGTCTCCATCACCATCCTCGTCATCATCGTCGTCACTGCCCAGAGTGCCCTCAAGCTCAACGAGAATCTGTTCCTGTGCCCGTAGTCGCTTCCTGCTCTCCTCTAGCATGTCCTTCAAACTGCCTATATTGTTTGTCAGGATCTTTGTCTTTTCCTTGGCTTCAATTGCAGCAAGAAACTGGCTCGGAGTCTTTGCCCTGTTCAGCTTATCTGCCAGTTCAGGATCATGAAGCTCGTGCTTTATCCAGTCAGAAAAATGATTGTGATCAGGTCCTACGTGGTATTGGAATACTTCACTGTTATCCTTTTTCAAGAATTTTTTAAGGTCTTCGACACTGTGTAATTGATTCCCATCGCTAAGGTTAAAAGCCATGTTACACCCCCTTTAAACCGTAAATCACAGTATAGTATTTAAACATTTCGCTAGAATCCTTCAATAGTATTCACACAACAAGCTATCACTGAATCAATTCACTCAATACGCGATTAGTCAACCAGCAATCAGTCAATAAACAATCAGTCAAGACAATACACATCAATAGAGGTAAAAATATCTCTCATCAGCCCTTCGACAGGTTCTCTTATTGCTGAATGCGTAAGCAAAGCGCCGTGCCTCCCCTCTTCTGCAGCCTGTTCGAGCAGTGCAGCCAGATTAGGACCTGCAGGAAACTCATCCCTCAATTCCCTGCCAATAATATCTGGTGTTATACGCTGACTGAAATACTTGACAAAAAAACCCTTGCCCATACCAAGATTTAATGCCCGATGGATAAGCAGCTCTTCAAATCCAGTGAGGCCATGACCTCTCATTCTGAGCATATCCTTTGCCGCGTCCAGAGAAGCTGATGCGTATGCTTCAATATCAGCCATATCCTGCAATACTATCAAGTCATAAGCCATCCTGCCACTGGGATTCACATTCAATAATATAAAGCTATAGCAAACCTTATAAATTAAAGAATGAACCATCAAAACATGAAAAAGGATATGACAGATGAGGACTTGGATGGGGAAATAAAAGAAAGTTCAGAGGATTCCGAAGCTAAGAAGCTTGCATTCCCGATGGACTACTACCAATTTGACGCCAGCGGTATGAAGAAACGCCTGGATGGTGTCGTTGAGACCATACGCAAGGCTAGAGAACTGGGCTCGAACCTCAGGTTTGAAAAGCAATTCTCAAGAATCATATACTGCGGGATGGGGGGAAGCGCAATATCGGGCGAACTTCTCAAGATATACGCGGGCGAAAGCATTCCATTATTTGTGTTCAAGGACTATGACATCCCTTTAACGTTGGGAAAAGAAGACCTGGTAATATGCTCAAGCTATTCTGGAAACACAGAAGAAACCATCTCCTGCTACAAACAGGCCAACAGGAGCCAGGCCACAGTCGTCAGCATGAGCACCAGCGGAAAGATAAAAGAGCTGTGCGAGCTGAACAGGACAACTCACATTGCCCTGCCCAAAGGTTTCGAGCCGCGCAACGCATGGCCGCTGCAGTTCTTCTGCACTCTTAACATACTAGTGCAGGCAGGATTCGCAAAAGCAGATGACAGTGAGATAAAAAGCCTGGTCACTAACATCCAACCGCAAAAGTTCGACGAGATAGGACAGAAGTTCTCAGAAAAACTCGAAGGCAAAGTGCCAATAATTTATGCCACCAGAAAGTGGGAGACACTGGCATACCGTTGGAAGACCAGCATAAACGAGAACTCAAAAGTCCTTGCTTTCCATCACTATTTTCCTGAATTGGACCATAATGAAATAGTAGGATACACCAAAATGCTGGGTAAGTTCGCCCTTATTGTGATAAGGTTTGACGACGAC
>JAFGHY010000008.1 GCA_016929855.1 Candidatus Woesearchaeota archaeon | reverse complement strand
CAATTCAAGATACTAAGGCCAACCTTTCAAAAGCAATATCTGAAGACCACATCATCATCTTCACCCTGCTAGCTTATGATGAGCTTGACAAGAGCATATCCATACTTGCTAAGAAGTTGTATGACTGGTTCTCCTTGTACCTGCCTGAATTTGAGATAACCAGTCCTGACAAGTTCCTTGAAATCCTATGCAAAAGCGAGTTCCAGCATATTCAAAGGAAGGTCACAAAGCATTCCATGGGCAGGCCTGCAAAAAAGATTGAGATTCAGCCCATTCAGTCATTGTCCAAGAAACTCCAGTCTCTCACCAAGGAAAAGCAGACTCTAGAAAAGTATCTTGAGAGCATCATGAAGTCCTACTGTCCTAACACCCAGACTGTCGCTGGCACGATCATTACAGCACGCCTTGTAAGGGAAGCGGGCAGCCTAAGGTCCTTGTCAAGCATGACTTCATCCACAATCCAGTTGCTCGGCGCTGAACGTGCCCTTTTCAGGCATTTGAAAAACAAGAAGATAAATCCTCCAAAGCACGGTCATATTATCAATCATCCTCTGCTCGCCCAGGCAAAGAGGGAAGTCAAAGGGAAGATTGCCAGGGCCATTGCTGACAAGGTCAGTATTGCGGCCAAGGTGGATTATTTCAAGGGCAAGTTCATCGGCGCTCAGCTCAAGAAGGATTTGGAGGTGAAGGTGAATGGATGAGGCCTCATCTGGTCCTGTTGAGTTCGACGGTATGGTTGCACTGTATGATTCCAGCAATAATTTTGTGAAGGAGGTGCCTTATTCTGAAAGGCATGATGGTGTGCATTTTCTCAGGAGTGCGTACATAGTATTGAGGAACGATCAAGGCAGTATCTTATTGGAGCAGAGGAGCGATAAGGTTAGCAGGCCGTTGAAGTGGAATGTGCCTGGAGGTTTGGTTGACAGGAGTGAGAGTCCTGATGACTGCGCTGTCAGGGAATTAAAGGAAGAGCTTGGAATCACTGTCCTCCTGAAATTGTTTGGGATCGTAAAGATTGACGAGCTGAGTACTGGAGCCAGGATTTTCAAGTACATTTATGAGGGCTTGTATAACAGTCTTCCCAAGGATTCATTGAATTGGGAAGTGCTTGACGTGAGGTTTTTTTCAGAGCAGGAGATACTGGACATTATGAAAACAGACAAGGATTTCTTTGATCCTTACTTCATCAGTTTCTTTGCGGATTACAGGAAGGTACTGGGAGGCAGGGTAAATGGATAAATCAGATACTTCCAACAATATTTTACAAACTAAATCATATACTATTTCACATACTTTTGCAAATACAGTTCCAAATACTGTTTGGCTGAACAAGGACCTTTACACTAGAAACTTGACTCCAAAGAAGCGGTTCTTCGACGAGAAAGTCAGGGTAATAAACAATGCTGAATTTAGGTATTGGGATCCACGCCGTAGCAAGCTTTGTGCAGCACTGAGAAAGAAGGTAAAGATTGACTTGCGGGAGGGTGATAAGGTGCTCTATTTGGGTGCTAGTCATGGCTACACTCCGAGTTTCATGTCAGATATTATCGGCGATAAGGGCTTCCTGCTTGGCATAGACTTCGCGCCATTGGTGGTCCGCGACCTTGTGAAGCTATGTGAGCTCAGAAACAACATGGCTCCTTTGCTTGGTGACTGCAATCATCCAAAAGATTATGAGAATTATTTGATTGAATTTGATGTCTTGTTCCAGGATATTGCGCAAAAGAATCAGCCCGAAATATTTTTGAAACACCTGCAGTACATCAAACGCGGCGGTTTGCTTCTACTGGCTTTGAAGGCTCGTTCAGTGAATGTGACCCTCCCTCCAAATCAGATTTTTGATCAGGTGGAGAAGCAGTTGAAAAAGGAAGTGGACGTAATGCAACGTGTCAGCCTTGAGCCGTTTGAGGAAGACCACGCTTTTTTTGTGTGCAGGAAACGATAAGCGCGAATAAAAATGGAATTAAGATATAATTCAGATATTCTAGACAGGAAATAATTATTGGCAGGGTCGCCCAAGATAAGCTTAAGAAAGCGAAGATTGTTGTTTCTGGATGAGATTAAGGCAGTGAAGAGAGCAGATTGCTCTGCTTGTGGCAAAGCCATATAAATGCGACCTGGTTATTTAAGAGCATGGCAGACCAAATATCAGCACCTAAAGGTGTTGTTAATAAAGGTGTTGTTAAACTTGCATCATTGGACATTCATTATTTAGTTGATGAGCTGAAGCAGCTTGAGCGCGGTAAGGTAGTGAAGATTTTTCAGGATGTTGAGGATAAGCGTCATTTCTTGTTCGACTTGCACAGCCACGCGCTTAAGAAGACTTATTTCAGGGTTCACTTGCCTGAGTACTGCTATCTGACGCAGAATAAGCCAAGCATGTCTGATTCTCCGCCGCCATATGCGATGTTCCTGCGCAAGTACTTGAAGAACAGTCGCATCCAGAAGGTATGGCAGAAGGATTTTGAGAGGATTATCGTCTTTGATCTCAGCACCAAGGATGCTGACTATCATCTCGTGATAGAACTGTTCAGCAAAGGCAACCTGATATTATGCGAGGAGGATTGGAAGATTAAGAGTCCGTTGGAGAATCAGAACTGGGCTGACAGAACCATCAGAGGGGGCATAAAGTATCAGTTTCCGCCCTTGCAGGCTAATTCTTTGGCGATGAGCAAGGATGAGTTCATTGAGAAGCTGAAGAGCTCGAAAAAGGACAGTCTTGTAACTGCACTGGCAATCGATCTCAGCTTGTCGGGACGATGGGCTGAAGAGCTTTGCGCTTTGGCAGGCATAAGGAAAGACCTGCAGAAACCTTCGCTGAAGGACTTTGAAGGCTTGTTTAGTGCATTCCAGAAGCTGAAGAACCAATCTGTCCAGCCGGGATTGCAGGATAATGTGCCTGTTCCGTTCAGGTTTCATACACTGCAAAGTAAGTTTACGTCCTGCAGGTCATTCAACGACGCATTGGATTCTGTCATTCCTGTAAATATTGAAGTGGAGGACAAGAATCTCAAGGCCCGGAAGGAGGCAATGTCCCGCAAGGAGAAGATTCTCAGGAGTCAGGAAGAGAAGATTAAAGGGTTTGACCGTTCAAGTCAGGACAGTCGGCGTAAGGGAGAGCTGTTGTTCGAGCACTACAATGAGGTTGATGAGGTCCTGAAGACTATTGATGTCATGCGCAGGAAGAAATCCTGGAAGGAGATAAAGGAGCATTTTGAAGGCCATCCCATCGTAAAGGTTATCGATGAGAAGAAAGGAGAAGTTGTTGTGGAGTTGGAGTAGCATGGAGGTCGCGGCCGGAATCATAATCAAGGATAATGAAGTGCTTCTTCTGAAAAGGGCTGAAGGTGAGGACCATTCTGGTCTGTGGGTTCCTGTGAATGAAACAATAGAAGAGGGAGAGACTCCTGAAGAGGCAGTTATTAGGGGGGTAAGAGAGGAGGTCGGCCTGAAATTTTTTAATATTAAGTTTTTTTTTCAACCACTTTTTTGGTGGAGTGATGATTCATGTTTTTGCTGGCGAAGCACTTGGTGAGTTGTTATTGAAATACAGAGAGGTCGAGGAAGCGAAGTTTTTCTCTTATGAGAGGGCTGTTGAGTTGGATTTTGCATTTGGCTATAGAAAAGTTGTGAATAGGATACATGAGATTGATTTGATTAATACTTAAGCATACCTCGTCTTTCAAGTCGAGGATTACGCAGGAATTACTTCAGTTATGCTTAAGTCTTTACAAATACTGCGTATTTGAACTAATCAAATGTGATTAGTACCAAAGACCTCAGCCCTAGGCGATTTACATATCGAAGTATTCGCAGACATACCTCGTCCATATTGGGCTTGCTCAATATTGCCAAACTTTGTTTGAGCATTTAGGGCGAGGTCTTTGATTTAATTATATTTTTTCTGGGATAGTTTTATATATAATTACTCTGCAATTTATTTATGGCAAATCCTTTCAGACAGCACACTTTTCTTTTTGCTTACATTATGCTGGCTGTTGTGGGATTGGCAGTTCATTCCCTAACATTTTTTATTCCGATTTACATGGACAGCTTGGGCTTTTCTGGTTTTCAGATTGGATTGTTGTACGCTGTCATGTCAATAACTGGCTTGCTGTTCATTTTTTTCATTGGTGTCTTGACTGACAGGATTTCTGCCCGGTTGATTGCTGTTCTCGGTATCTTGTTCATTGCTGCACAGAAGATTGGTTTTGCTTATGCTGAGCTGTTCTGGATTGTATTCATTCTTTTTTTTCTTGGAGGTATTGGAGAGCGTATGTACCACATGGCGTTCGATACTTTCACATTGAAGAAGATCGCATCCCAGAAGGGCACTAAGTTTGGCGTGTACTCTTTCATGAAGTCAGTGCCTGGCGCTGTTGGAATGGTGTTGGGAGGATATCTTCTGTACTTGACTGATTTCAATATTATGCTATTGGTGGTTGGATTGATTGTGCTGGCCACGCTAGTCTTTGTGAAGTTCATCCCTGATACTGAGAGGTCGGTGGAGTCGGTCCGCCATTACTTCAAAGATTTCGCCAATAAGAGAGTTATTTTTTTCTCAATCCTGCTTTTCATATTCACTTTGCATTGGGGTGTTGAGTCGACAAGCTATGGTCTGTTCTTGAGGGAGAATCTTGGTTTGAGCTTCATCCAGATGGGTTGGTTCATGGCTGTACCTATTCTGTTTCTAGGTCTAGCTTCTGTCTGGACTGGATGGTTTATTGATAGGGATTGGTCTCCCAGGCTTCTGCTTTTCTTGTGTTTTGTCGTTAGTGGAGGAGGTATTGCGCTCATGGCCTACTTCACAGATCCTTTCTTGAGCTTTGTTTTCAGGATTATTCATGAGATTGGTGACGGGATTTTTGCTGTTTTCGTATTTGTTGGAGCTTCGTCCTTTTTCACGAAAAAGAGAATTGGAGGGAATTTCGGCATGATAGGGTTGATAACTGTACTTGGAAAGTTTGCTGGTAGTCTGATATTCGGGCCTATGGGAGACGCTTACGGCTACCACGTGCCTCATATTGTTTGCGGATTGCTGATTGCCGTGAGTGGTTTGTTTCTGTTGTTCTTCAGAAAGCACGAGCCGGACTTTTCGCCAAAAGCAGAGAATGTCCCTGTTAAGGGATGAATGTTGGGTTAAGTTTAAAAAGCAGGACTGCCTCCTAGTATTGAAATGGCACGAGTCTGGACAAAATCATTGATGCTCAAGTATATTGTCAGCATTGTCGTAATTGTGGCTATGTTCGTTATTCCTGCTACTCTTTCAGGCAATTCAGGCCCGACTGGCCATGTTGTCCTGACGAAGAAGGCAGATCTTGCTGTGATGTCAACAAATGTTGTGATTTCTGACGACTGCAGGCTCATATTCACAGGCATTGTGGAGAACATGGGCCTGACCACTGCAGATACTGTCGAGATAATCTGTCATGCAGGTGATATAAGGTATGATGAGCCCTTCGTGGTCAGGCGTGTTATAGGCAATCTTGACTCGAGGCAGAGCATTGATTTCTCTTTGGCGCAGAAGACGAGCTGTGATTTTGACTATTCTGAGTTTGACTGCCTTGCAGAGTGCGTGAACTGTTGAATCATAATACAAATATTGAATCAAGGTGATAATGGTGAGGTGGACAATCCTAATATTTCTTTTGATATTTGTTTTATTATTTACAGGTTGTTCCTCAAAAGAGACTAAAGAATCAGCAAGTAGCTTTTGTTCTGAACATTGGGTTGTATACAGTCAAGCAGTAAGTGAGAATAATCCTTCCTTATGTAATAATATTCTTGATAAAGAATGTAAAAATGAATGCTTATACAATTATGGTTATGAAACAGGCAATAAAGAGTATTGCCAGCACGGTATCAATCCATTAATGCCAGAAGATGTCTCGAAGATTGAATTTTGCTTGATTAATTCTGCTCTTATAAATAAGGATATATCTTTCTGCAAGGAGTATGGCTTTGATGTTAATGGTTTTGGCTACATTAATTATCGAGCAGAAGAAGGTAAAATGATTTGTTACAATGATCGTCTAGAAAATGGAAAACTGGACACTCACAATAAGTTCTGTGCTGAAATCAATCCCAGCACATACTGTTTGTATGGATTTATAGATGAAGAATACACAGATTGTGATACGCTTGAGGTTAGTGATTATTTAAAGGATGCTTGTTATCTCAAGTTTGTTCAAAGATTTACTGACCCGCAATATCCTGAATTTACAGGCAATCTTCCTTTTGATTGTGGTGAGTTCAAAACACAGGAAGGCAAAGAATTTTGTTTGACGCTGAAACAGGAAGGATATCGGATAAGTATATCTCTCCAAAGTTAATTTCTGTTTATCTATAATTTATGAACTTTCAGTATTCTTAATCTTGGATGTATCTTGTGAGTTCTTTTTCAGCATGTCTAATTTTCTTGTACTTGCTGAAT
>JAFGHY010000085.1 GCA_016929855.1 Candidatus Woesearchaeota archaeon | reverse complement strand
GTGCGGAAGCCAAGGTCCAAGAAGCTACAGGTGGTGCCTGGATATCATAATAAACTAAAAAAAGTCAAGAGAAAAATCACTTGAGCTTCTTGTGCATCAAGACATATCCACGATGCAAAAAACCCATTTTCTTCCAAAACTCAAAAGACCCTGCCTTAACATTAGTACCAAGACTAACACTAACAATCTCTTTTTCCCTGCAATAATCTTCAAGATGCTCGAACATAAGCTTGCCAACACCCTTACCTCGAAATAAAGGATCAACACCTGCCTCATCAATAAACAACTCCCTGCCATCATCCCACGTCTGACCCCTGCCAAATATGAAAGCAATAACCCTCGAATCCTGTTCTGCGTAAAAACAAAAATCCTTCCCCTGAAGATAAGTCTCGAGCAAGTGCTGTCTTGCAGATTCAGCACTCCAGTTCTCTTTCCAGGGTGGCTCGGCAAAAACCTTGACAAACAATCCTACACATTTGTCCACATCGCTCTCAGAGAGTATCTTCTTAACTTCCATGCGAAATGGAATGCATCGCCCCTATTTAAGCATACTCATCACAGGCAATTCCTCACAAACAATTTTTAAACAATCCCTGATTCTGCAGTATTGCGTGCATGATGAACGAGTGAACACCCGCTGAGCTTCGGCGATGACGAACGGAAGTAACTGGCGAGTGCACGCAATATAATATTGCAAATTTGTTGATGTAACATCTTACTCTTTAATACTTTTTATTTAATTGACATAATCAATATAGGCAGCCCAAAAATCTGCCAGCAGTTTTTGGGCTGCGACCACTCCGACCTCATTTTCTCGCAGAGAAAATGCAATTCGTTCTGATTACTAGTACTGAAAAACAAATAATACCGCATCATTCTGCGCCGTGAAGGAAAAAATTACTGAACGCCTCACCAAAATGATATAAATACTGATTACTAGAACAAAGAAAAAAAGTAAATCAATTTATCTATAAAGAAACATATGACTATCCAAACATTCTCAAATAATCATTGCCTTCCAGATTTTCTTCAGACTGCACCTTGACAATGGCCTGCTGGAAATCCCTTTCCTTTACCTTGAAACGGTCCTCTCTGATGGCAAAATATCCTGCTTCAGTGCATACTGCCTTCACCTCGGCACCACTGAAGTTCTTCATAGACTTCAACAATTTCTCGATATCAGTCTTCTTATCAATAGTCATGTCCTTAGTATGAATCTTGAAAATCTGCTTCAAGGCCTCCATGTCTGGCTTGTCAACCAAGATAAGACGGTCAAGCCTTCCAGGCCTGAGTATTGCCGGGTCAAGAATGTCTTTTCTGTTGGTGCAACCAATAATCTTAACTTCACCCAAATTAGAAAAACCGTCAATCTCTGCCAAGAACTGCATGAACGTACGCTGGACTTCACGCTCGCCGCTAGTCCCCAGCTCAACACGCTTTGCTGCAAGAGCGTCAATCTCATCGATAAAAACAATACTCGGGCTTTTCTGCCTTGCAAGATCAAAAATATCTTTTACCAATTTGGCGCCTTCACCGATGAACTTCTGTATCAGCTCGGAACCCACAACCTCGATGAAAGTGGAATTAGTGCTGTTGGCGACAGCCTTGCCCAGCAAAGTCTTGCCCGTGCCTGGAGGACCATACAACAAAACCCCTTTTGGTGGAGTGATGCCGACCTTCTTGAAAAGCTGAGGTTTCTTTAGAGGAAGCTCAATAACTTCCTGCAGTTCACGCTTTTGCATATCCAATCCGCCAATATCCTGCCAAGTGATGGTGGGCTTTTCCAGAATAACAAACTGCTCTACATTGAAGTTGCGGTGGCCTTTCACAATATCCACAATAGTTAGGTTCTTCTGCTCGACCAGCACAGAATTTCCGACATTAAGGTTCTTTATGCTCGAAGCTTTATTGACATAAAACCTGTTGCCATTAGGCAGTTTAATGATAACTTTGTCCTTTAAAATATCAGAGACTTCTGCGACCATCAAAGCTGGCGCCTTCAACCTATCCAGTTCTGACTTCAGATGATTCAAAGACTCCTTGAGAACACGATTCTCGTCCTCCACATCATTGGATGCAGACGTATAAGAGAATACAGCCCGTTCGAATTCTTCCTTGGATGACATCCATTTAAGAAAAGCCTAACTTGTATATAAATGTTTACCGCCCACAAAGATACATCTACAGAACCTCATAAGCCTCATCCCAAACAAAGTAAACCTTTAGGAAACCTTGACAGAACACGAGTTCCAGAGCCTGTAATCAAGATGTCATCCTCTATGCGAACACCAAATTTTCCTGGAAAATACAATCCAGGCTCAATGGTGACAACCATTCCTGAAATAAGCTTCTGGTTCGACTTTGGTCCTATGTTTGGGGCCTCATGAACCACTCCTCCCAAACCGTGGCCTGTAGAATGGATAAAATGTTTTCCTTGACTTGACAAGGCCTTTCTGGCAATGCCATCAATGTCCTTTGCAATGACACCATCCTTCAAGGCTTTTATCGCCTCAACTTGGGCTGAAAGCACAAGATTATACATTTCCTTTTCCTTCACTGAAGGCTTGCCAACAAAGAATGTCCTCGTGACATCAGAACATAGTCCTTTGAACTTAACACCAAAGTCCACTATCAGAAAACCTCTGCCAATTTTCCTGTTGCCTGAATAATGAGGAATGGCACTGCCCGCACCGCTCGCCACTATCGGATCAAAACTGGGCGTACAACCATGCTTGATGGTTTGGATTTTTATGAAATCCACAAGCTCGCGCTCAACCTTGAAATTGAATTCCTTCAAGATACTCTTGAAAATACTGTCTGTGAGGGTACAAGCTCGAGACAGGTGCTTAATCTCTGCCCGCGACTTTGCAGCGAACACTCCTTCCAACTCATTTTCAACAGATTTGATCCTGCAGTGCTTTCGGATACCTTTGATTCTCGAATATAGCACCAGTGATTCGTTGACACCAATAACAGAGATCTTCCTGTCAGCGATAAATTTCGCAAATGCCACTTCCTTCAGTTTAATAACAGAAAAAACTTTGCTGGTGAACTGCTCGAGAGGGCTTACGAAAACAGCAGGCTTACCCTTCCTTGTTACAATCACGTAACCATCATCAATAGTTTTGCCAACGAGATAGAAGAAGTACGGGTCATCACTGAAAATAATCAGAGCATCAATACCCTGTTTTACAAGTACTTCCTTAATTCCCTTGACTCGCATAACAAGACGTTATGAACTTGCACTTATAAATATTGTCAGGGAACAAATCCAAAAAGTATATAAAGCACACGACCACTCATCAACAGTGGAGGTGAGTGAAATTCTGAACAAACTAACGTGGAAGCTAGGAGGACAAGCTGGATTCGGCATAATGAGTGCAGGACTAGTCTTCAGCAGAACCCTAAGCAGACACGGCCTTCACGTGTTCGACACAACAGAACACCCTAGCCTCATAAGAGGCGGGCACAACACCTACTTTGTCAGGGCAGAAGACGAGCCAGTCTACTCTCAAATATGGCCTCTAGACATGCTCGTGGCACTGAACAAAGAGACAATAGACCTCCACAAGAACGAGCTGATAAGCGGCGGATGTATAATATATGATGGGGATGAAATAAAAATCGACCAAGAAGGTCTAGGCAGACAGGACATCAAACTCTTCCCAGTATCAATACTGAAGATGGCCAAAGACTGTGGCGGGACTGCACTGATGAGAAATGCAGCAGCTCTAGGGGCATGCATGGGTGTAATTGAAGGAGACTTCAATACATTCGAGCAAGTGTTCAGGGACACTTACAAGAAAAAAGGCCAGGAAATCCTTGACAAGAACATAGAGATAGCATGGAAAGGCTTCGAGTACGCGCGCAACAACTATGCAAACCAATATGACAAGAAGATCCAGCAGATTCACGGAGCACCCAGAAGGATGCTCATCAATGGAAACACAGCCATATGCATCGGCGCCATAAAAGCAGGCCTGAAATTCTACGCAGCATACCCGATGACACCAGCCAGCAGCATACTGCACTTCCTGGCAGGACACGAGCGAGAATTCAACATCATCACAAAGCACACAGAAGACGAAATCGCAGCCATGAACATGATAATTGGAGCAGGCAGCGCAGGTGTCAGGAGCATGGTGGCAACCAGCGGCGGCGGATTCGCGCTCATGGTAGAAGCCTTGAGTCTGGCAGGCATGGCAGAAATACCACTCGTGGCAGTCAACGTCACCCGTGCAGGCCCAAGTACAGGTCTCCCAACAAGACAGGAACAGAGCGACCTACAGTTCATAATGAATTCAGGGCACGGGGAGTTCCCAAAAATTGTTGTCTGCCCAGGAGATCCTGAGGAATGCTTCTACGAGACATTCAGAGCATTCAACCTCGCAGAAAAATATCAGCTGCAAGTAATAATACTGAGCGACAAGTACCTGGCGGACGCTAACCTGACGTATGAGAAATGGGACACAAGTCCACTGAAGATAGACCGCGGAAAATTGCTCAACAAAGAAGACCTGGACAAGATGTCAGGACCGCTTGACTACAAGGCATTCGAAGTCACGCAAGACGGAGTAAGCCCAAGGGCGCTTCCAGGACACCCCAATTCTGTGCACAGGAGAACAGGAAACGAGCATGACGAGCACGGAGTAATCAGCGAGGACAAAAACAACCGACTCGCACAGATGGACAAGAGAATGAGAAAGCTTAATGGAGCTGAAGCAGAACTGCCGGAACCCATCCTGTTCGGCGACTCAGATGCAGACATCACAATAATAAGCTGGGGCAGCACAAAGATGCCTGTCAGACAGGCCATGAAATTCATGCATGATGAAGGAATCAAGGTGAACCACCTGCACATACTCTACGCACTTCCGTTTAACACAAAGAAAATAAAACAAATACTTCAGGGATGCAAGAAGACCCTTCTCATCGAAGGCAACAAGACAGCACAGATGGGACATCTCATCAGCGCAAAGACAGGCATCATGCCTGACCATGAGTACCTTAAGTACAACGCAGAACCATTCTATCCAGAAGAGATCTGCGATCAAGTTAAAAAAATACTTAACAGATGAACATAATAACAATAGTTGAAGAACGACAATGAGAGGTAACAAATATGCCAAGCGTAGCTGACCTGACACCCAAATCAAAACCAACATGGTGTCCTGGATGCGGAGACTTCGCCATACTGGCGGCAGTCAAGAACGCCATCTCCCAGCTGGGATTGCAGAAGCACGAGGTCATGATAGCGTCAGGAATAGGCTGCAGCAGCAAACTCCCTCATTGGGTTGACGTAAACGGATTCCACTCAATCCATGGAAGAGGCCTCCCTATAATTACAGGCATCAAACTCGCCAATCACAAGCTGCACTGCATGGTCACTGGCGGAGACGGGGACGGCGTAGGCATAGGAACAAACCATTTCATCCACGCAATGCGAAGGAACCTTGATATAACGTACATAATGCATGACAATCAGATCTATGGGCTCACAAAAGGACAGACAAGCCCGACTTCAGAGAAAGGGATGCACACGAAGAGCACACCATTTGGCGTCATTGAAATACCTATTAACCCTATTGGATTGGCAATAGTCAGCGGTGCAACATTTGTTGCACAAGGATACTCTGGAAACATAAAACACTTGACAGAGCTCGTCAAACAAGGAATGCAGCACAGAGGCTTTGCATTCATCAACGTCCTGCAGCCCTGCGTAACATTCAATCACGTGAACACTTTCGAGTTCTTTGACTCACGTGTCTATAACCTTCAGGAAGAAAACTACGACACAACAAACAAGGCAAACGCAATAATCAAAAGCGAAGAATGGGGCGAGCGTATTCCGATAGGTGTTTTCTACGAGACCCGGAGAAGCACGTATGCTGACGAGCTCCCTCAACTTAAGGACCAGGCACTCGTCGACCAGGACATAAGCAACATCAATGTCGAGCACATAATGGAATATCTATACTAATTCTTTCCAACAACAATATAAATTATTCTCCAATCCCTGAACCAATGAGAAAAGCCCTTCCCTTGAAAGGGATAATAAATGCAGTAGGCAGCCAAGACTCTCTTGGAAGAGACCGTACCCAAATTATCAGAGGACTGGAAAACTGGGGAGGCAGGCCAGTAGTCGAGCATACTCTATAAAAGATGGCTGAGATTGGAATAACTCAAGTGCTTCTCCTGACTAACCCCTCTCACAGGAAAACATACGAGGAATGGGCTGAATCTAAAGGTTTCACACCCCAAACATATGAGTCTTCACACACCAGGCCAAGACAAGGTGTGAAAGTGGTGGCGTACCAAGGCCCAACTGATCCTCTCTCAGTCTACTTCAATGGAATAAGCACTATGATGGGCACCAGCCACATCCTGACAGTAGCCGATGACAACATCTTTGATTTCTCACTGCACGGACTTGTTGAAACACTCGAACAAGCGGATGACAATGTTGTCACAGCAATGCCCACTGGCAGGCTGAGAATCGATGGAGACCTGAGCAGATGCAATTTCGGAATGCTCACAGCAGGAAGAGACGGAAAGGTTCTGGAAGCAGGGTATTCTTTCGGACCAAATTCCACGATAGGAGATTTGGTAATTCTTGATATTTACTTAACCCACGCCAAACGCGTAACATACTTTTTAGAATTCCTAAAAAGCCCTGAAAGTATGAAAAGAGCACAGGCAGAATGGTGGAAGCATCACTACGCATGGATACCTCCAGAAGATGGATTCTGGGCAGATACTGGCAAGCCAGAAATGCGGTCAGGGATTAAAGAACACTATAGAAAAGTTCTGAAACAAAGCGAACTTGATCTCTGAGACAATATTTTTCTGTAAAATTATTTCTTCTCTGACAAATACCTTTCAACTTCCAGGCTGGCTTGGCATCCTGCGCCTGCAGCAGTAATCGCTTGACGGTATTTATGGTCATGGACGTCCCCGGCACCCCAAACACCCTGCACGCTGGCCTGCAGGGTTTGACTGTCAACTTTCAAATAGCCCTTCTCGTCAAGATCAACAAATCCTTCCAAGAATTTTGTATTAGGAACGTGGCCAATGGAAACAAACATTCCCTGAAAAGGGACTTCCTTCACTTCTCCTGACTTAATATTCTTGAGCTTGAGGGCTGTCATTGCTTTGCCGTCACCGATGACCTCCTCAACGACACTATTCCAGATGAACTTGATCTTGGGATTGTTCAGTACACGATTCTGCATCGGTTTGCTGGCCCTGAGCTCATCACGCCTGTGAATGAGCGTCACTTCGCTGGCAAATTTTGTGAGAAAATCAGCCTCTTCGCAGGCAACATCTCCGCCTCCAATGACTGCTACCTTCTTATCCTTGAAGAAAGCACCATCACATGTCGCGCAGGCACTCACACCCTTGCCACGATATGCTTTCTCGCTCGGCAGATCCAGCCATCTTGCACTCGCTCCTGTGCTCACGATGATTGCCCTGGCCTCCACCTTTGCATCGCCGACATCAATCACAAAATAATCATCCATCTTCTTAATTCCCCTAACAAACTTGTGCATGAACCTAGTGCCAAACCTCTCAGCCTGCTTAGTGGCCTGCATTATAAGCTGCGGACCCGTGATACCGTCAGGAAATCCTGGAAAGTTCTCGACTTCTGTCGTGAGCATTAGCTGCCCGCCTTCCTCGTTTCCTTTGATGATTAGAGGACTCAGTTCAGCTCGTGCCAGGTAGATGGCCGCAGTGAGTCCTGCAATACCCGATCCGATTATCACGACGTTTTCCATCTTAGTAAAGAATGAGAAAAAGATTGTATAAAAAGGTATTGGTAGACCGAATATACTGTCATTATTCAGCAGTCGTGCAAAAGTACTGCATTTCACAGTAATCTTTATAAACAAGTATTCACTATCGTGAATTTTGGGGTGCAATAAATGACTCAAATCAACCTATTCCAGCCGCAAGAAATCGAAGTGTACTACGTCCTTCCAACAATAAGGAAGTACTTCACACTTAATTTGAAGGAGCGAGGGATGCCTCAAAAAGATATCGCAAGACTGCTCGGCCTCCAGCCGAGCACAGTAAGCCAATACGTGAAGAACAAGCGCGCATCAAACATCAAATTCTCAAAAGAGGTGGAGGATTTCATACAAACATCAAGCTCAAAGATTGGAACAACCTCTGACATGATAAAACAGACACAAGAAACACTCCACTTCATCCGCGAAAGCGGAAACCTCTGCAAGATACACAGGCAGGTCACAAAAATGCCCTGCAGGTGCGACCCCCACGATATGGGCTGCATAAAAAACAGAAAATGAAATCTGAAAGAGAAATATACCTAGACAATAGTGCTACGACTCAAGTAGACCCTAGAGTGAAGAAAGCAATGGACAAGTATCTGATAAAAGAATACGGCAATCCAGGGAGCTTCAACACAGTCGGCTTGAGAGCAAAGAACGCGCTTGAATCCGCACGGCACAAAATTGCTGAGATGTTAAACGCACACAAACGCGAGATAGTGTTCACAGGTGGCGGCACAGAAAGCATAAACCTCGCAATAAAAGGAGTTGCAAGATGCAATAAGAGCAAGGGAAAGCACATCATAATATCAAAGACAGAGCACCATGCCGTGACAGAAACATGCAATTACCTGGAAAGATATGAAGAATTCGAGATAACCCGCCTGAATGTTGACAAGTACGGCAGAGTCCTGCCCGAAACCCTTGAAAAAGCAATAAGAAAAGACACAATACTTGTTTCTATCATGTACGCCAACAACGAGATTGGCACTATCAATGGCATAAAATCTTTGGTCAAGGTCGCGCACAAGCACGGCGTACTCTTCCATACAGACGCATGCCAAGCCGCAGGATTCCTAGATATCAATGTGAAAAATCTCGGTGTGGACCTCATGACCCTCAACTCATCAAAGATTTACGGGCCAAAAGGAGTCGGACTCCTTTACATAAAGAGAGCCACGCCAATCCACCCGATAATACACGGCGGAGGACAGGAATGGAAGATGAGGTCAGGGACAGAGAACGTCTCTGGAATAGTAGGATTTGCGAAGGCGCTCGAGATATGCCAGGAAGAGCAAGAGCAGGAAACAAAAAGGCTCACTGAACTAAGAGACTATCTTATCAGAGAATTGCTGAAGATACCAAAAACAGTGCTTAACGGCCACCCGACAGAACGACTGCCGAACAACATTAACATCTCATTTATAGACATTGAGGGTGAAGCAATACTGCTTTATATGAACGACCAGGGAATATGCGCCAGCAGCGGAAGCGCCTGCACATCAACTACCCTGGACCCAAGCCACGTTATAACAGCACTGGGCGTACCATACGAAGTCGCTCACGGAAGCGTAAGATTCAGCCTAGGAAGATTCACCACGAAGGAAGGGCTTGACAAGCTCATCAGCATACTTCCAGGAATTGTCCAAAGGCTGCGAAAGATCAGTCCAATCAACATTGACATGAAAGAGATAGAAGCAAAAATAAACAGGTAAGCGGTGGCAAACTATGCAAACAACACAAAAACCAGGATGCGGCCGAGGTTGTGCATGCGTAGGAAATGAAGACAAGCAAGACACACAGCAGGTGGCAAAAGCTGCTGAAGAGCACAAACCCAGAATCCATCATGATGTCCGTGCTAAAGTCGAGTATCAGAACTGGTTCTACACAGACATTGTCAAAAAGCATTTCTTCCACCCAAAGAACCTTCTTCTGAGCAAAAAAAACGCGAAAGAATGGACTGCTGACGGTATCGGCATGGTAGGAAGCCCTACATGCGGAGACGCCATGAAAGTTTGGATTCGGGTCATTCAAGAAGAAGACAAAATAACTGACATGAAATGGCAGACATTCGGCTGTGCCAGCGCTATAGCCAGCACCAGCATGCTCAGCGTCATGATTACAGAAAATGGCGGGATGAAAATCGAGGACGCCCTGAAGATTAGACCCCAAGACATAAACAAAAGGCTTGGAGGACTGCCGCAAAGAAAATTCCACTGCTCAGTACTCGGAGACAAAGCCCTCAGAGAAGCCATAAATGATTACTTCAAGAAGAGCGGGCAGAATGACAGGGTGATAGTCGAAGGAGCTGAAGTGATAGACAGCACATTGAAAGTGACTGACAAAGACATCGAGGAAGCTGTGCTCGAAGGCGCGCATACCTTCGAGGAAGTCCAGAAGAAAACAAAAGTAGGAATCCATGACAAGGAATGCATACCAAAAGTTGAAGAGCTAATCAGATTCTACAAAGGAAAATATTTCGGATAAATCCCTGCCTGATGAGATGTGTGATAAGGATGACAAAATATCACGTTAAACACAATAAGCCTGACTGCATAGGCTGCAGCGCGTGCGCCGCAGTCGACCCTCTGCATTGGGAGATGGAGGAAGACACCGGCAAAAGCACACTCGTCGACGGAAAAGAAGACAAGCAAGGCATCGAGCATCTTAAAATTGACGAGAGCGAGCTTGAAAGCATGAAAGAGAGCGCAGAAGCCTGCCCTGTAAAAATCATACGAATTCTTGACAATAAAGGAAAGCAAATACATTAATGCCACCTGGTGAACCTTAAGAAACCCTCATAAGAAAACAATAACCTAGTTGTCGAACTTATCCATTAAATAAACTATGTGAACGTGGCATTACACAATCATCAATATTTTTCAGAAAGCTCTTTGTACAGAGGAAATTTGCTGCACAGCTCCATAACCTTTGACTTAACCTCGCTGATTATCCTTTCATCATCAGTATTATTGACCATCCTAACAATCAAATCTCCGATAATCTTCATCTCAGGCTCTTTCATACCCCTTGTTGTCAATGCAGGAGTGCCCAACCTAATTCCGCTAGTCACAAAAGGACTTTCTTTATCAAAAGGAATTGTATTCTTGTTGACATAAATGCCTGCTTTGTCCAATGCAAGCTCAGCATCCTTTCCTGTAATCCCCAAACCAGACAAGTCTACAAGAAGCAAGTGCGTATCTGTGCCTCCACTGACAAGCCTCAATCCTCCTGACTTCAAAGTCTTAGCAAGAGCAACCGCATTCTTCACAATCTGACCGGCATAAGTCTTGAATTCAGGCTGTAATGCCTCATTGAAAGCAACAGCCTTTGCGCAGTTGTTATTATCATGCGGACCACCCTGCAAACCAGGAAATACTGCCTTGTCAATCTTTTTAGCCAAATCCTGCCTGCACATAATAATAGCCCCTCTAGGGCCTCGGAGAGTCTTGTGGGTCGTTGTCGTGACAACATCAGCAACAGGAACAGGGTTCGGATAAACACCTCCTGCGACAAGCCCGGCAAAATGGCTCATGTCAACCATAAGGTAAGCACCGCAGGCATCTGCAATCTCCCTGAACTTCCTGAAATCAATCTGCCTAGGATATGCAGTGAATCCTGCAAGCAATATTCTGGGCTTGTGCTTCAAAGCCAGCACTCTAATAGCACCATAATCAAGCAGTTCTGTATCCTTGTCAACTTCATACTGTATTATATTATAATACTTACCAGAAAAATTGACTGGGTGGCCGTGCGTCAAGTGACCACCATGATCAAGCTTCAATCCCATCAGCTTGTTTCCGGGTTTCATCAATGCAGAATACACTGCCATGTTGGCAGGGCTTCCTGACAGTGGCTGAACGTTCACATGCTCTGCCCCAAAAAGCTGTTTTGCCCGCTCAATCGCAAGCTCTTCCATATCATCAACGAACTCATTGCCACCGTAATAACGCTTTCTCGGATAACCTTCACTGTATTTGTTCGTGAAAACACTGCCCAACGCCTCAAGCACTTCCAAGCTGACAAAATTCTCCGACGGAATCATCTCAAGACCATTCCTCTGCCTAGAAAGCTCATTACTTATGCACGCAAATATCTTCGGGTCCTTGTCCTTAATCAATCATACACCTCATCAAAGCGAACCTAATATAGACTTATAAAGATTTGGCTTGCAATGCATTTTCTGCAAATCCTCTTCAAGCAAATTTAAAAACAGCCTGAATTTCACTTGAACCAATGATAAAAGAACTTGAAGAAATGTATTCTTTAGACCCCTTAGAAATAAAACTAGGATTGGAACGGATGCATGAAGTTCTTGAAAAATTCGGCAACCCCCAGAAAAAATTAAAGGTAATCCATGTTGCAGGCACCAACGGAAAAGGCAGCGTATGCGCCATGCTCCAAAGTATACTGAGCCATGCAGGAAAGAAGACAGGATGCTACACATCACCCCACATTCTTGAATTTAATGAAAGAATCACGATCAAATACCAAAAAATAAAAGACCAAGACATAGCAAAATTATTTAATGAAATAAAAAAAACAGGAGTTAGACTCACGTTCTTTGAAGTAAGCACAGTCCTGGCAATACTTCACTTCGCAGAACAGGAGGTTGACTATGCAATATTCGAAGTAGGACTAGGCGGACGGCTTGATGCAACAAACGTATTCGACAGCCCGCGGGTCACAGTAATCACCAACATTGATTTGGACCACACAGAATTCCTGGGAAAGACGCGCTCAGAAATATCAAAAGAAAAAGCAGGAATACTCAGGAAAGGAGTTCCCTTGTTCACATCAGAGACAAACCTGATAATCCAAGACCTTTGCGATGATCTGGGAAGCCCTTTCGTCCTCTGCACCCCATACAACGGAGAAATATCCCTGAAAGGAAAGTACCAGAAAAGAAACGCAGGAATAGCAGTCCAGGTCGCAAAATACCTTGGAATCGACTACAATGCAATAATAGCAGGCATAGCTGATGCCAAGTGGCCTGGAAGGCTTGAATACATAGAGCCTAACGTGCTGATTGACGCAGCCCACAATCCTGCAGGAATGATAGAACTTAAGCAGCACCTTGAGCAGATAAAGTTCAGAAAACTGAACATAATATTCGGCGCATCCAACTCAAAAGACACGAGCAGCATGATAAAGCAGATTCCTGAATGCGATAACCTAATATTTACGAAGTCAAATGTCATGAAGCCTGCAGACCCCCATAATTTCAGGAAAGTGCGCGATGACGGAATAGTCATTGAAGACTGTGCAGAAGCTTACAAGCATGCCAGGAAACTAACAAAAGAGAACGACCTGCTAGTGATATGCGGGTCAATATACCTGCTAGGTGAGATACTAAAGCAGATAAAAATCAACAAATAAAAACAAAAGCGACTTATTCCCTTTCCATAAAGACAACATATCCCTTTTCTAGATGAGCTAAATCACCGACATGAATGTAGGGCAGTTGGCCGTGCATATTTCCACAAGGTACTCCTGCATCGATTACAGGAATCCCTCTTTCTGCAAAATACCTGGCAATTGTGCCACCTCCCCCTGCTTCAGTCTTCGTCGGGAGTTCAGACATCTGGTGCATCACTCCTGCTCTGTCCCACAATCTTGTAAGTTCATTCAAGAAAAAGAGCGGTGCTGAATGCCCACCAGCCTGGAATTGCCCGCCGTTAGCGCGTACAATTGAAATACCTCCATTGAATCGCGCTGCACTTTTATCGTCCTGTCCTCCTTTGTCTGCATCAGTCAAAGCAACATCCACATCGCCAGATATCATTCTGGACCGGGAGTATATTGGATTCAATATAGCAGGAGTCATGTTCTTAGGGTCCATACCCTCAGCGGCGAGAAGCGCATAAACTGCTGAATCAAAGAAAGGAGATATAGCTCCGTCTGATCCAGTGCTACCAATCTCCTCCCTGTTACACCCATATACGATAATAGGGTGATGCGGGTTTGCTTTTAACGCTGCATTAACTGCAGCCCAAACACACACGCGGTCATCATGACCGTAACCCGCTATCAAATTACCATATCTTTTGGCATCTGCTTGCGGCACCACATACCATTGACCACGTTCAAAAAATGCATCACCTAAATCTGATGCCCTCAATTCATCTAACAATCTTTCTCTGCTAGGAAATCCAGTCAATACAGTCAAGCTCTCATGAGGAATTGCTTTTTTCACAGGCTCGTCCAGTCTTTCCTTTGTGATATGAATAGTCTTATCCGCAATAATCCCTTCGAGAGAAACCTGCTCAACCTCATATGGCCCTCTTGGAATGAATCCTATCATTCTCACTTGAGATCCTGGCCACTGCCATGCTTGGATGCCTCCATATGGTTTTGTCGCCAAAATCATCCCTTCTGAAGGGCCTTCGCGTAATGGCCTAGCTTTCAAATGAAGGCAGGGTGCGTCATTATGTGCTGCAACCATTGTTATTCCTTCTTTAGCAGAACATGAACCATACCTAACCAAGGCAAATTGCCGCCTATCAGGATCAGCCATCAGGAACCCTTTGTCAACCTGATTATATTGAAGACCTGGATGCCACGTGACAATTCTCTCATCCTCAACTCCGTGAGAAACCAAATCAACGACCTGTTCAGGAGTCCTTGCTAAATTCAGAAATTCCACATAATCACTAACAATTCCATCAACTTGACCACCATCAAAGCTTTCAAGTGCAGTTAACTTTTTCTCCACAGCTTTTTCACTCATATATTTCGCCCCCTTGATAATTATAAATGTGTATAGAAGGGGTCTCGATTAACTATTATTTAAACATTACCTTTTGTAAGTAGTAATATGAAAGATAGAAAAAAAGTCATGATTTCTTTTCAGCCATGATGCACTTTCCAGAAACAAATCTTATGTTCTTGTCGATGCAGTACTTGACGGCCTTGTCACTCTCACTACCTGGCTGAAACCAAACTTTTGGAATCGCCAGTTCGTGAACTTCCTTCAACACTTTTTCAGTCTGGTCTGAAGGAACCACAAAAATTACGACATCAATATTTCTAGGAACCTCCCCTATGGTCGGATAAGCAAGTTCACCCTCAATCTTTGTGTCTTTAGGATTAATGGGAACAATGTCATAGCCTGCATTGTGCAGGTCCAAGAAGACCTTGTTGCCAAATTTCTCCTTGTTGTTCGAAGCTCCAACTAAAGCGTAAAACAACTTCTTACCAATGAATTCGTTAAGGTCCATGAATATGAAGGTCTAAATTTTGGAAAGGATGTCATCTATCTTGTACTTGAGCGTATCCTTTGGAGCGAACCCAACAATCCTATCGACTTCCTCTCCTTTATTATACACAATCAGGCAGGGTATACCCTGCACATTGTTGTCAGAAGCTATCTCAGGATCTTCTTCTGTGCTCAACTTTGTGAATTTCAGCTTACCTTCGTAATTTGCACTCAATTCCTCAAAAACAGGACCCATCATCAGGCAAGGCCCGCACCAGCTGGCCCAAAAGTCAACTATCACAGGAATACTAGAATTCTTAACCTCAGCACCAAAATTCTCCTTAGTAACATGTATTACAGCCATTATACCCCTCAAAATAAACCAATATTAACGTCAATATAACTCATCATTTATAAAAGTTATTGTGTAATGAAAAACAATCAGGTTTTAGGTGGGAATTTCCTCCGATACTTCACAAAATCAAACTCATCGAACTGCTTCCTGTCATACTCTTCCCATTCGCCCCAATTAATTTCAGGAAAGTACATGTTACCCTTATATTTCTTCTTTATGTGCGATATGAATAATTCGTCAACTTTTGGAAGGAAAAGCTTGTATATCATCACACCTCCAATGATAAAAATATCCTTTCCATAACTTTTTGCCCTTTCTATGCCCTCTTCAATGCTGTTGCAAACATCAACGCCTTCAATTTTTACAGATTCCAGACTTAGAACGATATTGTTGCGGTTGGGCAAGGGCTTTCCTATACTATAATAAGTGTTTAACCCCATGACAACAGCACTATTTGCAGTAACTTTTCTGAAGTTCTTCAAGTCTTCTGGAATATGCCAGGGTAGTTCATTATCCTTCCCAATAAGCCTGTCTTTGCACATTCCGACAATAATCGCGAAAACCATTTTTTGACGCATCAGCATAATTAATGTTCACACAGCAATATCAAAATTAATTTTAGGATATGATTCGTATCCTTCAATCCTTGAATCAGAATACTTCCATTCAAAAATGCTCTTAAAATTCTCTGTCAAGATTCTTGGCAGAGCAAACTTGTCAGGGTCTCTTAATAATTGCTCCTTGGCTCCCTCAACATGATTCTTGTATATGTGCACATCAGCCAAGAAGCCGACCAGCTTTCCTTCCTCCAAACCAGATTCTTTTGCCAAGAGGTGTAACAACAACGAATAACTAGCGATATTGAACGGCAGGCCAAGCATCGTATCAACGCTTCTCTGATTCCATAACAAATTAAGTTTCTTGCCCGTCGTAGTGACCTGAAATGAATAATGGCATGGCGGCAAAGCCATTTCATGCATTATTGTGGGGTTCCAGGCATTCACAATCATCCTCCTATCATTAGGATTGGTTTTCAAAGTATCAACAACCCTTTTCAACTGATCTACACCCTTACCAGAGTAATCTGAATCAGGATTATTATACTCTGCACCAAAGTGCCTCCATTGAAAACCATATATTGGCCCGAGATCCCTTTCATTCAGCATCCTTTCTTTATGCTTAGGTGTGTGACCATAAGGTGCTTTCTTAGGATTTGCCCATTCATTCCAAATGAAATTCTTTCTTTCCTGCAACCATTTTTTGTCTGTGATACCTTTAATGAAGAACTCCAGTTCACTTGCCACAACCTTAAAAGGAACTTTTTTTGTAGTAAGCATAGGATATCCTTTAGCCATATCATGCTCAAACATTGCTCCAGCAATAGTCAATGCATTCATGCCAGTACGGTTTTCCTTCAAAACACCTTCATCAAGTATCTTCCTCACAATATCCAAGTAAGCTTTCATCTATATAACCCTTGTATTGGCAATACAGATGCTATTTAAAAGAATTTTGGTCCTCGAGTATAAGATGGATTACAGAGAAAAACATTAAATACAACCCGCAATTGCTTAATGCGTGGCAATCACAAGAAAAGAAAACAGTAAAGTCGAAATAACTGCCCCAGTCGGAAGCTGGGAAAGCCTGCATGCCGCCCTGAATGCGGGAGCAGATAGTGTTTATTTCGGCGTCAGCAAGCTGAACATGCGGAGCCGTTCTTCAATCAACTTCACCCTCCAGGACTTGCAGAAGATAGTCAAAATCTGCAAGGACAAGGAAGTCAAGACATACTTGACAGTCAACATAGTCATGTACGACAAAGACCTTCCTGAGATGAGAAAGATATGCAATAGTGCAAAAAAGTATGGAGTGACTGCTGTAATCTGCACGGACGTAGCAACAATACAGTACGCGAGGAGCATTGACTTGGAAGTCCACGCCAGCACCCAGCTCAATGTGTCCAATATTGAAGCAGTCAAGTTCTTCTCGCAATGGTGCGATGTCATAGTCCTTGCAAGGGAACTTAAGTTAGAGCAAATTAAGCACATAATAGATGAAATAAGAAAACAAGAAATCAAGGGGCCTTCAGGAAACCTCGTGCAAATCGAACTTTTCGTTCACGGTGCCTTGTGCGTATCAATATCAGGCAAATGCTACATGAGCCTCGCCACATACAATTTCAGCGCCAATAGAGGAGCATGCTTGCAAAACTGCAGGCGCAAGTACAGGCTCTACGATGAAGAGACAGGAAACGAGCTTGTCGTAGACAACCAGTACATAATGAGCCCTAAAGACCTCTGCACAATCGGATTTATCGACAAGATAATTGAAGCAGGCGTGAGAGTCTTTAAGATCGAGGGCAGGGGAAGAAGCCCGGATTATGTTGACACAGCAGTAAAAGTATACAAAGAGGCTGTTGATAGCTATGTCACGGGAGAATACACTACAAAGAAAGCCAAAGAATGGACTACCAGGCTTGAGGAAGTGTTTAACAGAGGATTCTGGCATGGCGGGTACTACCTGGGCAAGAAGTTGGGAGAGTGGTCCGGTGTCTATGGTAGCAAAGCTACAAAGAAAAAAGAATTTGTTGGTATAGTGAAGAACTACTTTTCAAAAGCCAAAGTCGGCGAGTTCGACATACAAACAGGAGAAATTGAAGTCGGAGACAATGCATTGATAACAGGACCAACAACAGGCGTGCTGAAGTTCAAAGTCGAGAGTATTTTTATCGACGAAAAACCGTGCCAGAATGCAGGCAAAGGCAGTACAGCAACAATAACAGTTCCCGAAAAAGTCAGGAAGAACGACAAATTGTTCTTGGTGAAAGACAAGACCTAAAAAGACATGCAAATCTGATTTTCCTAGAAATAAATACTCTCCATCTAATCACACACAAGATCTGTCACTATCAAGTCCAAATTCTCATAAATCATGGTTATGAAGTCCCTCCTTTGAATAAGGTCAAAACCATTATTGTTGTAAATTGACAGAACTATTTGCCTGAGCTTTTCTGGATCTGACAAAGATTCGCATTTCGAAAGCTTATCCTTGTAGAGCATCCCAAGAACATTAAGCCTCTGGTTGTAAGAATTCGCGTTTGCCCTGTAAAATCCTGCATTAGGTGAATCCAGACTGGAAAGCTCATCCTCAATCTGCGAGACAATCTCCTTGTCTTTCTCGAAATCCAGCCAAAAATCAAGGTTAATGCCTAAGAACTCATCCTGCTCGTACTCACGGTAGTAAGTGCTTTCATACTCTTCGGTAAACTCAATTCGGTTGCTCAGGTCCAAAACATGCAGTTCTCTGTCATCTAAAGATTCAAGAAAATCCGCGACCCAAGGCTCCTGGTTCAGGCCGATAAAAATGAACAAGTCAGCATTCCTTACCGTCTCAATATCAACCTGCTCCAACAGCCCGACACCAGTCTTGAAAGGAAGAAGAAAAACATACACATTATCCCCTCCAACCTGGCTGGCGAACTCATACAAAGTGAAAGTGGTGGTGGCAACATGAATCTTTCCGTCACCCACTTCAGATGTGACTTTAGACTGATGAATCAAGGAGCAACCGCTAAATAGAACTAATAGCAAGCATACTTCCACTGTTGAGAATAATAAATCACCTCTCATGAAAGTGCGGTTGAAAACTCCGTTTAAATAGATTTATGTGCTGAAATACCTTAATAAAAAACAAACACTGCAACGCCACATTTTATAAATAAAACCTTATTTTCAGGACAATAATCACAAATATTTGGTGGATTTAATGCTGTTCAACTCACTGCATTTTCTGATATTCTTTCCCATTGTTGTAGCAATATACTTCACAACACCCCACAAGTACAGGTGGATACTTCTGTTGATAAGCAGCTACTACTTCTACATGAGCTGGAAAGCAGAATACATAATACTAATCATGATTTCGACAGTCATCGATTACATCGCAGGAAGAAAAATCCATAAATCAAGAAGCAAGAAAAGAAAAAAATATTTTCTCACATTAAGCATACTAACGAACATCGGCCTCCTATTTGCGTTCAAATACTTCAATTTCTTCAGCGAATCATTGAGGCAACTGCTGGCTCAGTTCAGCATACCACTTAATCCCATAACACTCAAAGTCTTACTGCCAGTAGGCATCTCGTTCTACACTTTCCAGACTCTCAGCTACACGATTGACGTCTACCGAGGCAAGATTAAGCCGGAAAAGCACCTTGGCATATTTGCGGTCTATGTGTCATTCTTCCCACAGCTTGTGGCAGGACCTATTGAAAGAGCAAAAAACCTCTTGCCCCAATTTTTCGAAAAGCATTACTTTGAATACAAAAGCGTCACTGACGGCCTGAAGCTCATGCTCTGGGGATTCTTCAAGAAGGTAGTCATCGCAGATAGACTTTCAGTAATTATCAATAACGTATACAATAACCCTGTTGACTTCACAGGCTTTTCCTTGATTATAGCCACAATATTCTTTGCATTCCAGATATACTGCGACTTTTCAGGATACTCTGACATAGCTATTGGCAGTGCACAGATAATGGGCTTCAAACTGATGGACAACTTCAGGCGACCTTACTTCTCCAGATCAATATCAGAGTTCTGGAAACGATGGCACATCAGCCTGTCGACGTGGTTCAGGGACTACCTGTACATACCCTTAGGAGGAAACAGAGTATCAATACCCAGATGGTACCTCAATCTGTTCTTGGTTTTCCTAATAAGTGGATTGTGGCATGGCGCCAACTGGACATTTGTTATATGGGGGGCGCTCCACGGCATCTACCTCATCACAGGTATCTTAACTCATAACATAACCAGCAAACTTGTGCAAAAAACCTACCTTTCACGACTGCCAAAAGTCCATAATATCATGAGAATAGGACTGACTTTTGTACTCGTAAATATCGGCTGGATATTCTTCAGGGCCAATTCATTATCTGATGCATGGTACATACTGACCCACCTGTTTTCTGGACTAAGCTTCAGCTTCAAAGGAGTTGAACTGGGTGTCGGGTGGGACAGCATAATAATCGCGATAGCAGCAATCCTATTCATGGAAACAGTCCACATAATGCAGGAGCACTTCAGGATGAGAGAATTCATGTCCAACAAGCCAATATGGATAAGATGGCCTATTTACATAATACTGCTTTGGCTGATACTCTTTTTTGGCATGTTCAACGAAACGCAATTCATATACTTCCAGTTTTAGAAAATGAAAAAAGAAAAGATCAGGTTCGCAAAGACAACCGCGGCATTCGTGTCAACAACTCTGATAGTCACAGCACTGTTTCTCTTCCTTCCTGCAAAAATATTCTATGAATCAGGAGAGAACCTAAATGTCGATGAAGTGATCCATCTTCAGGTTGACGGAAAAAAAGAATCCTTCCTTTACGGTCCTGCCTACAGCAACAAGGCAGAACTGTACAAGCTGAGACTGGTAAATGCCATGGACTGTGACATTATCGCACTCGGAACATCAAGAGTCATGCAGTTAAGGCAGCAATTCTTTGAAACAGACTTCTGCAATGCAGGTGGAGGAATCTCTAAAATAAATGACTACCTTCCTTTCCTGCAAAACATAGATGAAGACCACACACCAAAAATCCTTATTCTTGGCTTTGACCACAACTTCTTCAATGAAAACTGGGACGACGGCACCAAACCCCCATACCCCTACAATAAAAGTGAAACGAAAAGCCGGGAAATATTCCGGAGTAACGTAATATACATTTACAAGGATTATATGGAAGGCAAAATTGACACAGACAGGATAGAAAAGGACATGAACAAGAACATAATCGGACTCAATGCAATAATGAACAGCAACGGATTTAGAAGTGACGGAAGCTACTATTACGGCAAATACATCGAAATAGGCGGAATAAACAGCACAGAACACGCAGACCACAACTTCCTCACCACACTGAACAAGATTGACAAGGGAATAAATAGGTTCAAATACGGCGAAGGCATATCAACCTACTCATTAAACGAAATTAACAGTATTCTAGACTACTGCAGAAAGAACAACATATACGTGATAGGATTACTTCCGCCTTATGCCTTTGAGGTGTGGGAATCAATCGAAGGACACAAGGACAGGTACCAGTACATATTCAAAATATACACTATACTCAAACCAATATTCCAGAATTACGGCTATGAATTCTACGACTACTCAAACCCTGCAGATGCTGGAATTATGGACTGCGAGTTCATGGATGGATTTCACGGCAGTGAAAAAGCCTACCTCAGGATAACAATAGACCTTGCTGAAAAAAGCACTCATCTCTCAGAATACATCAATATTTCGCATCTCCGTCAAAAACTGGCAGTAGCCGATGACTGCTTTTTAACAACAGAAGATTGACAAGAGCATTTACACAATACCCCACATCAAATCCCAGACATAAAATAATAAGAATGTACCGGCAATAATCATTCCTCAATAAATCAATCTAAAAAATTAGTCTTTTTTAATCTATTTGTGGATATATGGGAGTTAGTCATAATTGGTATATAAATATTATTAATACCTTTAATAATTTTACCAATTAGGGCTTTATATACGGTTGTC
>JAFGHY010000084.1 GCA_016929855.1 Candidatus Woesearchaeota archaeon | reverse complement strand
GTAATGAGATACTTATTGAAAATGGCTGGACTGCCTCAGACTATTGAGTATAATTATCTTGATTCTTCTGGTGTTCAAGCAGGAAAGTTGCTTGGCAAAGCCCACATTTTGGGATTGGATCGGCTTATCAGAGGGATACACATTACACCTTTTCAAAATTTTACATCTACTGAACAGTACGACTATGTTGTCGCAATGCACAGCTGGTACGGTATTGGTAATGATGAATCCCAAATAAAAAAGTACTGCGATATGATAGCAGACAATGGAACTGGTTTGTTCATAATAGCACCAAACAATGATTTCGGAGGGATGTTAAACAAACACTTCTATGGTAGATTACACGGTAATAGAAAAGGGAATCACAGCTATGACATAAGCAACAGAGTACGCGCCCAACTACTAAGACATGCAGAATCTGTTAATGTTGATATTATGCAAGAAGCTGTAATCTGTAAAGATGATGTGATCGATTGCACAGCAAACCTGACACTACTTGGCAGGACACTGGTTGAATTCTTTCTGATGAAACAATATGAAAGTATACCTTCTGATGTAAGGCAAGATTTAACAAGGTTCATCCAAGAGTTACCTGCTTACCTTGATATGACTAATTATGTGTTTGAGGTAAGAAAATGAAAAAAGAAAACAAAACAAGAAAAAAACAACGCCCACGAGGAAAGGGATTGCTTTGCCTGATGGCAGCACTCGGAACTGCAAGCCCTGCCGTGGCTAACTGGAGTTCCCTAGAACTGGAAAAAAATATTACCACCGACACCCTTGCAGGAAGAATCCAGGGCGGCATACAAATGGAATACGGATTTAACTATTACGGTCATGCAGACGTGGACGGAACTGAAGATTCATATGATTTTAGTAAGTTTCTGTTTGCTCATAACATCAGCAACCTGTTGAAAAGCAATGTAGGCCTGGAGTTGGAACACATAGACATGACTGGGCTGGAAGGTCTGGTCCAGCTGGGCGTGAGGGTTCAAGCGCCCTTTGGTTCTCTTAGCGTTTTCCCAAAATACTCAGCATCTGATGGAAGCTGGCACTACAAGTTGGTTGTTAATGACAGGATTGATAGGCTATCTGGTGTTTGTCTTGCCACCTACAACCAGTCTCAAAATCTGTTGTACGTAGAACCTCAGATCGGTTATCAAATTACTGACCAACTGATGGTGTTCCTGCAATCGCGATTGTTCGGGCCACCTGCGGATTTGCTAGACAATGGAGAACTCATAATTGGTATGGGATATAGTCCATGAGGCTGTCCTCAAAGTCCAAACACAAATAAATAACTTTAAAAATTACCTTCTCGCATTTTTATTCTTATGAACGTCAAAGTACAATCTAAGTTCACGCGGACTTTGGACATTAATGTGTTCAAGCGTGTTTTCAGAGAATGCCTTAATGTAGGTAATGAGAAGGTTTTGATTATTGGCGATTATGGAAAGAACGACCGGCTTTGCGCGCCAATAATTACCAACGGTTATGCTGTTGCTGCCAAGGAGCTTGGACTGAACTACAAGGTTTTCTACCAGAATGCCAAGGGCAGGGAGGATTTTGCAGACCCTATAATGTTAAACCATCTTGAGAAACTGCCGAAGAACAGTTGCGTGATTATGAACGTGTCGAACAGGATCGGTGACCTGGGCAGGCTGGGAAAGTCTTACAGGAGGTACATGCGCGTCCACCGGCACAAGTTCACGTCTGCTTCTTCTCTAGGGGATATTCCAACGAGCTTCTACAAGGACGTTGTGGAATCCATCAATGTCGACTACAAGCTTTTGCAAGAGCAGGGTATGCGGTTGAAGAAGATACTGGACAATGCAACAGAGCTTCACGTAACAACACCTGCAGGTACTGACTTGACTATGGACGTGCACGGCATCCCTGCCATCGCAAACACTGGAAGTTATCGTGAGTTCGGACAAGGCGGAAATATTCCATGCGGTGAAGTCTATCTTTGGCCGCGCAACACAAATGGCACTCTTGTGATTGACGGGAGTTACAGGCACAAGGACGGGACGCATGTAACAAAAGAACCCATCAGGATGGAAATCCGCAATGGAAAGATTGTCAAGTTAAACAGCTCGTTCGAGGCCAGGACCTTGGAGGCCACGTTCAAGTGGGCTGAGAAGAGGAGCAAGCACCCTGAGACTGTCCGGCAGATCGCAGAGTTTGCCGTAGGCATCAATCCCAAAGCAAAGATAATTGGCGCGACTATTGTTGATGAGAAAACTCTTGGCACCTGCCACATGGCGAATGGATCCAACAGCTGGTTTGGCGGCCCGCACAAGAGCATAGTGCACTTCGACCACGTTTTCAAGAATCCTATCATCAAGGCTGACGGCAGGCTGATTATGAGAAAGGATTGGATTTGAGCCACAGGAATCTTCTGAATTTTTTGTATCACTAATGTTATTAATTGGATTCTGTTTCCTTAAGTCATGAGCTTGGTTGAAGAGGCAGGGGTTGCCGAGGAGAAGCCAGAAACTAAATTGGATCTTGAAGGTTCATCAAACAGGGGATTTGCTGAAAGACTGGGTGATTTTGTGCTTGGGTATTATTACATGCAGGAAGTTCCTGCGTGGAGGCATTTTCAGGCATTGCTTGTCCCTGGAGGAATGGTAAAGTATAATCTTGACACAAGTGCATGGCTGAATGATCATCCGGATGAAGGAAGGATACCCCGCTCTTTAGCAACTCATGTCATCTGGGATGTGTGCAAAGTGGCAGTGTATGGTGCTGTATTATATTATTCTCTGCAAGGGTAGCAATAAACTATATAAATACGCCATGCCCCCAATGATTCTATGGCAGAAGACATTTTCAAAGTCGACGGAAAAGAGTATTCAAAAGAGCAGTACTGGCACACGAGCAGTCATATTTTGGCGCAGGCCCTTCAGAGGCTTTATCCTGCGTGCAAGCTGACTATCGGCCCGGCCATCGAGAACGGCTTCTACTATGACATTGACAACCTTCACATAACTGAAGATGATTTTTCCAAGATTGAGGCAGAGATGGAGAAGATCTGCAAGGAGAACCTTCCAGTCGTGCACAAGGACATTAGCAAGGACGAAGCAAGGCAGAAGTGGAAGGACAACAAGTACAAGATCGAGCTTATTGAAGGCATTGCAGGCAGTACTGTCAGCACTTACTCTCAGGGGAATTTCACTGACTTGTGCAGCGGGCCTCACCTCCCCAGCACAGGATTGGTCAAAGCGATAAAAATCCTCAAGCTCGCCGGCGCATACTGGCGTGGTGATGCAAAGAATGAAATGTTGACAAGGGTTTACGCTATCAGCTTCCCTGACAAGAAGGAACTGAAGAAGTATCTGATGGGTCTTGAGGAGGCGAAGAAAAGAGACCATCGCATCTTAGGCAGGCAGTTGGACTGGTTCAGCTTCCATGAATACAGTCCCGGCGCGCCGTTCTTTCACGGAAAGGGCAGCAGGATCTACGTTAAACTAATCAACTGGCTGCGCGACGAGTACCGCCTGAGAGGTTACCAGGAGGTTATCACGCCTTTATTGTATAACAAGAAATTGTGGGAGACCAGCGGGCACTGGGACCACTACAAGGATGAGATGTTCATCCTGAACATAGACGGCCAGGAGTCATCTTTGAAGCCGATGAACTGCCCGAGCCATCTTCTGATTTACATGAACGACTCCAAATCTTATAGGGATCTGCCGTGGAGGGTCGCCGACTTTGCTCCGGTGCACAGGAATGAGTTGCGCGGTGTACTGTCGGGCATGGTTAGGGTCAGGAAGTTCTCGCAGGATGACGCTCACGTGCTCTGCACTGAAGAGCAGATGGATGATGAGATTCTTGCGCTCATCGATTTTGCGAATTACATTTACAAGGATGTTTTCAGCTTTCCGTTTGATGTTGAGTTGAGCACCCGGCCTGAGAAGTTCATGGGTTCCAAGGAAGAATGGGACAAGGCAGAGAAAGCCTTAAAGAATGCGCTTGAAAAGAGAAAAATCCATTACAGGGTCAATGAGGGTGACGGCGCGTTTTACGGTCCGAAAATCGACTTCCACATCAAGGACAGCCTGGGCAGGAGCTGGCAGTTGTCAACAATCCAGGTTGACTTCCAGATGCCTGGAAGGTTCGGCGCCACTTATGAAGGGCAGGACGGGCAGAAGCACACTCCGGTCATGCTTCACAGGGCTTTGCTTGGGAGCATCGAGAGGTTCATGGCAATACTTATAGAGCATTATGCAGGCAAGCTTCCGACGTGGCTGCTGCCAGTGCAGGTGATTGTCCTGCCGGTTGCAGACAGGCATCACGACTACGCCACCAAGCTGAGGGAGCAGATGCTGCGTGCAGGCCTGGAGGTCGAGGTCGACTACAGGCAGGAGAGCATTCCCAAGAAGGTGAGGAACGCCCAGCAGAGCAGGATAAAGTATATTCTTGTCGTCGGCGACAATGAACTCAAGGACGGAACTGTGGCTGTCAGGACATGGGATAATATCGTCCACGGAGCAAAGAAAATTGATGAGTTTGTGTCTGAGGTCGTCAAGGAAATCCAAGATAAGAAATAGTGTTAAACGCAATTTGAGTATTGCTTCTGAATTATATCTTCATTACTCCTCATACAAAACTAAAAAGCTGTAGTGGGCTTCGTCCTCTACATAATTGACTGCAAATTTTATGTCGACGATTCGCTTGCCCGCTATGTACTTGTTCAGCTTGTCTGAAGATTCGCGATAGTTGCCGCCGTATATGACATGTGCTTTCATTTATTCTTCCTCATCGAACGATTTTTCCAGTTTGTGGTCTGCTTTGGAGTCTGATTCTTCTTCCTCTGCCTCGTCGTAGCCTTTCATGAAAGCTTCCTCCTCTGGACTGATCTCGTCGTTTGTGGCCATCTCCTCACGGCCGTCGTCATCATAGACTGTGTCAAAAGTGTCTTCCTCTTCGTGTTCTTTTTCGGTCATAAGCCGGTTTTGGAAAGTCATCATATTAAAAGTTTATCATTTGTGAGGCAGTATTGCATTATTGAAGATGTTGTTTTAAAAAATTGACAATAATTGTAATTTTTCAACAACATTGACGCAGGGGTAACTGAGATTGGGCTAATCAAAGTTGCGCAGCCATTTTGGTGTCCCAAATTGTTTTTGACAATTTGTGACCTTCAGGCTGTCACCCAAGGCAGACGAACTTTTGTGAGTCTGACCGTCTGCAGTCATCTTTGTTGAAAAATCTGCAGTTAGGCTATTGAATTTATTGAATTCAGAACAAAGTCTTATTGAATAGTATGTTCACTTGTACTGCTCTATCAGGTTCTTGGCCACGTAGTTCACGAATTCGGTGTATTCCTGGTCTGCTGTGCCTGCTTCCAGTGCACGATAGTAGTCCATCTTGTTGTGCGCCTGCACGATTAAGGGAGGGTATCCTAGCTTGGTGAGGATGAAGTTCATTAGTATCCTTCCTGTCCTTCCGTTGCCGTCGGTGAAAGGGTGTAGTTCTATGAATTTCAGGTGGCTTAGTGCTGCGACTTCGACGGGGTGGAATTTTGTCCTTATGAACCTGTAGAATTCCATGAACCTGTCGAGTTCCAGGTCAAGCACGTCAGGCATTGGAGGCTGGAAGTTGGCTCCTGTGATCTTGACCGGGGTCTTTCTCATCTTGCCTGCGTCGGTCATTATGCCCTGCATGAGTATCTTGTGGATTCTCAGGATTATTGCCTTGTTTATGTCTCTTCTGTAGTTCTTCACGAACTCGTAAGCTGTCTTTGTGTTGCGGGCTGCCAGGACCTCTTCAACCCTTTTTGAGCGGGGAATCTTGCCCTTGACCACGACATCCTTTGTTTCTACCAGGTTGAGCGTACTGCCTTCTATTGCGTTGCTGTGGTGTGTGAAGTGTATGAGGAAGTCCAGCTCGTCTTTGGATATGCGGTCCTTGCCTACCTTCAGCTCATATATCTGCTTTATGTCATCAAGGTCTGGAAGGAATACTGGGTGCAGGAACTTGAGCTTCCAGGGTATAGGGCCTCTGGTGAGCTCGTAAGTCATGGATTCTATTGTCTCCTCATCCGGGATCTCCGTGCCTAGGTATTTCTTTTTCTTCTTCCATCCGCCTTTCTTGTCCCTGTAATTATGGACTAGATAGTAGTACTGGCGTCCTTTTATCTCCTGGGTGACGACGTAAGCCATTGTTTCCTCTCCTGGTCAGCATATTCAACTTATTCTAATCCTGACTAAACACCGATGTAGTCTTACTTAACACCAGTGCAGTCTCAGCCTAATCTTAATCTTACCCATAAGCTCATGTTTTATTAAGATTTAGGTAGCACAAATATATAAAAGTTGTGTTTTTTGTATATTTAGGTAGCACAATGTACACAGATTCTGATTTCAGTACCAAAACAGTCTCCATTCTTGAATGAACACAAAATATTATATAAGCGCAGACCCCTCCAATCTTTAAAAATGGTAGATGCAGAACTTCTGAAGTATGTTCATGAAGAGCAGATGAAAGGCACGCACATGAACGAGATTCTGGGTGCCCTACTGGCAAAAGGATATTCTGACAATCAGATTGATGAAGCTTTTAAGATAGTGGCTGAAGCCGAGATAAGCCATGCCCACATGCTCCATGAAGAGGCGCAGAAGCTTGAAGTGCCAGCCCACCCTTATGGTGATGACGCAGACATAGAAGAAGAACCTGCAACTCCGGCAAAGGAAGAACCTGCTTTTGAGGAACCTCCAGAAGAAGAACTGCCAAAATCTTTTGATGAAGAGCCTGACAAGCCTTTGGACGAGACTTCTGATGAAGAACCTACTGAGGTGGAAGAGGCAGCAGAATCTGATAGCCCAGAGCAGGCTCTACAACAGGAAGATGAGCTGAAAGCTCCAGAACTTCCTGATGACAAACCAGCAGAACAGCCTGCAGTGCAGGACGAGATGTTCGAGCCGGCTAAACCTGATGAACCAAGCACATCATCTGATGAAGCACCAGCTGAAGAGTCACCAGTCCCTAATCCTGTAGGCAAGAAGCATTCAGGATTCACGCGAGGCCAGAAGGTAGTGGTGGTTCTTGCCATTGTTGTGATAATCATCGTTGCTGCAGCGCTTGCCGCCCTGACGTTCCTCGAACCGACCTGGTTCTCATTCAGTTGAACAGCAACCATCGAGTATCAACCATTAATTTTGTGCCAGCCTATAATTCTCTAGTTAATTATTTAAATGAGCTTTGCCGAAAATAATCTGTGAGCCTTCATGGAATTGCAGCATAAGATAATCTCCACAGTCTTCATCGCGATAGTCTTCGCTTCTTCTGTGATCGCGTACATGAACGACATCCAGCAGGATGCCCTGCTGAACAAGGAGGCTGTTGTTGTCGTGAAGATAAACCGGGCGAGCTCTGC
>JAFGHY010000083.1 GCA_016929855.1 Candidatus Woesearchaeota archaeon | reverse complement strand
TCTTATTCCATCACCATATTGAATTTGAGAATCAACTGCAGGAAGTACGCTTTGAGGGTAGTCTTCAAGATAGCCAAATCCTATTTGTCCGAGCGTCAGAGGTATAACTATTATTATCAACAAAAACAAAATCAAATTTGTTTTTACCTGCGCGTTCCCTTTACTTGTTTTTTCCCCCTGCAAAGCTTTTCCCCCTGTTGGATTTACTTTTTAGGTACGCCCAGCTCGATAATTTCGGATCGCTTGCACGAAACTCAGTGCATGATGTTCTTGCTGAACCTATTCCCCAACGACCACTTCGAGCTGGAATTTTTCTTGAGTTTGATCTAATTCGTGAAGGTGTTTTTCTGGAATTATTATTTCGCCGTCGCGGACTTCCAGATATTTCCCTCCTTCTATGTAATACACTGATTGCACTCTGGAAATGCTTATGTCATCAAGAGTCAGTTTGATATCCTTGTAGTGTGTTAGGGTGTGATGGAATATCTTTACCCTGCACACCTCTCCAACTCTTGCATTGATGTCCAGTTCTGAGCTTATGAGATTGGCATCAAATGGAATGAGGTCAAGGATTGTCATCTGCCCGCAATTCTTTTGAAGGCTGACTGATGGTGTTTGGTAAACCACACTAACGACGAGTCTTTGGAAAGGCTCTAGAGTAAATGATGCGATGGGTGTTTCTGAGATTAATTCTCCGTCAATATAGAAGCTGAATGCTGTAACGTCATTGAGAAAGCTCTTGGGTATGATATTCTGGTAATTCCATAAGTTCAGATTAAATTTTATGTTTTCATTCTGCTTGTTCTCAATCACTATCTCCTGGTACCATTCAACTGGAACGTCAAGGAATATCTCTCCCTGTTTGAGCTCCTTGATTATGAGTTTAACGTTTTCATCGTGTATTACATTATCGTCCAGCTGGACATATACTCCTCCACCGTTCTCTGATATCACAACATTACCTGATGAAGATATAAGATCAGAAAGATTGTCGGTTGTGTTGGTATCGTTTATCGTTCCTATCAGAATCGTTTCTTCATCGCCCAGAGAATAGTAGACTCCTTCGAAGATAATGTCTTCTTCATTATCCTGCAAGGGAGACTCTCCTGCATTTTCCTGTGAAGTGTCGTTTTCAGCAGAAGAATTAGTGGCGGATGTGATTAGGACTATTGTAGCATACATTATAAGTACAGCTAGTAGAATTCGGCTCTCAAGAAAGCCCTCATTGTTTTTCCCCCTAACTAAACTCAAATACTACACACCTCTTTTTCAATATATTTCAAATCAATTAAGGTGGAATTATTTCCCAACACACCCTTAAAAATTAGGAATATTAATACTATATAAAGTCTTTGTTACAACCACTAAATACTAACCCAAATAACTTGCTTTATAGACGAGAAAAAAAGCAATTCCACAGAATACGATAATTATATATTGTAGACTATTTCACCCTATTTCATGAGCGGATTTGACGAGTACTTCAATATCGACAGAATTCCTGAAGATGTGCAGGAGGAGGTAATCGATGTACTGAAGAAGATGAGGAGCAAGTATCCTGAATGGGGTGGCAGCATCGAAATCTTGAGGGATCATTGGCCTGAAGGCAATGCTGTCAGGTTCAACCATGGAAACCTGGACATTGACGCTCTTTCTGAGATTGACGAGACGCTCCAGAACATCCTTTCTAAACATAAGCTGGACTTTGAAGTGAACTCTGCAGGCTTCACAAGCCTTGAAGAGGATTAGAAATAATGCAATGTAAATACCCGGTTTTCTGCTAATATCTCGTCACTGCCAACCTAAGACAAGAGAGCACCTTCTGGGTGCTCTAATTGTCCAAATTAATATCAAAGAAAAAGTCAGTCTGAAACAAGAAATAAAACAAAAAAACAAGTACTTATCGTGTTCAGCATGTGCCTGCAGGTACTGCTGGAACTGGAGTGTCTATTGCTTCGTCGCATCCTTCCCAGCCTTCATTGTAGGCGCAGATGTTGGTTTGCACCTGGTCTGCAGAGATTCCACTGAACTTGTACCTGTTGTTTGCCATCCATGTCGGGCTTGCGCTTATTTGGAGTGCATTTCCTATCTTTGCGTTCGCGCTCAGCAGTGCTTTACCTTGCGACCCGTCAGTGCATTCTGCAAGAGCGTCTGTATCAAGTCCTGCTTGCTCTGCGCAGTCTTTCCAGTCCTTTCCATTGACTCCATTCGTACTCCTGCACAGAACGTAATCAAAGTAGTCTTCTGGAGCCTGCTCCTTTGCACAAAGTTGCCTCATATCCTCTTCGACTTCATAGGCTCCGTGCAGGCTGTTGAACTGACCTGGTGCTGTTTCGCTTACGATGTAATTGATCTCGTAGTCCAGGTCTGAGAATGTCTCTAAGACCTGTCCTAATGCTTTCACAGCTTCTCTACCGTATGGGCAGTCGCTCATTATGAAAAGCTGGACGTGCTTTTCGATTTCAGGCCTGCATTCTATTGCTTGTTCGCAGTCCGGGTCATCACAGTCAGTTAGTCCATTGTCAGTATCATCGATACTGTTGTCGCAGATCTCTTTTGTCGGGTCGAATGAAGCCCCCACCATAAGTGAATAGTAGTCTCCCGTTGGTATAAGATACCTTTCGAGTTGAGTGTATGCTGGTGCTTCTATAACGTCCTTTTCAAAGAGCAGTGCTGGCAGGTACTGCAGTCCCAGTTCCTTGTACATCTGTTTTCCTTCAACATCATTGTAATCTAGATTTCTGGCTTGAAGTCCTGGAAGGATGGTTTTCAGTTGTGGTACTAAGCTTGGATTCTGGCATTCTGCGCATCTTCGGTCATTCAGGAATATCATGTTGACTTCCTTGACTGGAGGTAATGCAGAGCAGACATCGTTTGATTCTGCATCTTCCATTACAGTACATATGGCTCGTTTGAAGCTGATGTCATCTCGTGGCCCAGAATACCTTTGTCCTCCAATATAGATTGTCGGGCTTCCTGATGCTTGTGCTGCCTGGCTCTCCTTAATGCTTTCGCTCAAAAGCTCTTTTCCCCTTTGGCCGTCAAAGCACTCCTGAATGTTCATCTTGTTCAGAACCTGCTCTTCGGCGCAGTCTTCCCAGTTGCCTGGTATGCCTTGAGGGTTCTTGTTCTGGCACAGAACAAAGTCAAAGAAGTTGTTGGGGTACATGTCCTTCACGCACAGCTGGTAGATATCACCGTCAACTTCAGGCTGCTGGTGGAGTGAAGTGAATTCTCCGTTGGCTTCATTAGCAATATAACTTATGTTCAGTGCAGTGTCAGTTCCGAATTCTTTGAGTGCAGGGAACATTCCGTTTTCTGCCTGTATTCCGTAAGGGCAGATACTCATGACATACAATTCTATGGGCACTGCGTTTTCGCTGAGGGTTTCTCCTCTTTCAGAGAAGAATATTCCGTTAGCGTATGCTTCAGTGTTAATAGGGGTTATTCCTCCGTCTGCGTTTCCGTTGCTGTTGATTCCAACAACGAGTGCTATAGCCACGACAATCACTGCGATTATTATGAGGATTGGCATCCTGTAAGCCTGCCAGATGCCTGGTTTTGAAGGTGCCTTCGACTCACTTTTCAATGCCTTCTCCTGTGCAGGCTCTGCAGTTGCAGTCTTTTGTGTTGAAGTTGTCTTTCTTGAACTGGATTTTCTTGATTTTTTCTTCTTAGTCATTATTATCAGACCTCCGGATTAAAAAGAACCATGTTTGAATTAGCAAACAGCTCGTCATTTAAATATGTAACTATTAATTTAAGTTTTGTGAAATACTGCAGAACCCTTAAATTCTTCAGAAGGAAGGTTCACAGAGTGAATTCACAATTATCCTTCTGACGTCTTTTATTTTAACTTCATATTGCTCTCTTGTTCCACCCTACCAAATAACCTATCAGGTTCATGACAAGATGTAGCAGGACATAGATTGCGAGAACTGAAAGCGCAAAAGTCCATCCTGGCCAGTAGAGCACACTTGCAAAGAGCAAGCCGCCTATTATGAAGTCAGTCTGGTCGAATCCTATCCAGCTGTGACCTGGTTTTATGCCTACCTGGCGTTTGGCCATGCTCTTCAGCGAATCGAATATTATTGCACCCATTCCTTGAAATAATCCTATCCCTAAGTTCATTGGGTACGGACCGTGATTCAGCAAGCCCATAACATATCCGACCAGTGCGCCTGCAATTATTGCAAGCAGAAACCCTTTCACTGTCTTGTTCTTTCCCAGCAAAGGCTTTCCCCTCAGTGTCAAACCACCATCTATCGGATAATTTAGGAATTTCAGCCTTTTTCCTAAACTTGGCGCAATATTCGCGATTCCTGCAGGCAGGAACCAGTAGAAAGCCCACCAGATGATTGTGAAGTCGGTCATTTTATTCCTTTGTTCGTTGCTATTTTATGAAGCATTGCCACGCTCACATCTCTTATTCTCACATCGCTAATTTATTTTTTGTGTACAACGACTATGCTACGTGTCATTTAATAAGTTTTCTTTAATGTTCGCCAGGCGGCATCGCATTATGCTTTAATGAAGGTGATTGATGATTGTAATTGCAAGATTATTTCTTCAATTTTTTTTCTTCAATTTTTCTGAAATCAGTCTTGATACGGTCTTGCCGTCTGCTTTTCCTTGTGTTTGTGCCATTACTTTGCCTATCAGTGCTCCAATCGGGGCGCCTTTGTTATCTGAAAGTACTTTGTCAACTATCTTCTCTATTTGCTTGTCGTCCATAAGCTCGTACTTGCCGAGGTACATCTTTCCTGTATTGTGGTAGTCCACAAGGATATCAATTATTGAATTCTTGGCTATCTTGCCCAGATTAAGTAGTCTAAGCACTTCAGCCATCCCCTTGTCTGTCTTGAGGTCAACCTCGATGTTATGCTTTCGCCTGAGCTCTTTGGGTATTGAAACAAGCAGTTCTGCAAGGAGAGTGGGATTGACTACTGAAAATTCTTTGATATAGCTTTCAAAATCAACGCCCTGTTTTACGATGTCTTTCACGTTCTCTTTTGCGATATTGTACTTTGAGGAAATCTCGTCAATCTTGTCATCCAGCAGCTCCACTGTTTCCACATCAACCACTTCAGCTGCAAATGCAGGGATGTCAGTTTCTGGGTACATTCTTGCAGCTCCAGGCATTGGCCTTAAATATGAGGTAGTCATGTCATGCTCTGCTTTCCTCACGTGCCCTGTAAATTCTTTACTTTTCCGCTCAATCTCTTTCTGCTGTCTTTTTACTTCAAACTCTATTATCTTTGGAATGGATTTCAGGTCTTGGAATCCTTTGATTTCGATACGCGGGTGGCCTGTAATACTGACATTGACATCCTGTCTGGTGCTGCCTATGCCTCTCTTGCATTCAGGGATGCTCCTCAAAATCATTCCAATTTTTTCTGCGACGACCCTGCAATCTTCAGGTGTTGTAATATCAGGCCCGGTTGCTATCTCTATCAGTGGAATTCCCAAACGGGAAAGATTGTAGATGTCATGATCTTCTGTTCTTTTAAGGACTTGGCAGGCTTCTTCTTCCAGACAAACAGTTTCTATGGTTATCTTCTTTCCGTCCACGTCAACATAGCCATCAAGGCCGATGAGCATCGTCCGTTGGAATGCGCTAGTATTGCTGCCATCTACAACTACTTTCCTCATAACCTGTATTTCATCGATGAGCTTACACTTGAGCGCGTGGGCTATCTGGATGGCTGCCTTTACTGCAACAGGATTTATCGGATGTGGTGGCTCTTCATCCAGTTCCACAAGGCAGGTGAGGTCATTGTATCCTTTGTAGTGAAAATCCTTGTCTTTTGCCTGCTCGTGTTTTGCTGCCTGGTCGAACTCGCCGGTCTCGCCGAAGCTTGCCCTAAGTTTCCTGACTACTTCGTAGTCAGAGCCTTCTTTCCTTATTTCTGTCGGGCAGTTGCAGAACAGTTTCTTTCCTTCCAGCTGCTGGTGAATTTCTATCCCGCACTTGAATCCTAGTTCTTTGTAGTCCATTTTTATTGTCCAATCTGATTTTTTCTTGAATATTGGCTTTAATTCTTCTTTTCTTTTATTTCAGGGTGCCTTAAAGGGTAGTAATTGTATTGAGTTCTGACGCTTATCTCTCCGCGCATGTTTTTGTGATACAGCTCCTTCCATTTAGTTCTTGGGAAGTTGCTCATGATGAAAGCTAGTTTAACGAACGCGCACTCTGTTGTCATATCTGTGTTGTGCCCCCACATGCCAATCTCCTTCAGCATTCTTAGTGGAGTGTAGACGTTTAGGTTGATTCTTCCGAATATTGCCTGGGAAGTGATTGCCACAGGCATCTTTTTTACCAGTTTCTTCAGTTCCTTCCATATCTTTTCATTCTCGGGATAAGTCAGTATTGGGATGTGCCCCAAACCCGTGCCTTCAATAATCAGTGCGTCAAATCCTGAGTAGGACATTATTTCTTCAATGTGCATTGAAGGATGGCATTTCAGTAATCCTATCTTCAGCTTATCGTTCAGCCTCCACCTTTTGAAATCCTTAATTTCTGAACAGCCCTCATTCCTTCCAGGATACTCGATAATTTTTTGCTTGGTTAGCGTTGCTAAGGGTAGGCTGTTGATTGCATGAAATGCATCTCGTCGTGTAGTGTGCATCTTTCTGGCGTTCGTACCTGGCAGAATTATGTGCTCTGTGTCGCTTGACGTCTTGTGCATGCATATCATAACACCTTTGCAGCCTGTTTTTAGGGAGTAATCCACTGCTGCGAGCAGGTTGCTCGAGGCATCGCTGCTACCCCTATCGCTGCTCCTCTGACTTCCAACAAGGACTACTGGAACTGGTAGGTTCTCGAGCAGGAATGACAGTGCTGCACTGGTATAGTGCATGGTGTCTGTGCCATGAGTGATTATGACTGCCTTGCTTCCTGCCTTGACTTCTGCTTCCACTGCTTTTGCTATTTGCGTGTATGTCTCAAAGCGCATCATCTCTGACTGAATATTCAGCAGATCTATGCTTCTCACATTTACTTTTTCCCTTAATTCGGGGAACAATGTAAGGAATTCTTCAGAACTAAACAAGGCCACCACTGCGCCAGTGGTATAATCTACTTTGCTGGCTATAGTCCCTCCTGTGTGAATTATGCTCACTTGAGGCAGACCTTTCCTCTGCGTTACCTTATCAGCTTTAAACGGCTTGATATTAGGTCCTTCTGTCTTTATGACTTTAAGGTCTTTTTCCTTGACGCCTATGTTATAGCCGTTGTCAAGCTTGATGACCAAGAATTCAGTGTCTGCTTGCTCATGCTTTGTGACGAGAATCCCTTCTAGTTGAGCTCCTTTGTAAGAGAAAGTGAGTTTATTGCCTAATTTATAAGCCATAGCTTGCTAGAACCAAAAGCTGATTTTTAAAATTACTTCTTTTTAGCTGATTTTTTGGATTTCTTTGCAGGGGCTTTTCTTGCAGGTTTTTTCTTGATTTCTTCTGGCTTTACAGACTTAACTTCTGCAGCAACAACTTCCGTCTGAGCATGGCTTCTTTTCTTCTTTAGACCTATTGCTGCCGCAATTGCTGTTCCCAGCGCCACAAGTCCTAACCATTTTTTTCCTTTCATAATCAAGATTCTTTGATACGCTATTATTTAAAGGTTTGTAAAAGAAAATAACAAAGTTGTTTCCAATTAATTATATGCTCATCCTATCGCCGACCTAAATGTAGGGGGTATTACAGACTCGGATTATTGTTGAAAACAACTTTGAACTTGAAAAGCTTACACTCAAGGGAGGAGTATTCCTCATCCCCAGATGAAAAGCCCACAAATGAACTTTTAAAATAACAGGAAAAACTGAAACCTCATCTGATTCGACAATGAGTTAAATTATGAGGGAGGCTTTGAGGTAGGATTTTTCTACAGTCCTGTAGGCAAGTCAATAAATTCTGTCTCAACACTGAATTTCTGAGCAAGAAGCTTGCCTATTGCCTTCACTCCTAGTGTTTCTGTAGCGTAATGGCCTGCACAGATCACGTTTATGTCGTGCTCTTTTGCCTTGTGGTAGGCTCCGTGGCTTGTCTCTCCAGTCAGGTAGAGGTCGACTGGTTTCATGAATGCAGGTTTCACATATGTTCTTCCTAGTCCTCCGCCGCTTATTGCTACGACTGATTTTATTTTTGGCGGACCGAACTCCCACACTACGCATTTTGTGTTCAGCTCCTTCTCAATAACCTCTAATATTTCTTTCAATGGCTTTGGCTGGCTGAACTCGCCCCAGAATCCCCAGTTCAGATAGCTTTCTTTCTGCTTGGCGCCGATTATCTTCAGGAGTTCTGACCCGTTTCCGTGCGTTGGGTGGCTGTCAATCGGGCTGTGCGCGGCGTATAACGCGATATCATTGTCAAGAAGAAATTTAATCTTCTTGTAGTGCTGTGAAGTGATGGGTTCTGTGGTTCCCTTCCAGTACATCGGGTGGTGCGCTAATATCATGTCGCATCCTGCTTTTTTTGCGTTCTCAAAAGCCTCCATGCAACAGTCTACAGCAATACCTATCTTCTTGACGTTGCCCGTGTTCTCGACCTGCAATCCGTTGACAGCATTATCGTCTTCTGCGTTGTCAGTGAGGAATCTGTCTAGGAATTGTTTGATTTCTTTTAGCAATACCATGTTCAACACTCATCTATGACTTTGTAATTTTTGTACTTGAACTAAAATAATGAATACAACAGTTATTGACAACACAAAATTCTGCCAGCAGATTTTGTGTTGCGTAGATTGAAAACTCCGTCCAAAGAACGGCTATCCATCCTGATTACTAGTAGTAAAATTAAATCCTGAGCAAAGTTAACATTAAACATTCTCACCCATAATAGCTGGGGCGCTCTTCTTTCATCTCTTCGCCCCTGGCGCTGCGGAAGTGCTCTTCAATCTCCTCGTAGGCTTTCTCTATTTCTTCTGTTATTGAAGGCTTGACCTTCTTCAGAGCCTGCTCAAAATGTTTCATGCCCACTTTTTTAATCTTGGCGTCCTCACGCAAAGCGTAGATCGCTGCTTCCCGACAAATTGCTTCAATGTCTGCTCCTACGTAGTTCTTGGATTTCGCGACAAGTGTGTCAACGTCAACGTCGTTCTCCATAGGTATTGCTTTAAGATGGACTTGGAATATTGCTTTCCTAGCAGGGTCGTCTGGCACTCCTACATGGATAATCCTGTCAAACCTCCCAGGCCTTAGTAATGCTGTATCGACTATGTCTGGCCTATTCGTAGCCGCCACTACTACAATGTCATTCAGCGCCTGCAGACCATCAATCTCTGTGAGAAACTGGTTCACTACTCTTTCTGTGACTTGGTTACCTGCATCCCCTCCTCTACCTCTTCGTGGTGCGAGCGCGTCAATCTCGTCAAAGAATATTATGCTCGGACTGCTCTGCCTTGCCTTCTCAAATATCTTTCGCACTGCCTTTTCTGATTCGCCGACCCACTTGCTCAGCAGCTCAGGTCCTTTCACAACAATGAAATTAGCTTCAGATTCGCTGGCAACTGCTTTGGCCAGCAGTGTTTTTCCAGTGCCTGGCGGACCATATAACAAGACGCCTTTAGGAGGAGTGACTCCGAGCCTCTTGAATGCTTCCATCCTTTTCAAAGGCCACTCCACTGCTTCTATGAGCTCTTGTTTAACGTCCTCGAGTCCTCCTATATCAGTCCATTTCACGTCTGGAATGTCAATGAGCACTTCCCTCAGTGCGCTGGGCCTGACTACTTTCAAGGCGTCCATGAAGTCTTTCTGGTGAATGATGAGCTTTTCAAGAACTTCTTGAGGTATTTCCTCACCCTCATGCTTCTTTAGGTCAGGCAATATTCTTCTAAGCACAATCATTGCCGCCTCTTTTGCAAGAGCCGCAAGATCCGCTCCGACAAATCCATGAGTAATCTCAGAAAGTCTTCTAACGTCCCTTTCAACACCCTTCTCTTTTGCTTTTTCAATGATAGGAGATTCTGTTTCCAAAACACCTAAATCCTTTAAATCTTTAATACTTAATTTAATTTCCTCAGAAAATTTCTCTTCGAGCATTCTAGTAAAAATACTCCGCGGATCATTAATTTCTCTAGATTCAATTGCATTATATACTTCTTGCATTTTATTAACAATTATATCTAAATTCTTCTTTGTTTTGTAGATCTTTTGTAAATTCTCCAGCTTTTTTATCTTGTTCCTGGTGTTTTTAAGTCTATTTTTTATTGATTCCATTAAAGACTCTGATTCAACTTCAGATTTTTTAGCAACTAGTTCTTCTTCAATATCCTGTAAATTTTTTCCTTCTACTAACAAATTCTGTTCAATGTAATTTAGTAATTCTTGAGCCAGTATATCCTTGTATATCTGACCGTTTAATGGCATGTTTCTCGTGTGGATTTTTATTATGTTCTCTCTGCCTTCCTTGCTCGGCACACCTATCTCAATTTCCCTGTCAAACCTTCCCGGTCTTCTGAGAGCAGGGTCAAGGCTATTTTGGATGTTTGTGGCCGCGATGACAACAACTTTGCCTCGTGTATTCAGGCCGTCCATTATTGCGAGCAGTTGCGCTACAACTCTTCTTTCGACTTCGCCTTTGCTCTCTTCGCGTTTTGAGGCGATAGCGTCAATCTCGTCGATGAATATGATGCTTGGAGCGTTCTTTTCTGCTTCTTCAAACTTTTTTCTGAGATTCTCTTCGCTCTGCCCGTAATACTTGCTCATTATCTCAGGACCATTGATGAGGATGAAGTTGCTTTGCGCTTCGTTGGCTACTGCTTTCGCGAGGAGGGTTTTTCCTGTGCCTGGCGGACCATACAGCAGGACACCTTTCGGCGGGTCGATTCCCAGCCTCTGGAATATCTCTGGGTGCTTCAATGGCAATTCAACCATTTCTCTGACTTTTGTCAGCTCGTCACCCAATCCGCCGATGTCTTCATAGGATACTTCTATTGTTCCTCGTTCTTCCTTTACTTCTATGGCTTCTGGATTGAATATGATTTCTGTGTTTTCTGTGATGAATACTGCCTGCTTGGGGTTAGTGTCTGCCACCACGAACTTCACATCGCCTAATATGAACCCGCCTCCAAACATTGTCTGCTCATCCAGCAGACCTGCGAATAGGTCGTCAAACATTGGGTTGTTTGACATTGCGATGCGTCGTCTCTTGCTTCCGCCGAGGCTTACAAGGTCGCCTTTTAATACTGCCCTGCCCAGCAGTCCTTGCCTAAAAACGACAGGATTTGCTCGAATAGAAATATCCTTACGGGCTGGTGCGATTATGACTTTTTTTGCTTCTCGCACATCAGCTTTCCTTATACTGACGAGCTCGCCGATGCTGGTACGGGCATTCCTTCTGATCAATGGGTCTGTCCTTATGATGTTCAGTCCGATGTCGCCTGGCAGCGAGCGGTCTGCAATGCCTATTGTCTTTCGTTCGCCCTCGATTTCTACAAAGCTTCCTGGCCTAATGTCTATCTGGCGCATGAAACTGCTGTCTATCCTTACTATGCCTTTATTGACGTCATCCTGCATCGCTTCTGCGACTTTAAGCTTTAGGTCTTCTGGTTTCATCGTCGATTATCCCTTAATTTTTCTTATTTGGCACGAATACACGTTGATTTATAAGTATTATTGATGCAAACAATACAAAAAGAACGCAGGCAAGAATTACTTCTGGACTTTCGGCCTTGGAAGAGGTATTGGTGCTGGCAAGTTGATTTCCTTGCTCATTATTATTGCCTGGACATTGCACTTGTTGAGGATGTTTGGTATCATCTGTTCTGTAATCATGGTTCCGAACTTCTTTTCTTTTATCCATTTGGTCCAGTTGTCTATGACTTCCTTAACTTTCTGCTTGTCATCCAAGAATAGCACGTTGCCTTCGAATTCTATCCTGCCGAAGTCCGGCTGGTATGTTGTTATGAACTTGAAATTGAGTTTCAGGACTGCTTTGTTCTCGGTGACTGCCATCTTGACTTCCTCTACACTCTTCAGGTCGAGGTTGTTGTTGATGCTGATGTTGCCTTTTGTCGGCTTTGCCTTTTCAGCAAGCATTTTTGTGAAATTAAAGCCTATAACTGCCATATTTACCACCATATTGTTTGTGATACCTGTCTGAAATGGTATTTTATTTAAAAAGATTTGGGAATTAAATGGACAATAGAGTAGGTCAATGCAATGTCTTATATAGTATTGTTCATTCTGAAATTGCATGGCTGAGGAACTCAAAATCAGGATTTCTGATGTGAAAGCAGTCAGGAGCAAGCTCAAGAGATTGGGGGTCACGCCTTCTTCAGTCCTGAAAGTGAAGGACACTTACTTCAACCAGCCCAAAGGCAGTATCGTCAAGATTACAGAAGACAGTGAAGGTGACTCTGTGATTTACATGCGGACCAAGGCAGGCAAGTTCGAGATTATCAAGCATGATGAAATCGAAAACAAGGACGAAGTATTGACCGACCTTAAGGCAGCCTATGGTATCAGGGCAGTATTGAAGAAGAAGATGGAACTCTTCAGGTACAAGGATTATACTATCAGCCTGAATCTCATTGAAGGTGTCGGCAATTTCCTGGTGGTTGAGGCTGACAGCTTAACTGAATCCTTCTTCACAGAGACTCTTGGCATCAAGGATCCTGAATTCATCACTGTCAGCTTTGATAAGCTGAAGAAATAACATATCTTGTTTTTATCCGACTAAGATTGTGCTTTTTTTCCTTCATGCATCTTTTTTCTTCTGTCTTGCTAGTCTCAGGGAATTCTCATCAGAATACATAATATAAAAATAGTACTTATTATAATAGTATTTACTATAAATGTGGTGTTTTTGACTATCTCCTGCGCAACTTGACTGTAATGAACTTAGTATTGCAGAAAATATTAATTATAATGTCTGCTTGAAGAACTCCTGCAGATAATCTTTCTTATCTAACCCCAGTATCGAGTACATTGCTTCGACGTCTTTTGGATTCCTCAACTGGGTTGGTTTTGTTGCACAGCTAACAACAGCATATTTGCATTTTGCCTTCCTTATGATGCGGGCGTTCTGCTCCATTTTCCCGAGAATTAAGTGCTGCTGTTTCTTGTCAAACAGTTGGCGGTAGTTAAACAATATTGTGATGTTGTTTTTGCATGCAAGCGCAGCCAGTACCTGATTCAATCCGCTTCTTCTCTGGTGGATGTGGTCGCGGCCAGGTTGTTTTTCTGCATTGTACACGAATGTCGTGTGCTTCTGCTCGAGGAACTTCCTGTCACACAGGCTGATGTTCAACACCCCTCCAGATGATTGCTTGTTGTTAATTTTGCACAATACTATTGGAAACGGCCACTTCTTGCTACCATGCTGTGAGGTCTTGTCATAGCACATTATCAAGCCCTTGATTCCTAAGCTTACTGCTGTCCTTATAAATTCGTTCTCGTTCCCTTTTGGAAATACTATATCATACATTTTCTGTCACATCATTCCCTGCTGTTATGGATTTGCTGAATGCTTGATTCTTGAATTCTTTATGGGTTTTAAAGTTAACTCCTTCTCCAGCCAGGGCCAATGCCATTTTCGTGCCTGGATTGACTGATTCGTACTTGTTCAGGACTTGCCGTATCCTGTTCCTGAAGCTGTTGGTCATGTGCGGGCATTCTTCAAAGTCAACGTCCAGCCCTTTCATGAACGTGTAAGCCCTCACAAGCCTCTCAGGTAGCAGGTAAAGTGGTTTTACGCGCTGCACAAACCCTTCAATCTTGTCGAGCTTGGGCCCTGACCTGAGGAGCAATGCCATATTGTTTTTTATCAGGTTGAGCATGACTGCCTGGCTCTCGTCATCAAGGTTGTGACCTGTTGCTATCTTATCGAATCCTTTGGAGTATTTGTTCAGCATCTCCCTCCTCAGGGGTCCGCATGCTGCACAGGGATATTTTGTTGTCTTAACCATCTCATCAAGGGTCCTGCCGTATTCGTCCTTGTACGCAACAATCTTGAGCTTGATGCCTTGTTCTTTGCAGAATCTCTTTAGGAATTCCAGTGACTTGTCCCTGTACCTCTTTATTCCTTCATCTATCGCCAGACCTTCCACATCATACCCAAATTTTTTCAGCAGGTAGATGAGCATGGTAGAGTCCTTGCCTCCGCTAACTGCTACGCAGATCTTGTCTTTCTTGTCGAAGAGATTGTATTGCCTTATTGTCTGCCTGACTGTACCTTCAACATACTTGAACAGGTGAGTTCTGCACAGGTCAGGATTCCTATACACTGCTTTTTCATTGCATTTTTCGCATTTCATTTTAATTCTGGTTTTCTTTTTTTGTGTTTAAAATCTTTGTACTTGTACTAAAATAATGGACGTATTTTATGTTGGCAATGCAAAAACACAAAGTGATTTTTGCATTGTGTAGAATGAAAAGCCCGACCACAGGTCGATTATCCATCCCCGTTATTAGTAGTAAATAATTTTCATAAACAAATATAACACTAACCCCCGCTTATTACGCTCAATATTTTAACTTCATCGTCGTTCTTCAGCATAACATCTTCTGTCACAATCTCGTTGTTCCTCGCAATTAGTACTTCTTCAACAAGGATATCCAATTTTTTCAGCAAATCAATTGCTTTTCCGTTGAAATCCATCACCTTTGTTTGCTTGCTTCTTTCTATGTATACTTTCATGATGCTTGAGAAAATGCTTTGAGTTTATAAACAGTCAGGTTCGATTAAAGCTCAGAAAATCTTTTTATAATATCTGTTTACTTCAAATCTGTATGCGTACATTTATTGCAATGCCTGGTCTCATGAAGACTGCGAATATCGACGATACTGTGGCAAATGCACTGACTGAGCTTTCTCTTGTAACAGGAATCCCTCGAGAAAGGGGGTTTTCAACATATGGACTGATGAAATCAAATCATCTTTTTTCTCTTGTCGATCGATGGGCTCAAGAGCTGCCCAATTCATTATACTCTGCCTACGGGCATATTACTATGCATATGTGTCTTCAGAGTATGAGAAAGCATGATGATATTCTGGCCTTGCTACCTTTACCTATAGTAAGAGGAGATAAATCTTTCACTCTAGGAGTTGCTATTGAGCTGGCAGATGCATTCGAACACCAGATGCCTGTTTCGGTCGCCACTTTTGATAGAGGTTCAGTTGCAGTGAGTGAATTGTACAGGCCAAACTCATGTGTCCAACTAGCGAAACATTATTCATTGACGCCTCCCGAAGAATGGCATACTACCATGCATTCTTTCGGAGTAAACTATAAAGATTTTCTTGCACCTTAAATCTTTGTCGAACATTCATTTCTCCTCGTCGGCCTAGCGACCAAGAGCCTACATATACATTGTGCAGTTGTGCAGCAATCCTTTTTAGGTTTTTTCATCATCTTTCACAACCCAGTATTCACAACCAAACCTTTATATATTGCTTGAGGTTGTCCAATTATTGAAGTTCTCGAGGTGAAGGATGCAGCAAGTTAATCTTACGGATTTTTCGAGGAGCAGGAATACAACATTATTGTACACTCATAATAAGGACACTGATATTATCGTGGATGACAAAGGGATAGAGATAATGACCAATGCTGATTCTGGTGTCAAGGCGCGTGTGATGAAAGATGGTTTCTGGCATGATTTTGGAGGGTCGACACTCCAAAGGGATTGGTTGAAAAAGAAATTGGCAGAATTTATCCCGAAGAAAGAATTGGTCCAGTATAATAATATTGGGATGAAGACTTTCAAGCAGCTCGGCAGAATTCACCCTGACACTATTAAGCTTCAGGATAAAGTCAAGGACTTGAAGAAGCTTCAGGCAAGAATAAAATCCTTGTCAGATGATTTCTTGAATGTGAGGGTGAGGCTTGCTGTTGAGCAGGAAGAGAAAGAATTCCTTTCCGGTGAAAAGCACTTGAGGCAAGAGCTGAACTTGTGCACTTTGATTGTCGTGGCTTTCTTTTCTGACAGCAATGATGAGATGCGTTATCATTACCTCGCGCGTTTCATGCCAGGGTATGAGGCCATACAATTGACCAATAAGGAAGTTAATGACTTCAAGAATATGATTATGAAGCTCAAGAATGGCAGGAAGATTACTCCTGGAAAATACACTTGCATAATGTCAAACCAGCTTACTGGCTTGCTGGCTCACGAAAGTTTCGGGCACGGCATGGAATCAGACACTATCCTCAAAGACAGGGCTATGGCAAAGCAGTTCTTGGGAAAGAAGCTTGCTAAGGATTTTGTTTCTATAATTGATAGTCCTTCATACTCATGGTCTCATGGGAGTTACTTCTTTGATGATGAAGGCCACCTGGCAGAACCCACGTATCTGATGAAGAATGGAATTGTCAACCACCCGATTACAGAGGCTTTCAGCGCAAAAAAATTGGGTTACACTGCAAGCCCTAATAGCAGGGCGGAAAGCTATGACCATAAAATATATGCCCGGATGACGAACACTTATTTTGACGCTGGCCCGCATAAACCTGAAGACATGATAAAATCTGTGAAGGATGGTTTCTACTTGCACCAGTCCAGTGGCGGCATGGAGGATCCTAAAAGCTGGGGTATCCAGATTCAAGGCATAACTGCCGAGCGCATCAAAAATGGCCGTTTAACCGGGGAGATGTTCTTTGAAGTTGGGATGACTGGTTTTCTTCCAGACCTGCTCGGCAACATTTGCATGGTGGGCAATGATTTGAAAGTCGAGGGGGTGGGGCGTTGCGGTAAAGGTCATAAGGAATGGGTGCGCGTGAGTGAAGGTGGTCCGCACCTGCTTGTTGATGAGGTGACCTTGGCATGACATCCTCCAATGCCCCTAACTTCGAGACCATTGCAAAATTACTTAAGAAGAATTATAATTTTGAGTGGAAGCTCAATCAAACGGTTATTCGAAGAAAAAATCTTTACAGCATTAAAGGCAGGATCGAGAATATTCTGGTGTCCAACAGACAGGACGTGCGATTGACCTTGTACATCAAGAAAGGCGGGATGAAGGGTGAAGGGATGGTTCCTTTGATTGACTTTTCTGCTGATGAATTGAGAAAGGCCGTCTCGACCGCACGAGTGCTTGCAGTCAATGCCTTTAACAAGGATTTTCCTTTGCCTTCCAGAAAGCCTGTGAAGAATGTCTCTTATGACAAGAAGATTGAGAGGATTGTCGAAACAAAAGCAGGCGATAATATTCTGTGCAGGATGCACAAATCAATAATGCTTACTGCAAAGAATGCTAGAGTCATCATGAACAGCCATGAATTGCATGCTTCTGTCGAGGAAAGGCGCGTTCTTAATTCAAAGGGCCAGAATGTAAGGCAGACCAAGACTATGATACAGTTGGAGAGTGTGTGCAGTCTTAAGAAATTAGGTATAGAGAGAGAGGTCATTGTTGAGGAGGAAGTCGGAGCATTGAAGCAGTTCAATGTCAAAAGAATTGTTCAAGAGCAGATATTGCTTGCTAAGGATGTCCTTGTGGCTGACAGCGCTCCATTTTTTGTGGGTCCTGTTATTGTGTCGGGGCGGGCATTGTCAGACATGTTCAGACCTCACTTGTCAATAGGTCCTTTTGTCGTTCATGCTAGCGCTAAGATCAAATACCTTAACCTTTCCAGATACTCGAAAGGACAGCCCATCATCGGACAGGCAGAACATGACAAGCTGACAATTACTTCCAATCCTTTCTTGAGGGACAATCCTGTTTCCTGGGCTTTTGATGATGATGGCACGCCGAGTAGCAAGGTTGTTCTCGTTCAGAATAATTTTTTTAAGAATTATTTTGGCAGTCAGAAATTCTCTCATTACATAAAGGAAAAACCAACGGGACAGTTAGGGGTTGTTGAGGTTAAGCCTGGAAAATGTAGTTCTTCTGCAATCAGGAAAGGCGAACATGTAGAGATTGTGAGTTTTGCAAGTTTCGTGCCGAATGATTTCAATGGTGATTTCAGTGCTGAAATTAGGTTGGGATATCTTGTCAGCAAGACTGGCAAAAAGAAGCCTTTCAGGGGAGGCATGTTCACAGGTAATCTGTTCCAGTTGATCAGGGATTGCAGGCTTTCCAGCAGAGTCCAGGAAAAATCTGGTTATCTCGGACCTGATAGTGTCAGGTTTGAGTTGGGGAACGTGACTGCAGTATAACTGTAGTATTTAGTATTACTGCAATGTAGTTCTGCTTTTCTTGGCGATGATCAATTCCTCGGTACTGCAAAAATTCAACAGCATTATCCGTATTACGCAAAGTATTTAAGAATAATGCATGTAGCTGGCATATCATATTTTAAGGTGATTATCACGACAGACTTGTTTCAGAACGCAAAAGCTCAGTTGGAAGAGGCTTACAAGCACTTTCCTGCTAGCAAAGAAACCAAGGCAGTATTGGAGAATCCACAGAAGGTCATTCAGGCAAGCATTCCTGTGAGGATGGATGACGGCAGCCTGAAGGTATTTCAGGGTTACAGAGTCCATTACAACACGACCAGAGGGCCTGCCAAGGGAGGTATCAGATTCCATCCTGACGTGAATCTGGAAGAGGTCAAGGCTTTGGCCTTGTGGATGACTTTCAAGTGCGCTGCAGTTGACATTCCTTTGGGCGGTGGTAAGGGCGGCGTGATTGTCGATCCGAGGAAACTGACTACAAGGGAGCTGGAGCGCTTGAGCAGGGCTTACATTGATGAGCTGTTTGATTTCATAGGCCCGGACAAGGACATTCCCGCACCTGATGTCTACACTAACGAGAAGGTCATGGCTTGGATGGTTGACGAATACAACAAGATAGTCCGGCACCAGCATTACGGCACCATAACAGGCAAGCCTGTCAGCAGGGGCGGCAGCCTGGGGAGGAACAAGGCTACTGCCTTAGGAGCTTATTACGTGCTCAAGAAGGCTTGCGAAACGCAAGGCATCAATCCAGGCAATGCGCGCGTGGCAGTGCAGGGTTTTGGAAATGCAGGCTACCACTTGGCTAAGATGCTTTATGATGACGGGTTCAACATCGTGGCTGTTAGCGATTCCAGGACTGCAGTCAAGGGCGACCATATAAATCCTGATGAAGTAATGGAAATCAAGGCCGCATGCCATAACAAGAGCATGGAGTGCGTGTTCGAAGATGGTTATGTCAAAGACAACACAAAATATCAGAAGATAACTAATGATGAACTGCTTGAACTGGACGTGGATATTCTTATCCCTGCGGCATTGGAGAAAGTGATTACTGAGGACAATGCTGAGAAGATTAAGGCCAAGATGGTTGTTGAAGTTGCCAACGGTCCGACAACAATCGAAGCTGACAAGGTTTTGGAGAAGAAGAATGTCTTCGTTCTTCCTGACATACTGGCAAATTCAGGCGGAGTTACAGTGAGTTATTTTGAATGGGTGCAAAACAGACAGGGCTATTACTGGGAGGAAGAAGAGGTTTACAAGCGCCTGAAAAAGATTATTGAAGCCGCATTCGACAAAATCTATCATGTCAGCAAGGAAAAGAAAATCAATATGAGGACTGCTGCTTACGTTGTTGCCCTTGAAAGGCTTTCTGCGGCTATTGACAGTCACGGCACTGAAGAGTACTTCAAGAACTAAACCTTTTTATTTTCTTGAATTCCATTGTATTGCATGCTTGACATCTCAGATATCAACCTGCTGTATACGGGTGTTTTCATTGCCCTGCTGATTTATTTTTCATTCTACAAGATTTTTGACTATCTAAGGAAAAATCATGAGGATATATATGAACAGATTGGCAGTCCAAAATGGTATGGTATGCGCTACAATTACAGGGTCTTCTTCGGATTGATGTTCGGCAAGCTTGGCCTGCCTGATGATTTTGAAATCAAAGCTTATGTTTGGATACTCAGGATTACATATACTGCAATAATCGTGTTTGCCATCCTTGCTTTGCTTGGACTACACTTGCTATAGAATAATCACTGTAAACATCCGTTTTCGCTATCTTTTGCTTATTGCAGGATGCTTGAATGCGCTTGGGCATAAATTATTCAACACGCATTGAGAGCATCTTGGCCTTCTCGCAACACAGACCTTCCTACCGTGCCATATAAGCATGTGACTGAATAGTATCCAGTATTCTTTGGGAATTGTCTTCATCAGGTCCTGCTCTATCTTTTCAGGATTCGTGTTTTGTGTCAGCCCAAGAAGATTTGTTATGCGTTTGACATGTGTGTCCACAACAATACCTTCTGCATTGCCGAACCAGCTTCCCAGCACAACATTAGCTGTTTTTCGCGCCACTCCAGGCAGTTTCAGCAGGTCTTGCATGCTGTCAGGCACCTTGCCTTGAAAGTCAGACAGAATCATTGTGCAAGCAGTTTTGATGGATTTTGCTTTGTTCCTGTAGAATCCTGTGCTTTTTACTGCGAGTTCCAGGTCTTCTATAGGTGCTCGAGCGTAATCTTCAGGAGTCTTATATTTTTGGAAGAGTCGCTTTGTGACAATATTCACTCTTTTATCTGTGCATTGCGCAGAAAGTATCGTACTGACAAGAAGTTCAATGGCGTTCTTATGATGCAGGGCTGTCCGTGATTCAGGATATTCTTTCTCCAGCAGTTTGATTATTTGCCGGATTCTCTGCTCTTCACTCATTTTTTTCCTTTTGGTTTGTAGATTGCTAGGAAGTTGAGCAGGAGGTCTGTTCCGAATCCTGTAGCATATTGTGTGGTATGGTCTCTTGTTTCTGGCCTCCACACACTGCCTGCAATGTCAAGGTGAACCCAAGAAATATTATTCACAAAGTTTTCAAGGAAGGCTGCTGCAGTGCTTGCTCCTGCCATTGCCTTATCCTTACCAAGATTCTTAAGGTCTCCTATAGTGCCTTCTACTGACTCCCTGTGCTCTTGCACCAGTGGCATTTCCCAGACTTTTTCGTGGCTTTCGACTGCCGCCACCTTTACCTGTTCTGCTAGTTTAGCACAGTTAGAGAATAATCCTGCCATTGAGTATCCTAATGCCACCATCATGGCTCCTGTCAGTGTGGCAATGTCAATTATCACTTCAGGCTTCTGCTCTGAAATAAATGAGAGCGCATCTGCCATGATTATGCGGCCTTCTGCGTCTGTGTTGTGCACCTCGACTGTCTTGCCATTGTATATCCTTATGATATCCCCTGGCCTGTATGATCTCGAGGATACCATGTTCTCGCAGACAGGAACCGCGGCCATAATCGCAAATTTAGGTTTGATGATGCCTATGTGCTTGAATAGGCTCAGTACTACCGCAGCCCCTCCCATGTCCATCCGCATGTCTTCTATATAGCCCATTGGTTTAAGGTTCAGTCCTCCTGAGTCAAAAGTGACTCCTTTTCCCACTAGTCCTACTGTGGGCTTTGCTACTGGCTTGCCGGATGGTAGGTATTTCATTATTATCAGTGCGGGTTTGTATTGCGAGCCTCCTCCGACTTCGAGGATTCCGTTAAACCCTTTTTTCTTCAGCTGCTCCTGACTGATGATTTCAACCTTGACGTTCTTGCCTCCTAATTTCTTGGCTTCTTTTACGAGAAATTCAGGATTGACAATCCTGCTGCACGTATTTACCAGGTCTCTAGTGTATATTGTGGCTTCACAAATCTTTTTTGCCTTGTCAACTGCATTTTTTGCGCTTGAGGAATTCTTTGTGATGAGCAGTATGCTTTTGATTTCTTTGATTCCTTCTTTGTTGGATTTTTGATTGAAAGTATACAATCCCAGTATGCTTGCTTTGGCTATCGCGTATGCCGCGTATTCTTCTCTTATTCCATTTAAACTAAAGTGTTCAGGCCAGACAGCAAATGTTGTGTGGTCCGAGTCCCTTATGTATCTTGAGGCATTGCTTATAATCGAGTACAGCACGTCTGTATTGAAGTCTTCTTTCTTGCCCGCTCCTGCCAGAAGCACAGCCTTGAAATACTTTCCTCCAGGTATAGTCAGGAGCTTGAAGGATTTAAGGTCTCCCTTGATGAACTTCTGCTTTATTGCTGAAGATATCCTGCCGTTCAGTCTTCTATCAATCTCCTTGATTTCCTGCACTAATTTTTTATCATCAAACAATGGAAATAATGCGACATCACATTTCACTGGATTTATTGCGGTCTTGAGTTCTGGAATCTTGTAATCATTCAGTTTGTTTTTATTCAGTATCATTTTTTTACCTCAGTTTGGTGTTGAACTTCTCGTCGAGTATTTCAAAGTGTTTTTTTGGGACTCCGCACATAGGGCAGGTCCAGTTTTTAGGCAGGGTCTTGAACAGCCAGGGTGTTCCTTGCTCAAAAAGCGGGTTGTTCTGAAGTTCATTGTACACAAATCCACAGACCATACAAATATACTTGCTCATGCACTGAATGTTTTGAATGGTGATTAAAAAATCTTTTGGTGCCACCTGCATTTTTTGGAAGACAGAATCACTTGACTTAAAGCGCAGAAATGGACTAAAATGGACTGTTATGTGCTTACAAGTTGGAATCCAAAAACCTTATTAACCAGCACTTTCCACTTTTGATGTTATGAGATTGATTTTTTCAGGACCACAGGCATCCGGTAAGGGTACTCAAGCAGTCCGTGTTGCCGAAAGGCTGGGCATCGCACACATTTCTATGGGTAATCTACTCAGGGACGAGATCAAGTCTGAAAGCGACCTTGGCAAAGAAATCAAGAATACTGTTGCCACAGGCGGACTTGTACCTAATGAAATCACTTTCCAGCTTCTTGAAAACAGGCTTGCCAAGGATGACTGCAAGGCAGGTTTTATTCTTGACGGCTTTCCAAGAAACATTGGTCAGGCAGAGTTCATTGTCAGGACTTTTAGGATTGACAAGGTCGTGAACATTAATCTTGACGACACGACTTCAGTGCACAGGATTTCTGGAAGACGAATCTGCAAAGTGTGTGGCGCAATCTACCATGTAAAAACCAAGCCTCCAAAGCAGGTAGGTACTTGCGACAAGGATAGCGGAGAACTCATCCAACGAGATGATGATACCCCTTCTAGAGTGCGTGATCGCTTGAGGATATTTCATGAGGAGACAGAACCTTTGCTGGACTTCTACAGGTCTAATGGGATTGAAGTGATACTCGTCAATGGCAACCAAGGCATTGAGGAAGTGACAGAAGAAGTGTTTCGTAAGCTAGGCATCAATTAATATGCTTCTTATTGCTGTGGTTGCGTAGCTTCCCTTTGGAAGTATGAAATCAATTTTTCTCTTGAATTTTCCTGGAAACAGTTCATCCTTCTCAATAGCACTTATTTTGAGATTTTCTATCTTGACAAATCCTTGTCTTTCATCACCTTCTATTGAGAGGTTCGGCAGTTGTCGTATGATAAAATCCTTTTTCACTACGCCGAATTCTGCCAGCAGTTTTTCTTCGTGAGATGAAAGTGAACTGTCAAACCCTATAAGCCTAATTTTTTTTTTGAGAATGCTATCAGGTAGGTTTGTCAGTGGAAAGACCAGGTCATCAGGTTTGAAGGCAATTGTTTTGTGCTGCTTGAACTCTTTCTCAACAGTTTCTGCAAGTATCTTGTTGAATATCTGGCTTTGGAAGCTGTGTATGAATAGTCTTATTGTGTTCTTTGGTATTCTCATCAAAGCGCCGACATAATCATTCTTTTTTTCTGCAAGATAAGGGAATATTATGTTTTTGTAGTGCTCATCTTCATTGAGCTGCTCTATTACAGCACTGAAGTTCTTCGACACTATCATCCTGCCGATCTTATGGTTGTAGTTCGAGAATCTCTGCTCGCCAAAGTAGTTTGGGAATATTCTGTTCTGATTCACTGTGTGGCTTAGTTGCAGGTCTCTTGCTGTGATGGAGAATTTGTTTGCTTTTAGGCTGCCTAGTGTGAGAGGTTCTGAATGCCTGCCAAAATATTCGATGCTTATGCCGTAAGAGTCTTCCAGTATGTTTTCTGCAGTAATTTTTTTTGTAAAGTTTCTTATGCTGATGTATTGTGTAGTTATGGCTTTCCTGTCCTTCAGGCCCGCATAATTGACGTGCCTTCTCTGCACTTTAAGCTTTTGGACAACAAGCTTCAATGCCTGTTCTGTATCCTTGTTTTTCTTTTTCAGCTTGTAGATTCCATAACAGCCTTTGTTGTCAAATTCTATGGGAATCTCTTCTACAACAAAATCTTCTGGAGTGTATTTTAGGATCATTTATATGCTTGTAGATTCGTGTGTTTTATAATAATTCTTGTTCAATATTCCCAAAATTTCAATCTTCATAACAATTTTCATAACAATATTTTTTCCTTATGATGGTCAGTCTTAGGGATAATGAACTAAGGAATAATGAACCCCCAGTTCAATCCTGCAAGCTGCAGAACCAGCACTACAAGGAATATCAGCCTGAGAGCCAGGTTGAAGTGAACTTTTGTCTTGAATCCTATTACTGTCAGTATCATGTTGAGGATAAACAGGTAAAACCACGGCACGAAGAATACTGTAAACAGTATACCTTCGCTCAGGCGGTCGCAGTACACGTCAACAATATACCCCCTTTTTGTTGCCCTGTTGTGCTTCCTGGCTATCACGCCATCCATCCAGTCGAATATCAGGCTGGCCATCACCCAACCAAACACCCACCAAAGATTTGAGTGATGCATTATTGCAACAACCACCAAAAGCACAGACAATACGCTTATGAGGTCTGGGTCCACATTGGGCAGTTTCATGGCCATAAGTGGCGTGTCTATCAATTTTCTGAGGGATTTGACGATGTTCAGTTTAACAGGATTAGACATAATACACCTCCTAAATATATGCAGATAGCTATTTCGAGCCAAACCCTTCTTTTGAACTTGAACAGGTCAAAAGATATTTCTGTCTTGTCGAATGGATACATTGGTCGTGAATGGACGAACAGGAAGTCGACGAAGATGTGAAGAAGGTAGGATAGGAAGATGAGCTGGACTATCATCTTGCTGACTCCAAGTATTACCAACAATCCTGCAATGATTGAAAAGAAAATTATTCCGTAGAGCTCATGGAATTTTGTCCTTATCTTTGCGCTATGAAACATTTTCTTGTTAGGATGCTTTGCGCTGAAATATGTGAATATGTGGTCAATGTCTATTATTGTGCTTGCGACAAGCACTATAATCACTTCTTTAAGGCCTATGGGGTATATCGTGCCAATTATGAACAGGTTTATGAGAAAATGGGCTATTGTGTTCATGGTTTGTTTGTGAGGAATAAGTTTATAAATTTTCGTGTAGCAGGTAATATTTTTAAATAGACCTACGGTCCAAGAAGTATGCTCTGTAATTCAGTCTATTCGACTGCAGTGGCATTGTGGACCTGTGGCCCAGTTTGGATAAGGCGACAGCCTCCTAAGCTGTAGATCGAGGGTTCGAATCCCTCCAGGTCCGTCGCATTCGACCACCTCAGTCTGGAAAGGGTAAAACATGCATACGTCAACTAAACTGTATATTGGAGGAGTGCTTGCTGGAGCTATTGCTATCTACGTCATGATTACCGAGGTGTCCTTCTCAAGTATCCTTACTGTTTTTAGCAGGACAGAGCTTTGGCTGATCTTAGGATATCTTTTTGTTTCCATGGGCGTGTGGTTCCTGCATTCCCTTCGCTGGCAGGTCATCCTAGATTCTCATGGTGTGCAAGTTCCTTGGTACAGGACTTTCTTCTACAGGATGTTCGGGAATTCAATAAGCTATATCACTCCTTCAGCAAGGATTGGGGGTGAGCTGGTAAGGCTCGCCATGCTCAAACGGCACAATCAGAGCACTAAAGTCAATCTTTCTTCGATCATCATTGATAAGACTCTTGAATTAGGCACCAATGGCGTGTTTTTTTGTGTGGGCATCGGCATAATGCTTTTCACAACTCATTTGAACATCCATGCTTTTGTCACGATGCTGATAATACTGATAATTTTTTCTTTCACTATCTTAATGTATTATTATCACATGCTTAAAGGCAAGAGTTTCCTTCCGAAGGTTTGCACAATACTTGGCTTGTCAAAAATAAAGTCTGTGAAGAAGGCCATGAAAAAAGTTGTGGCTTTGGAAAAACAGATGATTGGTTTTTACAAGGGGTCAAGAAATACTTTTTTCATCAGTATTATTATGTGTGCAGGAGCTTGGTTGCTGATGATTGTGGAATTTTATGCACTACTAATAATGGTGGGAATAAACCCGACTCTTGTTGAAATCTTCCTAGTATTTTCTTTTGTCGGCCTGGCTTATGTTTTCCCTCTTCCTATGGCTGTCGGCTCTCTCGAGGCTGCCATGCTCTGGATTTTCTCCATACTTGGGTGGCCTGCCGCCGCCGCCCTAGGTGTTGCTCTTGTTATCAGGCTTAGGGACACATTGATTGCTTTGGCCGGACTTATGGGATTATCAGGTTATGGATTCAGGCTTGGAAAATTCTA
>JAFGHY010000082.1 GCA_016929855.1 Candidatus Woesearchaeota archaeon | reverse complement strand
CAGAAGAAGATTGACTTGCGGACTGTTACTGAAATATGCCCGACTAATGCATGCATAGAACCAACGTAGCCGTAACATTTATTTCTCAGAAGAACATGGTAAAACAGCGTCTTAGAATTATTGAACTTATGTCTGGTTCCTTGGTGATTTCAGTATCATGGTCTTGACATGTTCTATGAAGTCGTTTGCTTTCTGCAGGTAATCGTCGTAGACCCTGCCTTCCAGATACCTGATTTCTCTGTGCGTTATTTGCTTTGAAAGGTCATACAGTTCTTGTACTGTTTGGACGTGCTCCTGTGTTATCGTCTTCAACGGCAGTACTTTCTGCTCGAGGACTTCTGCCACCTGGTCTGGCGGTGGAGGGAGTTCTCCCACGAACATCAGTGCTGAATGGCCTGCATCAATGACTGCCCAGTACAGGTCAACTACTGCCTGGAGAATATGTGCTTTCGAGTTTATTACTGTGCTTGGGGCCCTGCTGAAGTAGACCGACACGCTCTCGTCGCTTGGCTTTATCATTCCCTGCTTGAGCATGAACTGCATCGGGACGAAGATCCCTTGGTCCTGCAGTGCTATGCCATGCCTGAGGATATTCACGATTATTGGGTCGCCGTTCCTTACAAGGTCCCAGAATGTGGTGAGTTTGAGTGTGTTGACGTGCAGTTTCCTTGAGTGCTTTCCTGCAAGGTTGGCCACGACTATCCTGTATGCTTCCACGGCCTCTGGTGAGAGTATGATTGTGAGGTCATCAATTATTAGAAGTATGTCGATGTCGCTGCCTTTCTTTTTTTCCAGGCTCGAGCGTGCTGCGCTACCGAAGAAAACGGCTGCTTTCAGGAATTCCTTCAGTTCAGTCTGCAGGTCATGAGAGAATGACTTCGCAATATCAAAATCTTTCTCGTCATAGTAGACCTTATGGTCGAACTTTCTGTAGTTTATCGGAAATTCCAAACTATCCCACCTCTTGATGATAATATTGGGTTCTGGTATTTAAATGTAACTTTAATTGCATTCTTGAAATTACAACAACAAGGACACAGACGGATTTCTTCGAAATCCTACGTGACACCCCGTAAGGGACAACCCCCGTCACGTCTGGTCATGTTGTAATTTCAGTAAGCATGATTATGAATAATCTTATGGACAACAACCCAAACAATTATTCAAGCGGCACTTCGCTCCATAACTGCCAGTCATTGCTTGGGCTGTACGCTCCAACTATGTAAAATGGAGGGGCACCGTATCCGAGGTGACCATGCATGACATTGTTCCATCTCATGGGCTGCATCGACTGCATGGGATTTGTCCCAAGGTTTGCTCCGAAAGCCCTCCATGTCTCTGTAAGTATTCTTCCTCTGCCGAATGCTTCTTCTTCATGGCCTTCGCTTACTATGAAGCCTTTGAATTTTCCCTCGGCGCGGAGCTTGTCCACTGCCTCCACCACTGGCAGCATTCCTTGTCCTGGAGGGAGGTGGCCGTGCGCTCCTGTTGCGCTGTCTACTGCCTGTATGCCTCCTACTATCTCGTCCTTCTTGTTCTCCTGCGCTATCCTGTCTATGACCTGCATGTACCATTTGTTGAATCTTGCTTTGCGCTGCTCTTCTGTCTCATGAGGATGCTCTCTTCTCATGTTGTTGTACCACATTCCAAGGTGGCTAGTGTCAAGCAGTCCCTTGATGTGCTTTTTTGCCATATTCTTGGCATCCTCTTGCGAAATCTGTGAATTATAATACGGATTTTTCTCCTTTACCTTCCTGCCTTCCTTCATGAGCTCTATCTCAGGTTTCGTGAGGAGGTCAATCATCTTCTGGCGACCACCTTTGATGAGCTCAATCCACTCGTCGGGGTGTCCGCCCCATGCTTGCGGCCATCCAATCTCCGGACCGACGTAGAGGTCTTTCTTGACGTTAGGATTCTTCTTTGATTCCTTCATAGCCTCGATGCCGAGCATCCCGTAGCTCTCAAAGCTCTTTTCCTTTGCATAGTCTGCCAGGGTCTTCACGTGACGCATGTCAATTAGAGTCTGTCGCGCCTGCGCGTCCGCACTCGCTGATGCCTCATGAGTGTGCTTCAGCTGGTGGAGTATTTCCCTCTTTCTCCTCCCTATGGCATCCAAAGGATCAAGTTTCTCATATCCTCCTGTTGCAGTCTTGTATGCACTGATAATGTTCATAGTCTGCCGTGTGGCACCATAGGTTCCCTTAAGCTCATCTTCAATCTCAAAATTTTCACTATGATATCTTTCAGGATTCTCGCGTTTCATCTTCTCAAAATATTTTTCCGCACCCATTAATGCTTCAAATTCCTTCTTCTCAGCTTCATACTGCCTTGAATAGAACAGAGAGTGACCTCTTGATTGTGTTAAACGGTTCTCCAGCTGAAGTCGGTAGGCCCATTCTTCTGCTGAAAGGTTAAGGCCCATCTGCTTGTTGTAGTCGGCTGCGAGCTGCTTGAGCTCGCCCCAGTCAAGTTCTCTGGTCTTGAAGCTCTGGGTCTTCTCATCCCATTTGGGTTTCCTCAAAAGCAGGTTTTCAGAGAATGTCTCCTCATCCACCTGCCTGCCATTCTCGTCGACGAACTTCAAGGGCTCTCCTGCTGAATCAAGGAAATCTCCTTCTTTTATCGTTTTGCCTGACGGGCTTTGACCATCCTTCTGCGCCCGCTCCCACATCGGCTCTGTCACGATTGTGCTCGTCCTTATCGCGCTGATGGTCTGACCGGTCCTGTCATCCACGAGGTATTTGATGGCGTGCTGCTCTTCGCCTTCAAAGCCGTGAAACATGTTCTTGTCCTTGCCTTTCTGATTGAACGGCGCATCATATATGGTACGGGCGAATTCCTGGCTCCAGATGTCCACTCCGCCCCCGCCGGCAACGTCTGCCACAAAGTGTATTGCATCCCTGACTTCCTTGACATCACGGTCGCGCTTCTCTTCCATGATAGTACCCTGCTGAGGATTGAAGCCTGAAAGGTTTGTGATGCTACTCGTCGGCATCTCCACTCCGTCGACCACTACACCGGATGCTTCTGTCATCTCACGTAATGCCTTCCTAACTTCCTTGCCGTAGGATTTGGCTCTTCCTCCTATAGGCTGTTCGCTGCTGACATTGAATACGAGCTGGATGTTCCCTGCTCCCTGCTTTATTGCTGCAGCTGTATTCTGGATTATGTTCCCGCCGGTGACAGGGTCTTTTTCGACGACAGTCGTTCCGAGCTCATTCATAGGCACTATTGGCTCTTCGATCTTCTCGCGCCTTGCTTCCAAGGCCTGCGCTTCCTCCTCTGTCGGTTCCACGCCTATCTTGCCCATGGGCTCTCCGGGCGGTCCGTGCATTGGAGTGAAGTATCTTTCGTTTGGCGCGAGGTAGTGGTCTATGAACGGTGTGAAATACTGATTGTACATGATTATTGTTCATGTCCTGGATAGTATTTAAACTTTGTCATGAAAAAAACTTTAAACTCCGCGGACATACCTTTGAGAATGAAGTTCCTTGACATTGTCAAAGCCTACCATGAATACGAGAAGGAACTGGTGGATTTTGGCAAGCCCATAGTACGCCATACCGAGATCGGATTCTGGGGTACTGCAGATATGCATGACTGCCACAGTTTCTGCAAAAAATTGGACCTAATTGCAAAACAGAAAAGGTTTCTTGATCTAGGGTGCGGTGATGGAAGGATAGTGCTCATAGCCAGTCTGTTCACTGAAGCTGTCGGCGCTGACCTGGACAAAGAACTGGTTGACAAGGGTCTTGAGATAATGAAGAAGCTGAATACAGACAGCGCCAGATGCCGGCTTCTCGTAAAGAATTATTGCGATATTGACTTCTCTGAATATGACATCCTGTTCATCTATCCTGATAAACCCTTTGAGCTCAAGCTTGAGAGAAAGATAGCCAAGGAATGCAAAGGCAGACTCTATGTATATAGCGACATCTACCGGCCGAAGTTCCTCGCGTTTAACAAAGTCATCTGGGTGAACCAGACTCCGATAAAAGAGTATTTGTGCGAGATAAAGTAGGCTGATGAACTGATATTAAGTCTGCTCTCTAGAACTTTGATATTACTTTTTGAACTCCTGCTTTTTTGATTGATATAATTTTGATTGACATAACATTTCTAGGCCAAACAAAAATCCCTTTGGGTTTTTGTCCGGCGACTGCTCCGACCTCATTTTGTCGAAGACAAAATGCAATCCCTCCCAATTACAAGTAGTTCAAATGGTAGTAATTGAAATTTTTAATAGAATTCCTGAATCACATCAAATTTCAGAATCACAATACATCTATCCCAATCCTGTCTTGTAGGTCCTGACTTTCTTCTCGGTATCCATCATCTCATCTACGTGATGGTGCGCCTGGTCAGCGTACTTGTGCTCCATCTCGCCTTCCTGCCTGCGGACCTGGTCTATCGCGCCGCCCGGCCTGTATGCTTCCTGCGCTGTCATGCCTCCCGGCTGGTATGCGCCTCCTGGTCCGCCGGGCCCTCCGCCTCCCGCTTGCTCGCGCTGTTCAGCGTTTGACGCGTATGCCTGGTGCTGCTGCTCGAGGCCTTCTTCCATTGATCTCTTTTCGGCCTCTTCCCTGCGAAGGCGTTCGTGTTCTGAGTCTTCGGATGCAATGTCGTCGATGGACCTGGCTTTTTTCTTCTTTTCTTCCTGTTCCTGCTGTTCCTGCTCTTCTCTCTCAATGTACCTTTGGTGTTTGTCGAGGTCTGCCATGGCATCCTGGATTTCCTGGTCTGTCTCTTCCAGCGCCTTGAGCTTTTCCTCTTCCATCTGCTCGATTTCCTTGGCTTTCTCTTTCTTCAGCTTTTCGAGCAGGGCGAGCCTGTTGCGTATGCTCCTTTCAATGTCAGGATTTACCATTTTATTACAATTTCATTAAACAAAGAAGAACTAGTATTAATTTTTTTGCACTTACCAGGCCAGGAATCCGTGGGATTTCTTATAGTTCTTGTAAGTCTGCCACATGTTGAACTCGAGGCCTCCTTTGACCTTGTCAAGGTCGGCGTTGTGGTACTTGACTTTACCCTCACTCTTTTTTTTGCCTCCTCCACCGAGATTGAAAGCATTTCCTATTTCCTTGAATCCTTTCGCTACTTCTATGAATGGTTCGAAGACGTTCATCGAACCTGATTTGCTCGCCTGGGTTTTCGTGTCGACGTCAGTGCCTTCGCCGAACTTATCTCCTGCCTCTCTCAAGTACTTCTTCAGCTCGTCTCCCATCGCGTCCATCGCTGCCTTCACGCTGGAGTCTATCCTCGTGAGGAGGTCTATGTCTTCGTCCCTCCTGTAACGGATGTAGTTCTTCACCTGCTGAAGATTCCATGAGTAACCTCTGAATGTCATTATGCTCCTGCCGACGTGAATCGGTCCTCGATTGTAGCCTTCTGCTTGATAGTTGAGAGAGGGTATCGACCTGAATTCATAGGTCATGACTATGGTCCTGCAGGCTCCGCTAGGTTCTGGCTTGAAAAGCACTATCTCCACTTCTGTCATGGCAGATTCGAAAGTGCTTATTAGGTCTGCACTGTCCTGGAACTTTCCTTCCATTGTCAAGCGTGCAACGTTCTTGAGGTTCGGCCGTATCCATGCCATGTACATGTTGATGACCTCCCAGTGCTGTTTTAGGTACCTGAGAGTAAATATTCTTCTCGCTCTCATCTCCTTCTCGGTCAGGTCTTTCCAGTTGATGTATGCAAATAGCTTTCGCTTCATAACATTCTTGACCTGGATGTTGACCTTCATTGCATCGACTGCCTTGTCCACGTCATCCCTCTTGAAAACGTGCGTGTTGAAGAACAGATCTGGAAGGCTCGTGAACCCTACCTGGCCTGCCATGCCCAGCACACTGCCAGGGTTCTTTGTTCCACCTTCGACAAGGTCGATGTAAAGGCCTTTCAGCGTGACGTCTGCTGCCTTTGATTTTTCCCAGGCGTCATATATTTCGAGGCGCTCGTCGAGTATTCTGAGCTCACGCACGAGAGGGAATATGTCCTTGATTAGCTTTCCAATAGTTGCCAGGTAGTTGGATACCCTGTCCTGCTGTATTCCCAGCCTCTGCTGGCTGTTGCCGAAGAATGCACTGTTCTCGCTTGCCGCGAATATGTCGCAGACCTTGTACACGTACGGGAATCCCTGGTCGTCCTGTAATTGCTTCAATGTCCAATAGTACATTTCTTCAATGTTGGAGTTTGCTGCCTCGTAGTTTATCCTGTAGCGCTTGTATGGTTTAGGGTATGGTGTCGGGCTTAATACTGCACCGTGGCTGGTCGTGACCTCTTCCGCAATCTCTATGTCAGCATCCTCCGGGTTTATGTTCCCGTCCTCATCAGTGTAATGCTCCTTTTTTTCGTTCCAACTGTATTTCTTGCAGGCATCTGCATCCATGAAACCGTACTTTACTAGTCTGATTCGAGTGTCTTTTTCCTGGTCAGGATATATCTTAGCCATTACAGACTACTAATGTGGAAATTATTTATAAATTTATGTGTGACAACATGATATTTGACTTGGTTATTGCAGCATCAATAATGACTGCAGACGGTCATTCCTCACTTTGTTCAGAGTGCTCTACGCGACATCCCTAAGGGACGACCCGTACCGCGTCTTAGTCATTGATTCTGCATCATTGATGTTGCAGAATTATTGATAGAAAAGAGTTAATTTCTTCCCGACGAGCTTATGATTCTTGGCGCCTGTCTCTTCAACAACCTCTTTAGCCAGGTCTTTCCTTCCGGCTCCCCCTCCTTCATAGGCAGAACTCCTCAAGTTGACTTTAACTGTCTTGTTCTTCTTCAGCTGGTTCTTGATCTCCTCAATCACCTGTTTTGTAAGGCCTGATTTTCCAATTTCTACAGTAGCGTTGAGATTGTTTTGCGGAATCTTTGTCATGCTGTCACGGAATAACATTGGCTATATAATGTTTTCTAAGGCAGTAAAACCCTGGAAAGCAGAACCCAAGAATGTTGAATGTTTGGGCAGGCAAAAAATATCACCTGTGGTGGGGGTGGCGTTCTTTGTGCCTGTGCAATTCTCTGATGTGCTCCAGTTTGGTTGATATGAGCTTGTCAAGGTTGACGCTTATGTCTTCCAATAGAATGCTTGCGTGCTCTCCGCCGAGGAAGTGCGGGATGATCACGTAGTCTGCACCCAGGTCGTACAGGTCCAGCGCGTCTTCTGCATTATATGTTGTTACAATTATGTTGGCACGCTTATTCTTTTCTTTGACTTTCTTTATGAGGATTTTCTGGGTTGTCACATCAGGCACTGTTGATATAATCAGCTTGACATTGTCAACCCCTATCTTTTCAATAATCTCTATATCACTGACATCCCCGTACATACACGGCACGTTCTGGTGGTTCAGTCTTTTTATGACGTCAGGATTGAAGTCCACTACCATGAAATCCATGTTCATCTTCTGCAGGGTCTTGAGAATTGAGTAACCTATCCGGTCATAACCTATCAGTATGGTCTTGTGGATAGTGTGATCTGATATGTGCTCGAGTTCACGGCTGACACGACTGAACCTTTCAAAGAAACCGAGCTTCTTGTAGAATTTCTGGTACATGACATTCGAGTACTTTATCAAATAGGTCGAGATTGAGAATGTCACGAATGCTAGAACAATGACAATTGCGAACACGTCTTCTCCGACGTGCCCGTATTCTCTTCCTGCCATTACAAGTATGAGAGAGAATTCTGAAATCTGGGAAAGGCTTATGCTCGTGAGGAATGCTGTCTTGCGCTTGTACCCGAAGAGGCTGCTCACGAACATAGTTATTATCGGGCTGACGAACACGACGAGAAAGATGAATATAAGGCTCGGCCAGAGTATTGAATTGAAGCCGACCACTGCAAACTCCAATCCTATTGAAGCGAAGAACAAGACTCCGAAGAAGTCCTTTATAGGCTTCACCCTTCCCACAATTTCCAGGTTGTACGGCAGGTTACCCAGCGCGACTCCTGCGATGAACGCTCCAATGGCAATAGAAAAGCCCATCCAGTGGAATATTATCGCGAACACAAAGCAGAATGCTATGCTGATGACAAACAATAATTCTTGGTAGCGTGCAGCGAACTTGAACAGAGTTGGGAGTACGAACTTTGAGAGGAAGAACGCCAGGATGGTCACGACCACTGCCTGCAGAACTGACATCACTATAGGCATTATTGCGAACTGCTCGAGCGCGTTTAACACTGCCAACGCCAGTATGGCAAGCACGTCCTGCATTAACAGTATTCCAATGACTATTCTTCCATGCAGGGTGTCCAGCTCTTTCCTGTCTGAAAGGACTTTGATTATGATCATGGTGCTGCTGAACGCCAGCACCAGGCCCATGTAAACTGCAGGAAATTGTCCCATCCCAAGGAGCAGTGCGACCCCATAACCTAGAGCAAATAACAGTATGCTCTGCAGTACTGTTCCGATGGACGCTATCTGGCCAACATCGCGGAGCTTCTTGAAGTCCAGCTCGAGACCGACACCAAAGAGCAGGAACGCTATTCCTATCTCTGCCAACAGCTTTATGGTTTCTGTGTCTGTGATGAGGCTGAATACTGGTCCGAGAAGGATTCCTGCGATTATGTACGCGGGTATGAGCGGCTGCTTCAGCGCCCTGAATATGCTAGCCAAGAATCCTGCGAGAATTATTATCAAACCGATATCTAAAAATATGTTGTCCATGCTCAGCCTCTCTTGTCAATACTGCAATATTTGCTCAATTTGTTACTACAGAAATACTTGGCCTGGAGAGTTTATAAAGGTTTTGTGTACATTTTTATTATAGAATTGAATTCAAATGTGATGGACATAAACACTCCTGCTCAAGATTCTTTATTGCCAGTAATCGATGAAGATTACGCACGCATATTCTATATATATGCTGAGGCTCCTAGGATTGTGACTGATTCTCTTGCACAGATCGGTCTCCACAGCAATTCCAGGTTTGGATATCACTTGACAATCTTTAGACTCTACCAGTGCTTATCTCATCCAGCAGAAGCTAAGGCCATGATAAGCGCACTTGCACTTGAGACTCCGAGATTTCAATGTAGATTTACCAGAACAGATATGTTCGGTAAAGACACAAAAAAACTGGGAATTCTCCTCGAGAGCAATGAACTCATGTCATTTTATGAACGACTTGCTATCAGACTGTTGATTGGCGGTTCAACCCACACAAGCACATACTTTGGTCGTAATTACAATCCACATATTGCTGTAGGTTCAAATACTGAAATAGTTCGTGGGGTGCTTGAAGAACTGGTCGGAAAAGAATTTGAGGTCTCCAAAATTAATTTTGCTTTTAAGAGAAATGCAGTTTGGATGCAGGAAGAAGAAACCAGATTTTATTTAACAGGATAAATTAGGATACATTCACTTCCTTACATCCACTCCGCCTGCAGGCAGGACGCGGATTATATCGTCGATTTCTCCGCCGACTTTTTTTTTGATGAGCTTTGCTGCCTCGCTTGTCTTGCTTTTTCCCACCCCGACTCTCACGAATTTTTTGCAGTGCTTGCCTATGGGGCCGGAAGGTCCGCCCATCACCATTCCCCTATGCTCTCCTTCAGCAATGATTCCCACGGCATAGTCAAGTCGAGGGTGCAGGTAGTTTGTCTGCCCGCGAATCATGAACGCTCCTTTCTGCAGGTACTCTCCAGGATTGGCCTTTTTCGAGACCTGGTCTGGATTCACGTAGAACACATCCAGCCCGCCCATGCCTGACTTCCATGCTTTGCTGTGCGCAGCACACAGCATTGCTGCCTCTTCCTTGTCGCGATCGTCAAACTCACCCAGGGATTTATCAAATTTGAGGACGATGAAAGGACTGCCTGCCATGTCAGTGTGGAACACCAGGTCTCCTTTTTCTGCATGCTTCTTTATGACTGTTTCGTTGGTCGTTGCATCCCTACCTCCGACCATCAGCTTCCCGCTTGTGGTGAGGCACCAATGGTACTCCTCAAACCACTTCTCTTTGCGCTTAACCTTTAATGACTGCTGGCTTAATAACTGCTGGCCCTTATGGCTTTCCTTTTCCTCAATTGTCTTTGCCTTGACTTTTTCGTGGGCCTTCAATGCACCCTTGAGTTTCTTCCTGTTCTTCTTTGCAGCCTCGAAATAAGCGTTGGCATTCTCCTGAAGAGATTTATTCAATTTCAATGTGATGCGCATGATTTTCAATAAAACTATGTTGTATTAAAAGTTGTTGTTCTCCCAACAATAAGTGAGCACAGCTCAGCAAAGGCCCGTGCTCACAAAGTGAGCACGGGAGATCTCCGGAATCCCAACTGAGTTGGGATTCCGGCCCTGGCCAGCCTTTGGCTGGCATTTTCTGACCTGGAGGTCAGGATGGTTTGGAGAATGACAGTGCAAGAAAAACATTTAATGCCTGGTGGTTTCCGCATTGAAATGTCTTTTAACAATGACAAGAAGCAGTGCCTGGTAAAATTGGAGAAGCATGACAAGTCCATCAAGGGCAGTATTGACGGTCCAATATCAAATCTTGTGAATTACATCAACAGCTTGAAGGATTATTACACTACCAGTTCCTGCAGCGGAAGGATTGTGCTGTTCAAAGAAGGCAGGAGCAAACCAGATGCTGACTGGCTGTTCGTAAGCCATGAAATTGTGAACGCAAACGAGCTGATTAGTTCGTTGGACGGAATTCGTTCATTGGACGGCATTCCTAAAGAGGTCGTTTGGCTTCGCCAGGAAGGCCTTATACTTCACGTTCGTGCACGGTCAATTGATGACGCAAACCGATTATTGAAGATCGTGCGCGATATTGGCCTGAAAAGGAGCGGAATCATAAGCATGGCCAAAAAGGGCTCGGCCGGCAGAATCATGGTGGAGATTACCACGAACGAGAAGATGGACGTCCCTATTTCTCACGACGGGAAACTTGTTGTCAGCCACGACCAGATAGAATTCTTTGTCCGCCAGGCCAACAGGAAGATGGAAAGGAATTTTGAGTTGATAAAAAATCTGGAGAAAGAAGTAAAGAGACTTACGTGAAAAAATATTTAATTATAAAAGTGAGATATGAAAAACAGCTAACAAAAAAAGTTAAAAAAAATAAGTTATGGATTTCTACCATACTCTTGCATTACTGCCATAGTAACCATAATACATCTGGTAGTTCTGGTAAGGTTGACTACTATATGCGTTATAGTAGTAATTGCTGTAGGCTTCCGGCGGAAGCGGCACAGCATAGTCCTCGCCCAACCAGCTGTCAGTGAAGCCGTCGAACTTGCCTTGCTTGTATGCGGCACTGAATTCTGTCTCGACGCTGGTAGCGGTTATCTTGACTGGCTTGTGGTCCATCAGGTAGTATCCTGATTCCTGGTTGACAGGGCCGTCAGCTCTAAGCTTGAGCGTGTAGTCCATAAAGTATTCGTAGCCTTTGCCCTTGTTCTTCTCGGCGTCATTCCATCCTGCATAGTATCCTTTCAAATAACCGCGGTCTGCTTCGCTGGAATACAGTGCGTTGTCTATATCCATGACTACGTCAGGGAGGCGCATGTTCGGTCTTCCGGGCAGGTACATGACCTGCTCGGCATTCACTGTGCCCCATGCATAACCGTCGTTTAACGGCACATATCTCTGCTGGCCCGCAGTGTACTGATAGTCCTCGGTGTACTGGTAGCCCTGAGGGTAGCCTTGCTGATAGTAAGCCTGGTACTGTAGAGGGTACGCCTGGTAGCCTGGAGGCGCGTTG
>JAFGHY010000081.1 GCA_016929855.1 Candidatus Woesearchaeota archaeon | reverse complement strand
GATGGCAAGGTTTTTGCTATCATCTCTTACTTGAGCATCTTGTGGATTGTGGGATTACTGGTTCAGAAGGACAACAAGTTTACGATGTATCATGTGAAGCAGGGAATCGTTCTTACTATTGTTGAGGTTGTGCTTTGGCTTGCGGTTAGCATACTAAGTTATGCCTTGTTTTTTGCAGGGTTCCTTTCTCAGCTGGTTGCAGGAATTGTTTGGTTAATCATGATTGTTTTCATAATCATGGGGATAGTCGCGGCAGCCAACGGTGAGAAGAAAGAGCTTCCGTACATCGGACAGTATGCAAAGAGCTTGAAGTTTTGAGTTTTCATTTTTTTTATTTTTTTGCAGGAGATTGTGTTAAAAGTATTTGATATTTTCTTTTAGATTAAATGCACAATATTATTACTTTTTAGTGGTAAAGTTTTTATATTGCGGTTTTTTTCTCCAACAAATGATCTTAGTAGGCGTCAATCATGAAGACTTCTTTGCTGGAAGCCAGAAACTGCTATACTTGCTAAATAGGTTTCAGCCCAGGTCTGTAACTCTGGAATTGCCTCCAAATCTGACTCCGTGTGAGGTTCTTGAGAACCTGCAAGATGCCATCTGTGACATTCGAGAAGCTATTGATGCGGTTAGCCTGCCCTATAATTTCAGACGATTCTTTCATGCAAGGGCCAGACTTCTTGGATTTGACCTGAGAACCACGATGCAATACCTAGATAGGACTAGCGGAGTCTATCATTTTGTAGATGATCCTGTAGTTACTGAAGTTCCCCAGCATGACAAGGATATTGTGTGGTATAGGAATTTTGCTGCCCTGTTGAAGCCCGAGCACGCGTCAATCCCTGTTCCTGACCTGGTTCAGATGGATGATGAACTGCAGGCACGTATTTACACTGACCCAAAGGCTGTAGCCTTGTACAATGCTATAGAGGAGATGCTTGACCCGGAATATCATGAGTGGAATCTTGATGTTAATGATTTCGCTAATTCTAATCAGGAACGCCGTGATACTCGCATGGCTGAGAGGATTCTTGCACTCCGACCTGATATGCATATCGGTGGATTGCTGCACTTGTTTTCTACAGAGTTTTACCCTGAAGGAGGCGGTCTCACGGATAAACTGGGTGATGCAGTGTCTGACAGGATTATACTGGTTGACGCGTACAAATACTAGCCAAGATTTTTCATTCTAGTAATACTTGCATTCTAGTAGTATCCATTACGTGCAGGTATTTTGGTCTACTCAAAGAACTCTATCTCTCCATCAAGGTAGACTCCTTTATCCAGCCTTACCGGCCTCCAGTCATCCTTGATCAGTTCTGCGTTGAGCCATTCTGCAAGCTCTTCTGCGTTTCCGACTGTGGCGCTAAGCGCGATCATCTGCATTTTTGGAAGGACTTTCTTGAGTATTGTTATCAGTATTTCCAGTGTCGGACCGCGGCCAACATCGTTTAACAGGTGGATCTCATCTATTATCACAACCTTGACTTCCTTGAGCCAGGGGGTTTCATGCCGGATGAGTGAGTCGAATTTCTCAGAAGTCGTTATGATGATGTCATATTTTTCCAGGTAGGAATCGCTACTGTCGATGTCGCCGCTTGACAATGCAATCTTCAGCTCTGGATAGTCTCTCTTGAATGTCCTGTTCTTTTCGCTGGCCAGGGCTCGCAACGGAACGACGTATACTGCTTTTCCGTGGTCGTGGAAGATTGCGTTCAGTGCGGCAAGCTCTGCAACCAAGGTCTTGCCAGAGGCTGTAGGTGTGCAGACCAGCAGGTTCTTGTCCTCAAACAATCCTGCCTTGATGCTTTTTATTTGTGCAGGCCTCAATGTCTTGAATCCTCGAGTTTCAAGCACTGTGTAGATTTTTGGTGGAATTTGAGATCTATACTTTTCAAGATTCATATTGTGTGGTACATGTATTTGGTTTATATTTATTGGGAAAATGAAAACAACAATGGCGCGATTGACAGGGGACGGCCCCCCTTCGGGGATGTCGATCGCCGGCCATTATTGTTGTTTTCTGCTTTGTTTTAATAGATTCACAATATTCTCTTTCACGTCACAAAAATTAATATTTTCGACCAATATAAGCTATTTTTTCGTATAACATTAGTCAAAAAGCAAAATATTTAAATAATAGTAATTTCGTAATTTCATATGGTGAGAACCAATTACCTGGAGGTGTTTGGCGCATCTCCGGTCAATAAAGTGCTTGACTTTATGGCGAGGCAGGGCATGGATCACTCAATGAGTGATATAGCGAGACTGTCGGGGGTTTCCTACTCCTCATTGAAGGTGATCTGGCCCAAGCTTTCTAAACACAAGATTATCAGACTAACAAGAAAAGTTGGTAAGGCAAAACTCTACGTTCTTGACACAAAAAGCCCTGCAGTCAAGTCATTTCTCAAATTCAGGGACGAGTTCAAGTAAAGAATGTTTAAATATAGGCATTAGATTCCGCAGGTTATGGTCAATCCAATTATCAGACAGTTGAGGAAGTGGGGGTGGGACGTGACTTTTGAGGAGGCGCTGGAAGAGATTAATCTCGAAGCTGAAGTTAGAAGATGGCATCTTGGCGAGGATCATCATTACAATCCTGCTTTGGGTATTGTCCTGCACGACCCTGAAAGGTGGGGTATTGACCTTAGGGTCGAACTGCCGTCTGGTTTGAAGATGACTTACACCAGGCATGGAAGGCCATTTTACAACAGTTTTGAGGAAGGCCAGCGAATAGGTGTTGTTGTCAGAGTCAAGTATGAGGTGAAAATGGATTGGGTTCCGCCTGATTATGAGGAAAGGGAAGTAGTCAGGAGAGAATTAAGAGGCAGTTGGCTTAAATCCATTGATGGAATTACTGACCTGAATAGTACGCTATAATAATACATATAAACTTGATTTACCTTTTGTTCCAGCATGGTGGATGCGGACTCGATAATGTTCTGGAAAGATCTTTCTGAAAGGATAAGCAGTCAGATTGAGGATGAGAAGAAACAGCTTCTCAAGGGTCTTGACAGCCCTGACAACCGTCTGGGTCTAATTAGGTTTATTAGTCATAAGGAAATCCCTTTCTTCCAGAAGCAGAAGATGTACTTCACAGCGAACTTGAGTCAGGTCAATCTCTTCCATACCAGCATGATTCTTGACCTCCTGCATTTCCAGCTTGAGTTGCTGAGGCATCCTGACACCAACAACGCATGCCAGGTTGTTCTTTCAACACAGAAGAGGATTGAGCACAGCAAGCTGAATATAGTGAAATAATCTTTCTCGGAAAATAATCATAACATATAAAAACCCTCAGTCCAAAAGAACTATCATGAAACAGGCAATCATCTGTTCTACCAAAGACTTAGCGAGCATTAACATACGTGACAGGATGCTCGAGCTGTATGACTTCAAGGAGACTGGTAAGACTTTCGACGGTTATCCTATTGTTGAACGCTTTCATGCCAGAATCTTTACCACGGACAGGGAGCTCATCACGCTGGAGGATATCGACAAGGAAATCAGTGCAGACATCTTCATCTTTGCGTCAAAGCACATTAGCAAGTCCAGGATACCAAGCCTAAGTCTGCATGCTGTCGGGAATTTCTGTTCGCCGGCAGAGCTGGGAGGCCAGCCGTTGAAGCTGGGTGTCGCGCCGGCAAGGCTTATCCGATTCGGCCTGGACCAGCTGCTTAAACTGAAAGGCAGGATTGGTTTTGATGTCATGCAGGAAGCGACCCATCACGGTCCGTTGTTAAACAAGCCTGCATTGTTCATCGAGATCGGCAGTGACAGCCTTTTCTGGAAGGACAGGGAAGCAGGCATGATTATCGCAAAGGCTATCCACAGGATGCTGAGGAAACGCATTCCGAATTACAGTGTCGCTTTCGGTATCGGCGGTCTGCACAGCACGCCTAACTTCATGCGGATAATGGAAGAATACCATGTCGCTTTCGGTCACGTGTGCGCAAAGTACAATCTAAATCACTTGAACGGGGAGCTTGTCCAGCAAGCATTGTCGCGGACTGAGGAGAAGGTGGATTTTATCGTCCTAGACTGGAAAGGCCTTGGTTCGGAAAAAGAAAAAGTGAAGAGTATTTTGAAGGATGTGCAGATTCCGGTTGTCCGCTCCGACCAGTTCAGCGAGTGGGCGAAGAATAACCTTTGATATTTATGAAAATAAAAGATTACAAAATGCTTACATAAACTTATCCAGGCTGCTCTGCTCTGGCGGAGCTATTATCTTTGTCTTTCCTGGCGGTTCCGGGTCGTCTGAGAATTTCTGTTTCTGGAAGCTGGGGATTCCGTACTCGCCGTCGTATCCTGGCTTGAACGTAACATCACCTTTCCTCACTTCAAGTATTGCCCGGGCTATGTCCTTGTAGCCTGTCTGCATGAGTTCCTGCTCTGTCAATTCGATGAGTACCTGCATTTCATTACGGTTGTGCATGATCTTATCTGCGACTGATTGGGTTGCCTTGGTGGCGATTCCTTTGCCGATTATTCCTGAAATGATTTCGTGCAATGGAATTAGGCTTATGAATTCTTTAGTTCTGGTAGGTTTTCCGCCTTCTTTCCTGTCAGCGAGTTCTTCGACCCTGTTGAGCACTCCGATTGTGAGGCTCCGCTTGCATACCGGGCAGGTGTTGTTCATCTGCCGGCTTTCTGAAGGAGGGCAGCTGAACTTGCAGAGCCTATGGCCGTCGTAATGGTATTTTCCGTAGCTTGGGTCGACTTCTATTGTGCCCCAGAGGTTTGTGCTGGTTTTTATCGCGGTGATGATGTTCTTGTACGTGATCGGGCCTTGGAATTTTGTCATTTCCCTGCCGAGGCGCCATGGCCAGAATGAGTGGGCGTCGCTGAAACTCAGTATCTGTCTTGTGTCAAGCTCTTTCACGCGCCAGTTCATCGGGGGGTCGCTGCTCAGGCCTGTCTCGATCGCGTGTATGTTTTCTGACTGGCTGCCGAATGCTTCTTTCAGGCTGTTGAATCCTGACATGCTTCCAAAGACTCCGAACCAGGGCGTCCAGATGTGGGCAGGTATTATCTCGATTTCTTTGCTGATGTTTAACAGCTCTCCGGTCGCCTGCTCTATTGACATGTTGAATATCGGGCGGCCGTCGTAGTCGAGCCTGCCTTTCGTGCTAAGGTATTCTATGATTTTGTCGACGGTCTTGAGGTTCGGGGCGAACACGACGAGATGTATCCTTCTGCCTTTTCCTCCTTGTGTGTATATGAAGCTCAATTCCGTGCTGAGAAGGAACTTGAAGCCGGACTTTGTCTCCAGGATTCCGTCTTGGTTCTCTTTGAGATTTTCCTTGATCTCTTTGTTCCACTCAGGGTGCTGGAAGTCTCCTGTCCCTAGAATGTCGATGCCTTTTTTTCTTGCGAATCTTTCCAGGTTTTCTATAGTGATGTCTGTACTGCAGGCTCTGCTGAACCTTGAGTGCAGGTGAAGGTCTGCCAAGAATGATGTCATGGGCTTGATTATGGATGTTGTTTTTTTAAAGTTAGTGATATGGTTGGAGGATATGGGTGGGTTCATAATGTACAAATTCAAATGAAAAACACATGTTTGGCGGTTGTTTTGTTAATAAGTTGCTGGGGTTTCTGGTTTTTTGGCCATTTTGGTTTTGTGGGCCAAAAAACGTGGTGAGATTGATGATGCTATGGGTGTGATGCAAGAATTGCGCATCTGTCAATCACACAACGTTTTAGCAGAGCATAGCGAGGACAAAACTTAAGAAGTAGTACAAGTCCTAATTCATATAATATATGAGTTCATATTGCGTCAGACAGTTGGGAAAAATTTATATTACATAGCATAAACCTCATCGGATTATGGTACTACAGGAAACTGCAGTTCATGCAGAGCCTAGGATTAGACCATTGTTTTCTTCTAATGAGATTCATGAATTTGTTGACGGGCTGGCTTGGAAGGTTGTCAAGGCTTTTGAGGGGCATCCTGAGCTGTACTTGGTCACGGTCCTGAGCGGTGCAGGTCCGTTTTCAAGGGATTTGCAGCAGGCCATAGCTCACCGCCATCCTGTTCCCAGGTATGATGCTCGGATCCGTGTCCCCAGTTATGAGGGCTGTGAGAGCACAGGCACCCATAGGATAATCGGAGGCTTTCCTTATGACCCTGCAGGCAGGGACCTTCTTGTGGTGGAAGATATTGTTGATTCTGGCAGGTGCATGGATTTTCTTGTGAATGAATTGGTCCGGAAGTTTGGGGCAAGGTCAGTCCAGGTTGCTGCCCTGCTGAACAAGCCTTCTAGGAGGGTAGTTGATGTTCCCATCCATTTTATTGGGTTTGAGATTCCTGATGAGTTTGTGGTGGGTTACGGGATGGACTTCAATGGGCAATTCCGTGAACTGCCTTATATCGGGATTCTGGAGAACCCTGATGAGCTTTAAGGTCGCTTGGGCTTCAATTTATTGATTAGTTCGGACACTTTGTGTGGTTTTGTGTTAATCCGTAGTTACTTATTAGTGAACAGGTTTGGATTTGAATTCGGGGTTTTCAGCTCACATGAATGAGGTTTTCCGCAGGTTTGGACACAATTTATAAATGAAAAGGAAACATTTATAAACATACTCTCACCTATCAACGGTACTTATCGAGGGTCATATTTAAAAGGGACCGGAAGGTTCCTAACGGGGTACTAATATGGAAGGTACTAATATGGGCAATAATGAAAAACCAGAAGGCAAGCCGCAGATGGATGTAGGCGACTTCTTCAAGCAGTTGAGCGGTGACAAGCTGGCTACAATCCAGGAAGTCATTGACGAGCTAAAGAAGGCTATCTCAGAGAGGCAGCAGCTTCAGAAGATCATATTCAACGACCTTGAAGGCACGAAGATGAGCATCTCGAACATGCTGTTGAAGACCGCAGAGATGACCCCTGAAGAAGAGGCGGAATTGAGGAAGAAGCTTATAGATCTGGACATGATGCGCACGCAGGAGAAGCTTGACTGCTGGCGCGACTGCGCTCAGTTGCAACATGAATTGCGTGAGCACTTGCGTGAGCAGAGGGAGGCTGTCAAGAAGTTTGACATGCTGGACGGGATGCTCTGATAAGCGCGTCCATGTGTTTGAATGGTATTTGATATTGATGCTTGATATTGATTATTGGTGATATTTTTGGAAGATGAGACCTACTACACTTACACCTCAGGAAGTTTGCAGGAAGCTGAAGCCGATAATCGGCAAGAAGGCTGACCAACTGTTTCTTAGCTACAGTTTTGCCGACGATCCGGACAAGAAGCGCGAGCTTGAAGGCATGATGTCTGCGTTGTTCATGAAGTACATGGGCGGGGACATCCTGGGAGAGAAGATTCTGCTTGAGCCTCCGGCGGGAGAGATGGATGGCGAGTTTGAGCTCGGTCAGATACAGTACACCACTGTCAAGCTCGGCCAGTTCAGGCTTCGTGAGATGGACTTTCCGCGTCACATATGCATAACTGGGATGAGCGGTTCTGGTAAGACGAACATGGCTTTCCTGATCGTTAAACAGCTGACTGAGAAGAGGAAGCCGTTCCTGATATTGGATTGGAAGAAGTCTTTCCGTCCTCTGTTGATTAAGGACAAAGATATCATGCTCTATTCAATAGGGAATCCTCTGCACAAGAACGCTTTCAAGGTCAACATCAACAAACCGCCTCAGGGTGTCAGCCCGAAGGAATGGATAACTATATTGTCGGATACCATAAACGAGAGCTTCTTTGCCAGCCATGGTACTCACAAGCTTATCACTGAGACGCTTAACGAGGCTTTCCAGGACTTTGGAGTTTATAATGGCAGCAATAACTATCCAACGTGGATGCAGATTAAGGACAGGCTTGAGGACAAGAAGAATGATGAGAAGAACAAGGGCAGGGCGAGCGAGTGGCTCACGTCTGCGATAAGGATCGCTCACGAGCTTACGTTCGGCTATTTTGGAGAGAGCATCAACTACAAGGGTGCTGAAGAGATAAAGATCCAGGACCTGCTGGACAAGAAAGTCATTTTCGAGCTTTTCAGCCTGGGCAGTTCGCAGAAAAAGTTTTTCGGCGAATACCTGCTGACGTACATCTTCAAGTACTTGAAGGCTGTGCATAAGAAGTCCGGCAGAAGGTTTAACAATGCCATCATTGTTGACGAGGCGCATAATATTTTCCTTAAGGACAGACCGCAGTACTTGAAGGAGACTGTGACTGACATGATTTACAGGGAGATCCGTGAGTATGGTACGAGCATGATATGTTTGGACCAGCACATATCCAAGTTGAGCGAGACCGTGTCGGGAAATAGTGCTTGCGTAATCGCATTCCAGCAGGTGTTGCCGCAGGACGTGCAGACCGTTGCAAACCTCATGCAGATTTATGAGAACAGGCATTACTTTTCGATGCTTGAAGTCGGGCAGGCTATTGTCAGGCTGGCGGAAAGGTATCATCAGCCTTTCTTAATCCAGACTCCGTTGGCTGAACTGAAGGATTCTGAGTTGTCGGAAAGTGCTATTGACGAGAGGATGTCACCTATTACCAAAAGAATGACTATCAAGGAATTGATCTTGGCATCGAGGACTGATGCGATGGACAGTGAGAAGAAGAAGCTGGCAAGGGTTGCTTTTGATTCAGGAAGTCCGGGTCAATTGGATCCATATCCTGACATGTCTGTTGCGCCGAAGCCTGTTATCAATCGTGACAGGTTTTTGGAGAAGCATTATGCTGAGAGTTTGGGGAACGATGATATGCAGTTTCCTCATGTCCGGACGAACCTGGAGAACAATCCTCAGCAGGTTGATGCGTTAAATCCGAGATTCAACACACACAATATATCGAGACTATCACATTTACAACTTACACAAAAAGAAACTACAGCATTAGCGACCTTACAGAAAGAGTCTATGACTACATCTCAACTCTACAAGAGTCTGGGACTTTCTGGGAGGAAGGGGCAGCAGTTGAGAGATCGACTTATTGGTGCCGGCCTTATCAAGCTTGAGACAGTCAAGTACGATAAAGGCTGGAAGAAGTTGGTTTCCATAACGAATGACGGGGTCAAAGCCATGGCTTTGGCTAACAACAGTGCAGAGTAATATCTGCGGAAAACCCCGGAAAACCCCATATACGAGCTAGCGGTAGCTCTGATGAATTCTAGAATACGTCAGGAAAAGCCTGGAATAACCACTTTGTAGTAGTGATGGTTTGGACAGGTTTTTCCGACGCCATGCCAAGGGAATTCTGGCGTGTTCCCGACTCAACAGCAAAGGAGGTGAGTCGTGTTTACTTGGATTTTCTCTGGCTTGTTGGTCGGTCTGGGATTGGCCTGCCTGGTGGGTTGTTGGTTGAATTCCTTGGCTTGCACCAAAGACAATGATGAGGTTGAGGGCCTTCGCAACTTGGGGCTCACCTTGCTAATGGGTGGTGTGACCATCAGGCTCATCACCTGCAGCATAGCTCATGGTGGGGAGAATCTTCCTGCCTGGTGCTTCAATACAATCGCGGGAATCGTGGTCCTAATCTGGATCTTCATCTACTACTTCTTCATGAGTTTCCTATTTCATTCATTAGGAATGAGGGGGACTCCGATGTGGAAGAAGGTGTTGATCCTGCTGAGCCCCATTGCTGCTATTGCAGTATATATGGGTCTTGTCAAGCTTGTCATGCTGATGAGCGCATAGGTGAGGCAGTCTCCAGGAGATAACATTGCGTGTCTTTTTGCCTGCGTTGTTCGACAACTCTTTCAACCAAGGATTAATGCACTACTCGCAAGCGTCCTACAGGGTGAGAGAAACGGCAT
>JAFGHY010000080.1 GCA_016929855.1 Candidatus Woesearchaeota archaeon | reverse complement strand
TAAAAGACGAGGTATGCTTTAATAACAATGAACAAAAATCCTCTTCTTCAACAAATCAATATCGCATTTCCAGAGATATTCACACCTTAAGCAGTAATATTTATAACCTCATTCTATAAATCTTCTAAGCATGGCAAAGAAATCTTCTGAAATGGTCCACATGTGCGAGAAATTCGAAGACACCTGGGGGGTTATAGCAGTCCCCAAGAACTCTATTACAACTGCGCATAAATGCAGGAAGTGCGGCTTCACCTGGAAGACAATAGGAACAGAACCTGTAATCTGCCCTTCTTGTAATGAACAGATTCAATAGGTGCTTGCAACCCTAATCGATATATTGGTATTGTTCGGGGGAGGCGGAGCATCATATGACCAGATAGTGTATCTGTTGAGACTTCTTGACAGTTTTAAGGATAAAAAAATTAGTATTGTCACAGGCCCTTTATTCTCCTCAATACAATTCTCAGAATTAGAGAAAAAGCACCCAAATATTCGATTCATTAAGCAATATAATCATTCAGCAGAATTAATACCTCAAGCAAAAATGGTTATCTCTCATTGCGGGTACAATACACTGCTTGAATCTTTAATGAACAGCAGACATGTGCTCATGTACCCCCGACGAAATATCAGGAAAGAGCAAATATACAGGGCAAAATACTTCAAGAAACTCAATTATGCCGACTACATTGATTCAACACAAAGCGATTCAGTGAACTTCTCGAAAATTCGGAACACATTTGAGAAAAAATATACCGTTCCGAAATTGAAGCAGTGCCTAAATTCAGAATTATTTGACCTGTTCTGGCTTTGACCGCCCGATATTCCATTCTTTAACAATAAATTGTCTGCACTTCTCCACAAATTGACTCATCTCAGCATCATTCAATTTATGATCTGCTGAATCTATAATCTCAAGCCGCAAATTTTTCATGCCAAGAAGGCCTTTGCTTTGCTGAACAGGAACAATACTATCCTTTCCTCCATGTACAATAAGCAGAGGCGCAGTGACTCTATTCTTGATTTCTGTTGCATCATAGGTGTTCGCATCTTTGTAGAATTGAAAATTCAAGGAATGGATTCCGTGGGCATCCCCCCATTCTGCCGTACCTTTTTTCTGCCATTGAGTCTTATCGATATTTTTGAATTTAAGTATCAGGCCTCCTTGATCAAACAGCACAGGAGATTTTAGAATCAACAGGCTAACATGAGTATTGCCTGCTGCTGTGAAGAAACTTACCAGACCTCCAAAACTCGAGCCCAGTATGCCTATCTGTTTGAATCCTGTTGCTGAAAGAAAGCTTACTGATTCTCTGACACTTTCGATGGCTTTTGTAACTGTCAGGCTTTCAAAATTCTTGCGGTCATCGCCATGACCGAACAAGTCTATCCGCAATGTGGATATCCCATTTCCAAGCATCATGTGCTCTACGGCATCAAATTGCTTAGTTATTTTGTTGGCTTGAAATCCATGGACGAGAAGAAAGACGTGGTCTTTTCCAACATCATTCAGCACTCCTTTGACATTTCCATATCTTGTTTTTAATGTAACTTCAGCCACTTTACCAGCAACAAATCTCATGCATTTTTATACTTTTTCATAGAGTTGATTACTGCACAATCTTCAAAAGGAGAAAGTTTAATCCTTTCTATATTGCCTGTAGAATCCCTTCCAGTCTGCACCCCCAAAACAGGCTTTCTGGAAGTATTTTGTGGGGCTTTTGGGCGGGTGAGTTCCCGAATACTTCCTGCAGTGCCTTTTCTTATCTAAGTCTCTATTAATTTGTTCCATGCACACCAGGTCTTCCCTCCAGCAGTAATACTTTCTAAGGTCAATGGATTGCAGAATATTCGCGCAGGCTCATCTCTCAGATTATGCTAAAGTATCCTGAGAGGTATGATAGTGCAAGCTCATGAAGATTTTAGAATATTAGATTTTTGTATCTAGGGGGTGCTGTATTTGATTTAGCAATTCATCAGGTCCGGGCGTTTTCAGCATCCTTCGAAATACAACCCATGAACTGAAAATGTTCTGAAGCTAAGCTTTCTTCATCATTTCAATGTCTTCTTTAATTGCTTGAAGGTCTTCTTCGTGCTCAACTTCGTCCTCCATGATCTTCCTTATCATGTTGGCTGAAATAGGGTCGTCTGCAAACTTTATCTTCTTGAGCATGTTGCTGTATGTTGCGATTGCGCACTGCTCTCCTTTGATGTTCTGCTCAAGAATCTTCATGACATGAGGGTCTGTCGGCTCGTCATAACCGCAATTTGAAATGCCGCCCATGACTTTTGGATTGAGTATTGGCGTCCCGCCGAGTTGGACTATCCTGTCCGCCAGCATGTTGGCGTGTTTGAATTCCTCTTCAGCATGCTCTTTGAGCTCTGCTTCGACATTCGACCTCATCGGTCCTTTCACAATTTTGGCTCCGACCCAGTATTGGTAGTAAGCAAGCCACTCATCAGCTAATGCCTTATTCAGCAGTTCAATCAACACCTTAACGTCCATACCTACTATTTCTATGCCTTTTGTTCCCATGATTATCACCTAATCATGGCAAGTCTGCTTGTTATATAAGTGTTTCGGGACAATAGAATATTCCACATTCTGAGAATGTCATTTACTTCGAGATAACGGCAATATTTGATGCAGTCAGCATTTGCAACTGTCCGGGAGGCCTGCAAAGGATTGTGCCACTTAAGATAAACGGACTTTCCTTAAGAATCCCCCGAAAGGTTACAAAAAAAGGCAGCTTTTGCATGCTGTCAGGAATTTCTACATGGCGTCACATCAAGCAACTCCAGGTACAATATTACATGCCTTGAGACAGGAATCTTTATAAACATCGCTTATTGAATCATAGCATAAGATTTAAGTTTTTGATGACAAAAAAGAGGGAGACCAAGTGACTTTGCTAAAGAATAAGATTCTTGTTCCTGCTGACGTCCCAAGACGGGCCAGGAGGAGATACACGAACAATTACCTAGCAATAACCAAGCGCAGCGGTAGGCTTATGCTGTTTCCGGGAGACCAGCGCATAGAGCATCTCAATGATGATTTCGACGGCAAGGATATCCACCCTGATGACCAAAACCCCATTCATTTCTTCAACATTGCCAGCAGGGCTAAGATAGGCGCTTTTGCAGCACAGCTCGGTCTGATAAGCAGGTACGGAATGGATTTCAGAAACATAGATTATATTGTCAAGCTGAATTCAAAGACAAACCTTGTGAGTGTTAAACAAAAAGAGTCTTTCAGCAGTGTGCTGACGGATGTTGAGCAAGTTTATCAGTTTGAGAAGGACTCCGGCCTCAAGGTCAGGGGAGTCGGTTATACGATATATCTTGGAAGCGAGTACGAGCCTCAGATGCTGAGGACTGCATCACAGATCGTCAATAAGGCCCACAAGCGGGGATATGTTGTGATTTTCTGGATCTACCCGCGGGGCAAGGCTGTCAAAAATGAGCACGAGCCTCACTTACTGGCAGGGGCTGCTGGCGTTGCCTGCTGTCTGGGTGCTGATTTTGTTAAGCTGAATTGCCCTCAGCGTAAAGGCAAGTGCGAACCCGCCCTCCTCCATAAGACTGTTGTTGCTGCAGGCCGTACCAAAGTTATTGTCGCAGGAGGCGAGGCCAAAAAACCAGAACTGTTTCTCAAGCAGGTGCAACAGCAGCTTGAAGTTGGCGCAAGCGGAAATGCCATAGGCAGGAATGTTCATCAGAAAAGATTGGACGAAGCTGTCAGATTTGCCAACGCAATCTATGCCCTGACAGTCGAAAGCAAGAGCCTGACTGAGGCTTTGAACATTTATCACGGCCATTGAAACCTTGTCTGCTGAACCCCAAGTATCTACTCTGAAATAGTAATCTTTATAATACTTGCATTGTAACCCCCGACAATGAGCAGGGAAGATTCTTATGAGAGGGATGTCATTCTTGAAGGCGATAAAGGAAGCAGAGAATTCGCTACCACCTATGCTCAAACATTGCAGCAGAAAGGGATTGTAGAGCACATTGAAAATATTGGCGACCAGAATTTTGTTAGGATTCCTGAAGGTCAATGGGGTATTGCTTTCAGCTCTACTGGAAACCCTAATCAAATCCGCCCCTTCGAACATGCCGAAACCCTGGCTGTCAAACTTCAATTAACAGCGATGAGCATGCGTACAGAGCATTTTCCTAGAGGGGTAAAACCTATTGTTATGGCAAATGTAGTCGACGCACATAGTGCAGACCCAGACGTCAGAAAACAAATAGAATCAGCACTGATAGGTAGAGCCCTACCCTCTAGACCCAGACAGGACAATGGAGTCGAGCATCCTGTTTTTGGAATCATTGGTGGAGAGTATGCAATATTAGGAGACAGAATCACTTTACAGTATCAGATCAGCATGAATGGGCTGATGCTCGCCAGCATTTCTCCAGATCATCTAAAAGAACTTACAGGACGTAAAGTCACCAGAGCTGTTGATAACGGAGAAGTCGTTAGAGAGAAGATAGGAGTTCACGACGTAATTGTTTTCAATCCAGGCAATAGACTTGTAAGTATGGGCAGTGATGGCACAGGTACAAAATTAGAGTTATACTCCAGACTTGCACAGCATATACAAAACCCTGCAATTTATGGAAGAGGTGCTGATGACAGTGCAGCAATGCTGCTTGATGACGCATCAAAAAGTGCTGCTCAGGCTTTGGCAATCTTCAACCATGTTGAGACAACTGGTGATTCAAAGAGCGACATTGAAAGAGTCCTGTCAGAAAGAGCAGAAGACATAGGAAGGCAATTGGGTTTTTATTTCATAAATAGATTTAACGAGAGCGACAGAATTGTTGGCTGGGATCCTGGATGCCCTGATTATAATATCAGTGGCAGCCTTCTAAGTCTTGTTGACCTGGAACTGCTTGCTAAACTAGGTCCAAGAGCCGGACAGAAACTGGTAGCTGTAACAAACAAAGTGAGGAGTCCAAGATCAAACGGGATTACTGAATTGCGTGAGGTGCTCGAGCAGCACTATGGTCATCTCTGGCATGAGAAAGACATAGGGGCTGTTGTTGGAAATTACCTGACTACGCCATCGACAATATTATACGGTCTTTTCAGATCTCTTCTTCTGGATGGAACAGCTACAGCAGTGTTCCATAACAGCGGTGGAGCATACAATGGCAAGCTAGCACGACCTCTTGCCGTAGCAGATCTGCATGTCACATTGGACATGAATGATATGTTCCCTGCTCCTGCAGAAGCATTGCTTCTTGCCGGCCTCAGACTGAACGATGCCAGGTCAGCATATGGTAAATGGCCTATGGGAACAGAAGGTTTTGTCGCCACAAACGATCCTGAAAATGTTCAGGCATTTGTGGCAAAATATCACCCTGACTTGGAGTCAAGAGTTGTTGGAACTCTTGAAAGAGCAAGCAGGGGACAGACTGGAGTCACTCTAGATTTTGGTCCTGACAAAAAAGTTTATTTCTCAGGCGTTGATGATGCTGCCTAATTGTTGCTAATTTATGATTAATTTGCATGAACAAATCGCAAGAATATTTTTGCACAGCATCACATCTCTTCAGGACTCTCTATCTCAAGAAGTGCAAGGCCATTCTTTATGACTTGTTTGACGCAAACCGCCAATGCGATTCTGGCGTCCTGCAGGCGCTTGTCGCTTTCACCCTGGATAATCTTGCTGCTGTTGTAGTACTGACTGAATTCCTGCGCGAGCTTCAGAAGGTAATTGCAGACAAGGTTCGGTTTCAGCTCACCTGCTGCTTTCTCTACGACTGCAGGAAATTCAAGCATACGCTTTGCCAGGTTCTTGTCATCATTGCTATCCAGCAATCCGTAGTCGATGTTTTCTGCCGTGATGCTGCTTCTGTCTTCAGTGATGCCTGCCTTCCTCAATATAGAGCATATTCTGGCATGCGCGTACTGCACGTAAGGTCCTGTCTCGCCCTCGAACGATAGGCTCTCTTCTGGATTGAATACAAAATTCTTGAGTGAATCGTACTTTAGGAAGAAGAACCTGACTGCTGAAAAGCCGATCTGAACTGCACGCTTATCAGCTTCTTTGTCGTCGATATCGGGATGCCTTTTCTTGACCTCTTCTTTTGCCAGCGTAATTACAGCATCGATGAGATCGTCTGTATCCACTACTTTTCCTTCCCGAGATTTCATCTTTCCTTCAGGCAGTTCAACAAGACCGTAAGAAAAATGCTTGCAGTGATTGCCAAATTCATAGCCGAGGATCCTGAAAATCTGAAACAACACCTTGAAGTGATGCTGCTGCTCGTTGCCGACGACATAAACCATCTCGCTGAACTTGTAATCGTCAAAACGTTTTTTAGCGAGGTATATATCCTGCGTGATGTAGACTGAAGTTCCATTAGCCCGGATTAAAACTTTCTTTCCTAGGCCTTGCTTCTCCAAGTCTACACAAACTGCACCTTCCTCATCCTTGAAGAACAATCCTTTATTCAGGCCGTCAAGGACTATTTCCTTGCCGTGCTTGTAAGTGTCGCTTTCCATGTAATCCTTCTCTATCTTGAATCCCAGCTTGGCGTAAGTGTCAGAGAATCCTTGGAGCGCCCAGCCATTCATTTTCTTCCAAAGCCTGACAGTTTCCTCGTCGCCTTGCTCCCATTTTAAGAGCATGTCCTGCACTTCATTTTCTAGTTCAGGATTCTTTTCTGCCTCGACTGTATACCTTACGTACCAGTCTCCGACAAAATGGTCTGGCTTCTTGCCTGCCTGCTCTGGAGTCCGGCCTTGCCCCCATTTCTTGTAAGCCAGCATGGACTTGCATATGTGAACTCCTCTGTCGTTCACGACATTCACGAGGTGAGGTTTTTTTCCGGTGAACTTGTACATGTTAAACAGGCTTGCGCCAAGCAGGATGTTTCTCAAATGGCCTATATGCAGTGGCTTGTTCGTGTTCGGGCCGGGACTTTCAATAAGT
>JAFGHY010000007.1 GCA_016929855.1 Candidatus Woesearchaeota archaeon | reverse complement strand
TATGAGAGCATAATTGATGGCAAACATTATTGCCAGAAAATACCATGCTTTCCATACTTTTACTTTCCTGTACTTCATCAAAACCAATATCAGAGCTGTGCCGATAGCAACACCTGCAAGTATGAACAGCAGAGCATGCCCTCCCCTGGCTTCAGGCTGTACCTGCTCCACTTGCTGGATTGTCTCAACCTGCACAGTGCCTGTCTCGTCGACAAAACTTGGGTGGGCCATGCTGATTAGGCCAAGACCAACAAGCTGCGTCATGACATAAATTGCCACAAGAAAAATAGTTACGGTCAAAGTGTGCTTCATGAGAGTAATGTTATAGACGTAATATAAAAGAGTTGTGATGAAAATACAGAGAACATTTCAAATACAAACAAGCACAACAATTGCAGTAAAGGAGCAATACACAGAAATCTTGACCCTACTGGCCAGCCGGCCAGCATTTGCCAAATCATGCCTAACTATGGCCAGAACACCAACTGCGTTGGTGTTCTGGAGAACTCCAGTCTCGGCAAAGCCGAGACTGGCCTGTGCTGAGCATGGCTCAGCTTCGGACAAGATTTCAACAACCGGATGTTAAGGTGAATGAAACAAGATGAGAAAGACCGCAAGAACCGCATTCACTCATAAATCTTCAAATCTCTATTGTATTATGATTTGTACAAGAACTTTTTGATCATAGAATCAGAGGTCTTCCTTCTCTTCTGATGCTCAGCCAAAAATGTGTTGAGCTTGTCAATCAGAATCTTCTTCAATTCTCCGCTGAGCAGGCGACCCGACTTGTACTCATCATAAATTTCCTTCAGCTTCTCGTCTTCCTCTTCAAAGAAAGTTAGCCATTGGTAAGACACGTCAATGTCAGGGTTCCCTCCGTGCTTGCGGTGCTCTTCGACAGTGTCCTTACCGCCACTGAACGCGTACTTATTAATCTTCTTCGCAACATCCTTTGGCGTATCGGTGAGGTAGATTGCTGTGCCTTCACTGCTGGACATCTTGCCGTCAGAGGATATGCCCCCTAATCCGGGAAGGAACCTGCACTGAATGGAAGCTGGCTTGTAATAACCTATTTTCTCCACCACGTCACGCGTGACCCTGAAGTGAGGATCCTGGTCAATTGCGTGCGGGATAAGGCAAGCCATCTTCTTCTTGTGGATGACACTAGGCAGGAAAGCCGGGACGGCCTGCATGCTCGTGAAAAATATAGTTCCTATGTTGTTTTCGTTATTGAAACCAAAAGCGCTCTTCACAGTGCTGAATGTTACCTTCTTAGCCACCTTTATGGCCTCAGGGTACATCAAACCGGCATGCAGGGTGTCAACGAGAAAGTGGGTGTGCTTCGGGTCGAATCCCAAAGCAATTATGTCCAGCATGTTCTCATGCAGCCACTTCTGAATGTCACCATAAGACTGGTCCTTGAACATGAACTTCTCGTCATCAGTGAACTGGAACCAAAGCTCAAGATCCAGTTTATCCTGAAGCCACTTGGTGAACATCCACACCATTGCATGACCCATATGAATAGGCCCGCTGGGCCCGCAGCCAGTGTAAAGGAAAAGATTTCCTTTCTTATGCTGGTCCAATGCAAAACCAAGATCCCTCTGCGCAAAGAAAATACCTCTCCTGAGGAAATGATGGAGCTCCCCGCAATGAAGCAGGAGCTTTTCTTCTAGAGCCTTATCAATCTTCTGAACTCCAAACTCGCTCATGACCTTGTCATAATTGATGTTGCCCTTGACCTCCCATGGCGTGATAGTTGTCATACTGGAAGTTTGTCTGCAGAGTTATATAAATATTATGCTAAGAAGAGAAAATTTGCTGATATTTGTAGAGAAAGGGTCTTATGCTAAGTAGCACTGTCAAGGAATATTATCTCTCTCCTGACTGACACCAACAAATGTTGGCAGAAGCCCACGCCAAAGGCGTGGGAGAAACCCAGAACACCAAGTAACTTTGTGTTCTGGCAATGGCCAGCCGAAGGCTGGCTAGTGCTGACTTAAAGCCAGGGATACCTGGAGATCAAAACAAGTACAACACCAAAAAATAAGTACAACACCAAAAGTTGCATCAAAGTCAATAACTCCTTCAATATCCTACACCACACTCTTCACACAAGCTTTAAATAACCCCTTGGCGTACAAGGTGTCATGAAGTACTCCAAACTGGTAGAGGTCTACAAGGCCGTAGAAAGCACGAGCAAACGCCTGGAAAAAACCAAGATCTTGGCTGATTTCCTCAAAATAGTGCACGAGAATGAACTGGAAACAATCCTCCTGCTGTTGCAGGGCAAGGTTTTTCCAGAATGGGACAAGAGAAAGCTCGGTGTGGCGGCAAAGCTCGTGATAAAAAGCATCAGCCTGACAGGCGGAAAAAAGCCTTCAGACGTAGAGAAGAAGTGGAAGACAATCGGAGACCTGGGAGAAGTGAGCAAAGATTTGGTAGGCAGGAAGAGCCAGGCAACACTTTTCTCAGCAGACCTCACAGTTGAAAAAGTCTACAAGAACATGGTAAAGATAAGCAGTGTCGAAGGGCATGGAAGTGTCGACACAAAAGTGAAACTCATAGCAGAACTTCTCAGCAATGCATCGCCTGATGAAGCAATCTACATAGTGAGAACAGTACTGGAGGACTTGCGCGTAGGTATAGCAGAAGGCACACTAAGAGATGCTATAACCTGGGCGTTCCTCATCAAAGAATATGAAATCGCAAGCAAAGGAAAAGTGATGAGCTGGAAAGGCCCTGAAGGATCGTACAACGAGTACAAGGAAGAATTCGAGCTTGTAGAAAATGCGTTCAACAAAACAAACGACTTTGGAATCGTTGCCGTGGCAGCAAAAAAAGGCACCTCCCGGCTCAAAAAGACAGGAATGCAGGTCGGAAAGCCAATACAGGTCATGCTCGGACCAAAAGAAAGAAACATAAAAAACGCTTTCGAAAGGGTAGGCAGGCCGGCGGCTCTAGAGTACAAGTACGATGGATTCAGGATACAAACCCACAAGGACGGCGGAAAAATCCTTCTTTTTACGCGCAGACTCGAGGAAGTGACGGCTCAATTCCCTGAACTCGTTAAACGGATTAAGAAGTTCGTGAAAGGGGACAGCTACATAATCGACAGTGAAGTCGTAGGATATAATCCAAACACAGGCAACTACATGCCGTTCCAGAACATTAGCCAGCGCATCAGAAGGAAATATGACATAGAAAAACTGGCAGAACAATTGCCGGTCGAGATGAACATCTTTGATGTCCTTTATTACGAAGGGAAAGAATACATAAACGAGCCGTTCTGGAAAAGGCGGGAAAAGCTCAAGAAAATAGTCACAGAAGAGCCCCTGCAAGTGAAGCTGGCAGACCAGCTGATAACAGGCAATGACAAGGAAGCAGACCACTTCTACCAGCAGAGCCTGAAAGCAGGAAATGAAGGCCTAATGTTCAAGAAGCTCGACGCACCTTACCGTCCTGGAAAGAGGGTGGGCAACATGGTGAAGATGAAGCCAGTGATGGAAACCCTCGACCTTGTTGTGGTTGGGGCAGAATGGGGCACGGGCAAGAGAAGCGGATGGCTTACCTCATTTACGCTGGGATGCGAGAGCGACGGTGAAGTATTGGAGATCGGCAAGGTAGGCACTGGCCTGAAAGAACTGGAAACAGAAGGAGAAGTCACATTCAACGAACTGACAGAGCTTCTCAAGCCATTGATAGTGAAGGAGAAAGGAAAGCTGGTCGAAGTCAAGCCAAAAATCGTGCTGGAGATTGCTTACGAGGAAATACAAAAAAGCCCTACTTATAGCAGCGGCTACGCCCTACGCTTTCCCAGAGTACTGAAGATAAGATATGACCGCGGTCTCATAGACTGCAGCACTCTGGACGAAGTGCAGGACCTTTTCTATGGGCAGAATAAGTAGGAAAACATGCGTACGACAATCATAGCTTTTCGAACAGCTTGACCATGTCATTATAATCCTTGGCATAGATGCCAAGTTTTCCAAGGATACTCCTGTTCTCCTTGGTGTCAATGCATACTGTTTTTAGGCCCAGCTCCCTGTAAGTGTAGAGCTTACCATTCGCCTCACCAGACTCCAGCATCTTTGGACTCAGAGCATAATCCCCAAGCTTGAGAAATGCAGGACTTTCCTCGTACTTGATTGGGCCTGTAAACTTCACCCGTTCTAAAACACCGACTTTCTCAGCGACTTCCTTGCAGTATTCCACAGGAAACCCCATTATCAGAAAAAAGAATCTCTTGTCAATCCTAGGAATGAATGTTATGAACTCATCCATTCCCTTTCCTTTCCTTAGACCTCCAAGATAGACGACAATCTTCTTACTCTTAGGAAGCTTAATCCTATTGGTGGGCTTGACTTTTGGATTGAATATCTTTGGATTAGGAAAATCCAGCTCAGCCTTAACCTTGATTTTATAGAGCTTCCATATCTTCTGCTTGAGTCCCTCACTGCTGACAATGTTCAAGTCAGAATGCACGAGGATAAACCTCTCCAGATGCATGAGTAGTTTAACCATGAAGCTCTTTTTTCCTTTAACAAGAGTTGTGCTTGAAAGCTCTCCTACAAGCAATCCCTGATTGTTAAACACAACATTCCGCCTGAAAAATAATTTCAGGACTATCCCTATGAATGCTCCTTCATGTAAATGGCAATAATACATGTCAGGTCTTTTCTGAAGCGACCTGATGAACAACGAAAAGAACAAGAACACATTGTAGAACATCTTCTCCACACTCGGACCCGGACTTGTCTTCCTGTACCAAGGAAAATTGTATACTCGCACTATGCTCCTGATAAGCTTAGGCGTGCGCCCGAGTCCGTAAGTGAACAACGTAACCTTATTTTTTTCACTAAGCCTAACGTACGAGTCCAGCACACGGACATGACATCCCCTCTCAGAAAAGAAAGGGGTTGTGGCAATCATGTAAATGCTCTTTTCTTCAAGTTTTTTTAAATCCATTTCAACTGCATCCTTCACGCCAAGCAACTTGCATATGCTGTCCAAAAAAACAGCAGACTATTTGCCCTTGAACTAATTACCCTTGAATTACTTGTACTTAAACTACTTACTCTTGAACTCCTTTTCCCTCTCAAGTTTTGTAGCCCTCAACAAGCTTTCAAAAGTGCCTGCATCACTCCAGAACCCCTTGACAAAATTAGCCTGCATCAAACCTTTTTTAATGTATGAGTTGTTCACGTCAGTTATCTCAAGCTCACCTCTGCCTGAAGGCTTGAGAGTCTTCACAACTTCAAAAACATCTGAATTGTATATATAAAGGCCTGTGACAGCATAGT
>JAFGHY010000006.1 GCA_016929855.1 Candidatus Woesearchaeota archaeon | reverse complement strand
GCGACTTTTCACGCGAACAATGCCGAGGAGGCTATTGATCGTTTAACGAATCCTCCTATTGACGTGCCTAAGACAATGCTTCCTGCTATTTCTATGATCATAGTGCAGTTCAGGAACAGGCGTACCGGGGCGAGGCGCACTTTTCAGATCGCTGAGATACTGCCTGATGCCACTTCCAACGTGCTCATGCAGTACGATCCCAAGAAAGACAGGCTTGTTCACGTGAACAAGAGCAGGAGCCTGTTCAAAAACCTGCAGATGTACACTGGCTTCACTCCTGTGGAGATAAAGAGGGATTTGGAAGAGAAGAAGTTTGTGCTGAACTATCTTGTCAAGAACAATATTGATTCGGTGGACTCTGTCGGGCGTGTGATGGCGGAGTATTACACTGACAGGAAGAATTGTATGAGCCTGGTCAGGAAGAACAGGAAGATTAATTAGCGGGAGAAATTATGTGTAGAATGAATGGTGTGCATGAATTTGGTGTGTGTTTAACGAGTAAATTAAAGAGTGTGTTTAATGAGTATGTTACTGACGGGTGAAATAGAATGCTGATATACAAGAAGATTGCGAAGAGCATCCCTGGATTGGGTCTTAAGCTGAGGCAGGCCAGGCTGGCCGAGAGTCCTGACTATTATATCCAGAAGACCTTGTTCATGTCTTTGTTCCTTTCGTTCGGGTTGCTGTTCGTGGCGTTCGGCCTGACTAAGTCTTTCCTCGTAATAATTGCGTTTCCTGTGGTGTTTGTCTTTGCGTTCTTCTACTTCCTGCGTTTTGCCGACGTGAAGATTAAGAAGATTGAGAACGAAGTGAACCAGGAGATAGTGTTTGCCGGGCGTTACCTGCTTATCGAGCTGGAGAGCGGCGTGCCATTGTATGATTCATTCCAGAACATCGCGAAGAACTACAAGGCTGTGGGATTGTACTTTACTGAAGTGATCCAGAAGGTTGACCTCGGCACTACTATGGAGGAGGCGATAAATGAGACTTTGACCTTGACGCCGAGCGCCAATATGAGGAAGCTTTTGTGGCAGGTGCTCAACAGCTTGAAGACAGGCAGTGATATCAGGATGGCATTGAACTCTATTATCGACCAGATTGTGCGAGAGCAGAAGATTGCAGTGTCAGAGTATGGCAGGAAGCTGAATCCGCTGGCAATGTTCTACATGATGATTGCTGTCATCATCCCGAGCTTAGGGATTGTGATGCTTGTTGTTCTGGCGACGTTTATCGGTTTGGAGCTGGACTTGTTCATACTTATGGTTTTTTCTGCTGCTATCGGTTTCATGCAGTTCATGTTCATGGCGATAATCAAGTCGTCAAGGCCTGCGGTTGATTTGTAAGATGAAATTCAGGAATCCTTTGAAAAAGAAGAAAGAGAAGAGCCTTGTTGAGAAGGCATACGAGCTGAAAGAGCACGGCAAGAATGTCGAGGCTACTGAGCTCGCTATGTTGGATATTCCTGCGCCTGCTGATGAGAAGCACAAGAGTCGACCCAAGGAGATCAGTACGAAGAAAATTTTGGAGCTTCACAGGAAGATAATGAGCCAGAAAAGGCCTAAGTTCAGGTGGCAGCATCAGAAGTGGCTGAGGAGCCATCTGAGGCGTGCAGGCCTCGAGCATATTGATGAGAAGAAGCTTACCAAGAGGCTTTTTAACTTCACGATTGCCATATGCATGATCATCACTATTGTTGTGCTTGGTTATGCTGCTGTGAACAAGTCAGGAGCCTTGAAGCCTGGTTTGATGCTTGTCTTTATCTGGACTGCAGCTTTTGTCGGCGTATTGTTATTGAGTTTTGGAGTAATCTTTTTGTTCCTGAATCTTAGGATGTTCAACAGGACATTGGCGCTGGAGGCAGTACTGCCTGATTATCTTCAATTGGTGAGCGCGAACATCAGTGCAGGCATGAGTGTTGACAGGGCCTTGTGGTATGCAGTCCGTCCAAGGTTCGGCATCCTTGCCAAGGAGATCGAAGAGGTGGCCAAGGCAACTATTGCAGGTGAGGACCTGGGCAGGGCCATGACAAACTTTGCGAACAAGTATGATTCCGCCATTCTGAAGAGGAGCGTGAACCTTCTGCTTGAGGGCATGCGGGCTGGCGGTGAGATGGCTGAGCTGATAAGCAAGATCGCAGTCAACATTCAGGAGAACCGTATCATGAAGAAAGAGATGGCTGCCAACGTGACGACTTATGTTATCTTCATCACTTTTGCGACAGTTGTTGCCGCGCCCTTCCTGTTCGCTTTGTCCACTACCTTACTGGATATTATTACCGGCATTATCAGCAAGCTTGACGTGTCGAGCGGTGTCGGAGGGATGGCTATTCATTTCAATGCTGACAGCATTAAGAAGAGCGACTTCCTGATTTTCAGTATGGTGACTCTCGCCATAAGCAGCGGGATGAGTGCTGCTATCATCAGTGTTATCCGGAAGGGTACTGTCAAGCAGGGTGTGAAGATGATTCCTCTCTTCCTGGTTATTTCTATTGTCATATACCTGATTGCTGTGAAGATTCTTGCCTTGATGATGGGCGGGATTGCCATGGAGTGAATGTGGCTTGTATTCTGCAATGTCTGATGTTGGGTGGTTATTTCGACTGGTCTGGAATCATTGTTTTGGGCTCTTTCAGACGGCATATGCACCAAAAGATTTAAATAGTAGTAATTTCAGAATTAGCTTTAACTAACCCTTGAGGAAAATTAACACTAATGAGGTGATTAAATGAGAAAAGCGCAAGCGGCTATGGAATTCCTGATGACATACGGCTGGGCGATTCTGGTCGTACTAGCAGCTATTGGTGCATTGGCATACTTCGGTGTCTTGACACCAAGCAGATATTTGCCAAGCCAGTGTACTGCAAGTACAGGATTCGGATGTGTAGAATATTTTGGTGATGGTGCTACTGATATTGTGGTTGCAACATTGACTAACAATGGAGGATATGATATCACACAAGGTAGTATCACAATTGTGAGTAATGACTGGGGACCAGGTGCCGCCGCATATTGTGGTCTGAATACAAATACACCGCCCAATGGTTGGATTTGGACTGCAGCTCAAAGAGATGATTTGGATACAGATGGTCAATGTGTGCTAACAATAGCAACTACTGACTGGAACAATGGTGGTGAAGTACCTTTGAACTTTTCCGGCCTTGCCTTAGAGTCAGGCGACCACTTTGTTGCTGACTTCGCACTCTCTTTCCAAAGAGAAGGTGAGAGTGTTACTAGATCGGGTGATGCAAAGCTGAACGTACGCCTTGAGTAAACCTAAGTTTTTTTTCTTTTTTTCTTTGAGGTGTTTTTTAGATTAGATTTCTGAATTCTTTCTTTATCTCTGTGAATGTCGAAGGCTTGATTTTGGCAATGTAGTTGAGTACATTTGATTTGTGTATAGAAAATAATTTGTTTACTTTTATTCGACTTACTGATGGCAAGTATCCTCTGACTAAATTATCAGGAGTAATAATAACAGAATATTTTGCAGAGGTTAGGTTTGTTGTAAGAGGGCAGACTATAATATCATCATTGTGTTCTAGGTCTTCATTCTTAGAAAGAACTACTACTGGTCTTTTCTTGAACTCGCTGAAGTCTGTGTATGGAAATGGAACTAGCAAGATGTCGCCTTGCTCAATATTTATCCCATATTTCATCTTCTTTGTTGTCCCAGACTTTTTTCATGACTTCTTCCGAATGCTTCAGCAAATCATTGAAGTCGTCGTCCATTACGAGTTGGACAACTATTCTTTTTCCGTCTTGTATCATTAAGAGTTGATCTCCTTTTTTTATTCCAGTATTTTTTCTGAATTTTGTTGGGATTGATATTTGTCCTTTGTCTGTGACTTTCACGATTTTTGCTTCCATAAACAAAAGTAAGAAATTCCTTACTTTTTATATTT
>JAFGHY010000079.1 GCA_016929855.1 Candidatus Woesearchaeota archaeon | reverse complement strand
TTTGACGATAAGTTTCGAGTCTAAAAAGTCAATTCATCATTAGAATGAATCGCTAGAAGCCTTTTCCTTTCTGTCTGTTTTCCGAGTTCTTCTGCTTCTTGCAGAGTCTTTCTTTGTCGTACCCATATCAAAGTCATCACTGCCTGCTTTTGCCTGCAAGACCAGAAGGTCCTCTGTCGTCAATTTCTGCTTCTTCTTCAGTTTCTCCTCGACCTCAACTTCCTTCTTCTTCAATACCTTCAAGTCCTGCTTGTAACGTTCCTTCTTCTCCTCGACATCATGATCTCCAAGTTTCGACTTCAATGCCTTCAGCTCATCAATCCTTGCCTTCAGTTGTGCATTAACTTCAGAATACTGTTTCTTGTACTGGCTGAATTTCTCTCTGGCCTCCTCTTCCTTCTCCTTCAGTGAGTCGATTTCCTTGGAACTCTCGATAAGACCCTCGTGCTCAGTCTGGCTTTCGCCCGCGATTTCCTGAATTTTTTTATGAAGGCCGTTGGCCTTTTTCTTCAGCTTGTCAATTTCCTTGGACTTGTCCCTCACGTCATCCATGAGCTTAATGATGACGCCGAACTCATCATGCTTCTTCTTCAAGTCCTTGATCTGCTTCATAATCTTCTGCTCTTTGGCAAAAGACATAGGATTTGTCTCTAAAGTGAACTCAAGCTTCTCGATTTCTTTCTTGAACAGTATAGGGCTTCCCTTCATAGTAGTCTTTTTTCTTTCCTCATCAAGACTGGCTTTGCTCTGCTTGAGCTCGCTGATTAGATTCTTGATCTGAGTATTCAGATTATCCCTTTCCAACTTCAAATCCTTTACAGACTTTGTGAGGTGGTTCCTCTTGTTCTTAGTACCTTTCAGCTCTGAAATCTTGTCAGTGATATCCTTAGAAATATCAGATTTTTTCTTGAACCAGAGTTCCTTATCCTTATTCAAAGAACTAAGTGATTGCTTCAGATTCTCAATCTCTTCTCGTACCTTACCCAATTGCTCGACGAGTTCATTCGCTTCTTTTGATTCCTTTTCCATGGTGTTTTCTGTTGTTGTCCAAAAAAACAAAAAAATGAAATAAAATCTAACGTATGGCCTTATCCAAAGAGACTGCCGAGACCTGCGACCGCAGCGCTGTCATCCTTCTTCTCTTCCTTAGCCTCTTCCTTCTTTGCCTGTACAGGACTCTCTCCTCCAGCCGGCGCAGAAGCAATGGGTGCAGTTGCAGCAGGAATAGCACTTGCCTTAATCGCTTCCTCAATATTCACGTCCTTAAGAGCTGCGACAAGCGCTTTGATTCTTCCATCATCTGCCTTTAGGCCGGTAGCTTCAATAACCTTTTTAACATTAGCTTCGTTGATTTCCTTACCTGCTTTGTGCAACAACATGCTTGCATAAATGTATTCCATTTTTGTTCCTCCAAATTTGCATATGCGCAATCGCCCATGCGGGCACTATTGTTGTCCGATTCTAATATATTGAATGTGATTACGCGTCCCGATTTGTTTATAGGTTTACTGTAATACTCAATTGCACTGTTCATCCGAATAGGTTTGCCAGGCCTGCAGCGCCGTCACCGCTTGGCTTGCTCTCTCCCTTCTTCTCTCTTCTTTTCTTCCTGCTTGGGTCCCTCTGGTTTATTCTCAGGAGCTTTTGTCTCAGCAGGCTTGGATTTCGCAGTGGCTGTCTCGACCGGCATCGCATCTGCAGGCAGATGGCCTGCGACACTCAATGCCTGATTGTATGCCTTAAGCATAAGGTCCGGCACAATCTCATCAGCCAGGATATCCTGGCTGTAAGCAACAGCCCTTGCTTCAGCGACAGCCTTTACCACAAGCGGGCCGATAGTATCTGTAGTCGGGAATGAGGTGTTAAACGCTAGGTTGAAGCTCTCGGTTGCAGCAGCAACCATGTTCTGCCTGTACTCGTCAGGGTCGATGTCCAAGACCTTCTTCAAAAGGATATCGCCTTTCTCGTAAACGGCAACAAGGTCCAAGCCGATCTCCATAGGCTCTATGCCCAGCCTGGTGAGCAGACCTGCAAGCTTGTTACTGACAACGTCGCCTTCCTTGGCGACAACCCTATCCTTCTTAATCGCGACTTTACCGCCTTCAACGCCTGTCTGGATTCCAAAACCGCCAAGCTCTCCGATGACCGGGCCCGGCGCAAAATCAGTAGGGCCTGCCTTGACCACAATGTCATTTGGTGCAGTCTGTCCTCCTTTGATAGGGGCTTTCGACTTGTTCTTCTTGAGATTCTGGAAAAGCGTGAAAGGATTCTCTTCAGTGAACAGCAGGGCAGGCATTCCTCTGAAGTATTCTGACAGCAGGCTTATGCCCTTCTTCTCTTTTTCGAGGTCGTTTAACGCAATCTTGATGAGCCTCTGCTTTGACATGCGTATCAGGACCTGTCCGCGCATGGACTCGCGCATGTTCTGCAATTGCTTTGTAGGTAGATTCTGCATGTTGACGATTCCGACGATGCTGTACTTCCTGCAGAGCCCTTCAAGCTCTTTCACGACCGTTTTCTTCACGGTGGCTATATGCGCCTTGTGAACAGCAGTGATTTTGCTGGGCTGTTGCGGCTTTGTCTGAGATTCAGCATGCTCGGCTGCAATCTTTTCTCCGTCCTGATGTATTGTTTCAGTGCTCATTTTTTCAACGTGATATCTGTTCAGGTCTTATATTGAAACACTCAAATCCTGATAGGTTTGCTCATCGTAAGCTTGACCATGATGTTCTTGACATTGTGTTGCTCTCTGGGAAGGTGATGGATTATCTGATTGTAGACAGTAAAGATATTATCCACTACATCATCCTTTTTCATGTCTTCCTTGCCGACGCCCACCTTTATGCTGAGCTCCTTCTTTGCCTGGATTTTCAAGGTCTTCTGAAGCCTGTCATAAAGTGGTTTCAGGTTGGCATTGCCGGGCACCACACACCCTGCCTTAGGATTAGGCATCTTGCCCCTAGGACCGAAAGTCCTACCGAAGCTTGCAGCAACCTTTGGCATTATGTTCGCCTGGGCGATGAAATAGTCATATTCTTCAGCCAGCTTTTTGCTCTTCTTCTTATCTGCGTAGTTCAGGAACTCATCCTGGCTGATTGCATGGTCGCATACTTTTTTTGCCTGGTCCTGAAGTTCCGGGCCCGTAAGAGCGCAAATTTTTCTTTTCCTGCCTGTGGTATGCGTAAGAGTCAGGAAAAAGTCCACCTGGTCCTCAGGATTCTTCAAATTCATGTCCTGCAGATTAACAATAAGATCATAAGTCTGATTGAATTTCCTGTCAATCTTCTGGCTAGAAAGAGCCTCCAATGCCTTGGATATGTCGTTCTTGTTCATGTTCAGCCCTCCTACCTGCCTAAAACAACGTTTTCAGCGCCCCTAAGCCGATTCAAAGCGAACCTTAAACCAATTTGTTGGTAGTGAACGGGTTATTGTGGCTTTGGAAATTATGGGTGTTTATAAAGGTTATGAATAGTCCTGGGCTGTGGAAAATCTGGGGTTGCAGAAAATCTCTGTAGCAGAAAATGCTCTTGTTTTTACCTGTGCTTCGAGTGCGAGTGACTTTGTGCATTTTACTAAAGAGCACCTCAGCCAGAGAATTTCTCCCAATCTCCACAAAGCCTAATCAAACATAACTTTTAAAAACCTGCTGAGTTATTTTATGGCAAGAAGGGTTAAATCGGGAAATGAAGATTCAATCTGCATAATGTGTGTAAATCGGATTGATATCGGACTGATATTGGATTGAAAGAAATACTGTTGAAACCAAAAGTAATATAAGTTAAATGTGGATTAAGACAACAAAGGGGTGTTGATACTGGTAAAACTGCAAAAAAGAGGAGGGATAAATTCTAGTTCATCGCATATGCGTGCAATGCATAAACTAGTCAGGAGATACAGACTGCTTGACTTTGTCCTAATCATAACTATAGTCATAATCATGCTAGGCGTGTATGTTGTGGCGGACTTGAATGTAAGGTCAGGCAGGTCTTATTATGCCGAGCTGGAGGCATCATCTGACACAGTAAGGTGGGCCGGCGCCAAGATACTGAACAATGCAGTTCAGCTGACAGAAAGCAGCTCTCCATTCACATCATATCTGTTCAATACAGCATACATACTTCAGCTTACTTTTCCTGGTTATAACCTTAATGACGGCGATCACTACTACGCAGCAATGCAACAAGGAACCTTTTCGTTAAACAGCCTCCTGAATGTCTCCGTAACTGACCTATTGAACGGCGGTCTCTTTGATTCGACATACTTTCCTAATTTTTATCCTAATTATGACACTTACAATGACAACCCTTATGAGACTTGGTGTTGCAACCAAACGAACATTTCAATAGGTGGCGTCAACTACACTGCATATGTGATAACGCTTGAAGAAGATGTGCAGTACTACCTTCTGAAGCATAATTCCAGCGACAACATAACACCAATATTCCTTAGCGAATTCGATGATGCCACTTGCTATAATTCGACCGCATGTGTTGCGCAGTTCATGCTGCCGGTTTCTGATTCAATATACAATTTCTATGTGTTAAACAAATACCCCACCTATACTCTTGACGTTTGGATAGACGGTGTGAGCACCACAGCGTTCGCCCAGACTGCCTTGCCATACAACCTCACGGTGCGGGCGACAGAGACCTACACAGGAAATCCTGCCTACAACCTTTCTGTGTTCGCTGCAGAGGATTCCGGCCAGAACATCTTCATCCCTTACAGGATGGACGGCTACATATCCAGGGCATATTCTATAGGAATGACTGACGAAACTGATGCTATGGAGACATTCCTTGTGGCGCCGACAGTCTATCCTTCGCTTGACAACTACAGCATAATGGTCGGCGTTCTGGAGGGAGAGACACCGACAAATATCAAGACATTGAGCATCACTCAGAAGGACACGCTGGTGGCTCAGAGCAAGAGCCTGTCACCGTCAACGTTGTTTGATAATGCAAAGGCTTCAGTGAATGCGATGAACCAGATAAACAGCTACCTTTTTTCATGGTCTAATGCGCTTATCCCGCAAGCGAAGAGGTTCAGGATTGATTACTTCCTGAACAATGCCAGCTTCTCAGTATATTCCATATACAACAGCACTCCAGGCATCATGCAGTTGAAGACAGGAGCCCCTAATGTAATAAATGTCTATGTGTTTAACGGTGCAGTCCAGCAGTCAGGGTATCTTGTCAAGGTCAAGGAGCAGGGGGGCTACCTGATAATGAATCCGTATACTGGAGACGATCCTTTGACTGAAAAGACCAGGCAGGACCTTTGGACAGTTCCTACTGGAGCTACTGAATTCATCGTGACTCCAACAAGCTTGGGTGTAATCAGCTCAAATATCACTTTTGATATCCTGGATTCCAATGAGGTGTTTGTGGACTCGTACACTGCAGAGGTGGATTCCACTCTTAACATTGTCACTGGAGGCACGCCTTACAGCAATGACCTGCTGAAGACCATAGTGAACAGCATGAACCAGGTGCTCAATTCACTCTATTATGCCCTGAACTATTAGATTTGCCTTTATTTTATCGTCAATTATTTATCGTCAATTATTGAAAGTCCAATATTTATTTCAGATGTTTTTACACTGCAATCGTGAAGAGTTTTTTCCTTTTTTCAGTGATAACATGTTGGCTGAAAATTTTGTTGAGAAATCGAAAACTATATAAAGAATCGATTTAAGAAACATAATAAACATTATAATTATGGAGATGTTAAATAGGAGGTGACTAGATGAGTAGAAACTTTTTGGGACCAATACTACTATTGAGTCTGGCCTTGTTCTTAGTGCCTTATGCTGCTGGAGCTCCAGTTGGGGGTAACATAAGCAACGGCACTTCGTCAGGCGCAACAGCTCAGACTGAAGGGCAAATCTATGATGTTGTCGCAGGTAATGTATCTAATGTTAATGTAACAGGAACTAGCATAACTGAAAGATGGGCTGGTTTCTATGGTAACATCAGTGGAGGAATCAAGCTCGCTGATTCAAGCAACAATGTGTTTTTTGAATGGACAGTATCAGACCTAACTGATGCAGTCGTTTACATCGCTAACGGAAGTGTAAGCAGTTGGGCCACTACAAACATAGAGGCAGCAAACTATACACTTATGCCTACGTACATCGAGGTTGACGCGACTGATGAGTTCAACAACACATTCAACGCAACTGAAGCTTTCACGAGCACAACATATAATATTGCAGGCACACCTTACGCTGCAACATGGTCAGGCGGATCGCAAGGATCCCTGAAGACATATAGTCTTTATGACAAGGGTGGAGACGTCTTGATATGGGCTGCAAAAGCAACCGCTGGCTCTACAGGATTCGACAGTTCGAACTTGGACTATCAAGCTTTGGTCCCGGTAAATGGTTCAACTTCGTTGTCGTACACATTCTACCTCGAGTTGCCATAAGTGAAAGGTG
>JAFGHY010000078.1 GCA_016929855.1 Candidatus Woesearchaeota archaeon | reverse complement strand
GTTCGTGACCTAACGACCACCCCGGATGGGGCGTCCCCCGGTCGTTCTGGCCAGGTTGAAATTTTATAATAATGATTGCATTAGTTATCCAGAAATCCAAGCACTTCATCAACGTGTGTGATTTCTGGTCCGCCGCTCTGGTCGCCGATTATGAATCCGTTGTCGTTGCAGACGATTCCGCTCCTGACGTATGGGCTTCCCATGTTGGCGCTGCCTTCCTCGGCAGGCACTTGGAAGTATTGTGACAGCCTTCTTATCTCGTCGTCGCTCGCCTCGTGATGAACCAACATTCCCTTACTGTTCATTATTGCACAGGAACCGACAGCTTCTGCATCTGCTATGCCGTGCTGTGCCACAGGCACGCCAAGTATCTTGTAGAGCTCCTGGACTTCGTGTTTTGTGAATTCCGGGTTGACAAGCGCTGCCTTGTCGTTTAACAGGATGTTGTTGCCCAGGCAGGTGAGTTTTGTGTCGAACACTATAGGATTGAGTCTTAGCTTCTTGAGCTGTTCGAGCTCTTCGTCAAATATTATCTTTGGAACGAGCAGGTGTGTGGTGTTGCTTGCCAGGAATACTCCGCAGAATGACGTTCCTGCTATGCTCACCTTCTTTACAGGCAGTCCCATGACTTTTTGGATGTCTTTATAGAACTTTTGTGGAACTTCATTTCCCACCAAGACATACTTACGGGTTACATGAATATATAGTCCTACGTTTGGGTTTCCTCCGAAGCTTGCTGTCAGTACGTGCATAGTGTCCAGAAACCCCAATTACTTTATAAATTATAAGATAAAATAAACAGACAAATGACTTGACCAGATGTAATTGTTTTTTAGACGCAGAACGACCGGGGGACGCCCCATCCGGGGTGGTCGTTAGGTCACGAACATAGTGAGTGACCGTCTGCAGTCTAAGAAAAAAACAATTATTTTAAGAAATTTTAACTCAAGTTCCCCTTTTTTGCCAGGGCAATGTCAATCTCTCCCCAGTGGACTTTCTGGGACATATCGACCTTGCGCTGGTTTTCAAGGTGCAGCAAAGGTATGAAAGTGTAGATCTTATCTTCTTTGGAATCAGAAGGTATAAGCTCGTGGAATTTGAGCCTTTCAGTCTTGTTGTCAAAGTGAGACTTTACCTGCGTGTAAACGCTGGCTATCATCTCGCCAAGCTCGAATTTCTTTTCAGGCCTTTTAAGGGTTGCTTTGTCAGTGACTTTAGGAGGGCGCTTGGCTTCAAGATCCAGTGCCTTTTCAAGGGCTGTGACAAGGTCAAATACTGATATCTTTCTCTTCCTCGGCTGAGGGGTTCTTGGAACAAGGCGCTGTTTTCTCTCGTCGTCTGGCAGTTGCAGGTGTTCTCCGAGCTCTTCTATGAGATCCACAGGGTCTTCTACTGAGTTTATGATGTTATCCAAAGCCAGCATATCCTCATTCACCAGCCTTGTGCTCTTGATTTTCAGAAGTATTGCTGCAGCCAGCACCACTTTGCCTGAGATCCTGAAGTCAAGCTCCTTGAGCTCTCTGAGCTTCTCGATGAATTTTGCGCTCAACAGGCTGACGTTCACGTCCCAGGGGTCCATCTGCTCTGTCTGGACCAGGTCGTAGATGATATTCTGCCAAGTAAGCTCGTCTTCCTGGAATATAATCGAGAAGATCTTGTCATTGTTTACCTGTTCCGGATTCTTAAGAACTTGAACCATAGTATCGTTTTTTGTATACAGATATATAAATATTTTGTGCTTTTGCTGGTTTTGTATACCTCTTCCAAAAATGGTTTGGATTCCAATATAAATTTTGCGGTGCATAGGCCAGTGAGAATCAAAGCCTGAAACCAGGAAAAAGAGGTATCCTCCACATCTTATTTAAACAGGTTAATATGCACGACTAGAAGATATCAATACACTCGGACATTATATAAAGCCCACACAAAACTTGCTGAAAAAGATGAAAAAATTGAATCTAACTGTTAAGCCAAGGAATGATTTTAACGGCGCAAAAAGTATAATCTCCTTGCGGAACGTGTACAAGACCTACCAAATGGGTGAGGTGAAGGTCCATGCGTTGAGAGGGGTCAGCCTGGATATCATGCAGGGAGATTTTGTTGCCATCATCGGCGCCTCAGGCAGTGGAAAGAGTACTTTGATGAATCTTGTCGGCTGCCTTGACATACCGACAAAAGGAGAGATTTTTCTTAAGGGCCAGAACATCACGCATCTAAGTGAATCCAGACTATCTTCTCTTAGAGGAAGGACAGTGGGATTCATCTTCCAGCAGTACAATCTTATCCCCAACCTCTCAGCTTTCCAGAATGTTCTTTTCCCGTTGGAATTGCAGGAGTTTAATGATAGTCTCGCCAAAAAAAGAGCAAGGGAATTGCTTCAGCTTGTCGGACTAAGCACTAAACTGAATAATCTTCCCTCTCAGATGTCCGGAGGAGAACAGCAGAGAACCAGCATAGCAAGAAGCCTGGCTGCAGACCCAGAGGTTATTCTGGCAGACGAGCCTACAGGAGCATTGGACAGCGTCACCGGCAGGGAAGTCATAGAGATGCTCCAGAAGCTTTGGAAGAACGATGGCAAGACTGTCATCATGGTCACGCATGACCTGAAATTGGCAAGGTATGCTCACAGGCATGTGGAGTTAAAGGACGGTGAAATAATTAGGACTGAAAATAATATCAATATGATTCAAGTCAAGAATGGAGGAAACAAAAAATGAAAGGCTATCACAAAAATGGGATGAATGCACTGGTGCTCGCAGTCTTGCTTACTGCTGTACTGCTCGCCACGAATGCATATGCAGCTCTGATCGAAGGAGGCAAGCTAACGATAAGCCTTGTGAATCAGGACCCTGATCCTGCAATTGCAGGAGACATCGTTGACATTAGGATAGGCATCGAGAATGAAGGTGATGCTGTCAATGAGGTTGTCATCGAGCTGGTCGAGGATTATCCTTTTGAGATGGTATCCGGCAGTAATGCAGTTCAGTATATCGGGACGATAAGCGGTTACAAGTACGATGAGGACATGAAGGTCATCAAGTTCAAGGTCAAGATTGACAAGGACGTTCCTGCCGGAACTTACGAGCTTAAGATACTCGAATACAAAGATGGAGAAAGAAACACCATAAGAACCCAGACCAGTGTTTTTATCGATGTTAAGAACAGCGAGAGCGCAGAAGTCATCTACATTGACCAGGTGCAGTTGCTCCCTGGAGAAATCACTCCGATGAAGTTCATCATCAATAATGTCGGCAACGCTCCCTTGCGGGATCTGACATTCTATTGGGAGAATGAGGATTCAGTGATATTACCCGTGGGTTCGGACGACACCAAGTTCATAAAGAGCATTGATGTCGGAGAGAGCGTAGAGTTGAGCTATGACGTCATCGCAAGCACTAACGCAGACCCCGACCTTTACAAGCTCTCGTTAAGCTTGAGTTATGCAGACCCTAGAACCGGCGAAGAGACAGCAATAGAAACAAGCGCAGGAGTGTATGTGGGCGGTGAGACTGACTTTGACGTCACATACTCGGGTACTTCAAGTGGAGAAACTGTGCTGTCAATCTCGAATGTTGGAAGTGTTCCGGCAGATTCTGTGAGAATCACGATCCCGAACCAGCAGGGTTGGACAGCCTCTGGCGTCAAGTCTGTGATTATCGGTAACCTGAACAAGGGCGACTACACTGTCGCCAGTTTCAGCGTCCAGCAATCCAATACTAATGCTGGATCAGGTTTTCCAAATTTGCAGGACATGTCTGACGAAGAGCGACAGCAGATAAGGGAGGATTTTGCCGCCGCGCGGAATTCAGGAGGCCAGCCCAGACTGATGAACAACACAGCCCTTAACAGCAGTCAAAGCAGTGCTCTGCAGGTTGAGATATTCTATACTGACACGAGAGGCATCAGGCATACTGTTGTCAAGGAAGTTGATGTTGATTTGTCTTCTTCAAGTACAGCTATGACCCAGATCGAGAATGCGTTTGCAGGCAGGATGGCAGGCAACAGGCAAAGCTCGACAAACTGGACTCTCATAATAATTGTCGTGGTTGCCGTTGTGGGAACGATTGTTTTCTACAGTAAATACCAGAGCGGAAAAAGAAAAGACCCTAACTACACCGTCAGCAAGATGTTTTCAGGGATGTTTAACAAAAAAAAGAAGAGAAAATAAAACAGAAAATAATTAATGGAAAAAAATAATGCAAAGCATGAATGATGATTGGCTTGATGACAGCAGGACAGAGCAAGGATAAACAAAACAGGTAGTGAATCTAAATGAGACTTTCAAAGTGCTTCAAGCACGCGCTTAACATGGTAGTGCACAGCCAGCTCAGGAGCTGGCTTACAATCCTAGGCATAGTCATTGGTGTGGCTTCTGTCATCGCCATAATGTCCATGGGTGCAGGCTTGGAGGATGACATAACTTCCAGGCTCAGCAATTCAGGTGCTGACATCGTGACAATAACTGCAGGCTATTCCAGGGCATTCGATTTCGGTCCTGGCAGGGACTGGGGAGGTGGAGGAAGTGTGGCCACTGAAGAGGAGATTGTGCTTGACAGGTCTGACCTGCAGGCACTTAGAGGCCTTGCAGACATATCATTGATAAACCCAACAATTTCTGGTAACGCTGAAGTTTACTATCTTGGAAAAAAAGGGAGCGTCCGCGTCACAGGAGTTGATACGAGCGTGTGGCCGCAGATTACTACTGAAGAGATCGCGGAAGGAAGGATGCTCGGGCCTGCAGATTCCAATGTGATTGTGATCGGAGGTTCAATTGCTGACGGTTTTTTTGAGAAGCCTGTGGGCTTGAATCAGATGCTCACTATAGAAGACAGGGCTTTCAGGGTTGTAGGAATCCTTGACACTAATTCCATGGAGATTGTCATGCCTTTGATGGCGACATATCAGGTCTTGGATGACAAGGAAATGGATGTCTATGATTCTTTTGTTGTGAAGATTAAGAATGAGGATGATCTTGAGACGGCGATTGCAAACATTGAAGAAAAGCTTATGCTAACCCGCCACGTTACTGCGAAGGACAAGGATTTTTCTGTGTCCAATCCTAAGGAGCAGGCTGAGATACGTGCTGAGATGATGAGCAGCATGACTGCTTTCCTGACTGCTATTGCGGCAGTTGCATTGTTGGTTGGGGCGGTTGGTGTCGCCAATACCATGTTCACGTCAGTGCTTGAGAAGACCAAGGAAATAGGAATAATGAAGGCTTTGGGCGCGAAGAACAGGGATATATTGACATTGTTCCTGCTGAATTCTGTACTGATTGGCCTTATCGGTGGGCTCATAGGTATTTTCTTTGGTTATTTGCTTTCAGGATTCCTGCCTGGACTGATGGGTCAGGGCGGGGTGGCTGGAAGGCTGGCTTCATCTTCTGTAGTAACATTACAGAGTGTCATTCTTGCGATTTCTATTTCTGTAGTCATTGGCACGTTGTCAGGCGCGATTCCTGCGTATCAGGCTTCCAAGCTTAAGCCAGTCGATGCCTTGAGGTATGAGTAAGGTTTTAGGCATGAGGGGCTATTTGGCGATGTTACCTTCTGTACCTTTCCTTCTGCACAATTGAAGCTCATGGCAGGGAGGTTATTGATGACTTTATTGTGCTGAATCCCTCAGATAGCTTTATAAACCCCCTGTTTTTCCTCAAGCGCATGGAATTCATTATCGCTCATTATGCCCAAAACAGGCACACCACGCACGGGAATAGCATGATTGCCGTCAACAGCACAGTCAAGACAAGGGCTGATGCTGAAAAGGCTGTGGGCAGGAAGGCCATGTTCTCTTACACTGACAGACAAAATAATCAGAAGACAATAACAGGCAAGGTGGCTTCGGCTCATGGCAACAAAGGCGCCATAAGGATCCTTTTTGAGAAAGGAATGCCCGGCCAGGCTATCGGAAAAAAGATTCTAGTGCAGTAAAATGGCTAAGAAGAAGATTGTTTCAAAACTGAAGAAGAAAAAGAAGAGATGGTTTCCGGTCATGGCACCGAAACTCTTTGACGAGTCCCAGATCGGAGAATCGAACGTCAGTGATGCAGAACTATTGATGGACAAGCGTTTCACTATCAACCTGATGAACTTAACTGGTGACATGAAGAAGCAGACCATGCGCGTGAGCTTCGAGGTCTCGACAGTGACTGAGGGCAGGGGCATGACAAAGATTACAGGATTCGAGGTCGTCCCGACTGCTGTTAAACGCCTTATCAGGAGAGATCGCGACAAAATTGATGATTCTGTCGCCATCAAAACCAAGGACGCGAAGTACATTAGACTGAAGCCGTTGATAATCACCAACAAGAAGATTGACAAGGACATACAGACCAGCTTGAGGCTGCAGACAAGAAAGACCCTGCTGGATTACTGTTCTGCAAAGAATTACGAGCAGATAATGAGTGATGTCATTACCACTAAACTGCAGAAGCACATCAAGGAAGTACTCCTTAAGATTTGCCCGGTCAGGAACTTCAGCATAAGGAAAGCTACCCTGCTGGTAAAGCCTCCGAAACAGATTCTCAAGGAAGGCATGGTAATCAACAAGAGGAAACTGACTGCAGAGAAGAAAGAGAAAAAGTCTTCTTCAAAGAATGCTGCCGAGCCAGAACCTGACAAGGCAAAACCAGTCAAGAAAGAAACCGCAAAAGACACAGAAGAAGAATCAAGTCCGTCGTCAGAAAAGAAAGAAACAAGACAAAAGGAAAACAAAGCAGATACAACAGAAAAAGACGATAAGAAAGTAGAGACTTCAGAAAAGAAGAAAGCTGTAAAGAAAACTCCTAAAAACAAGGACGATTAAACACGATTATTTTTCTATTCCATTAATTCTATGGATCCATTTAACAAATTCTCTTAAAAATCTCTGTCTTCTCTCACGCAGTTCTTGAGGTAGGGATTCTATTAATTCAATTTTCTTTGCTTTCATATCTGCATCGTCCCATCGATTTTTATACTTTAACCCAATAAATGATGATTCTCCATCCCATACTTCAGGAAAAGTTTTGAATCCATATTCTTTCAATCTGGTATTCCAAGTAATGTCAACATCTATTTTAGTTTCTTTATTCTTCTCTATTTGCAGAAAGTTGTGTCCATGATCCCACTCTCCTTCATCCAGTATGCTTTGCAACTCTTTAGGAAATAATATTCCTTGATTACCCCACCTGAATGTACATATCACTTGAACACACTTGATACCCACACACCGGCAGCAAGCCTGCAATGCAGTATGCTTAGCTGTACAAGTGCCATATTTTTTTGTTATCAAAAATTCTTTTACAGTTCTGGCCTTTCCCCAAGGTAATTTTGCTAGCAATTCAACTATTTTGATTAACTGATCCTCTTGTTTTAGGTTAAAAATGCCATTGTCCTTAAGAAAACTTGCAGCATATTTTAGAACTTGCTTTGACTCATCTACTGAGAAATCATTTATATCCTCATTCATTAGTCAGAATATGTATTCAGTTAATAAAAATCTTTTCTTATGAAACAATTAAACTCTATGTTCGTACAGCAAACTTTATATATTCCCTTCTCGAGAATCATTTTTATGGAAGAAGTACTTTTGGATTGGAAGCAGGTATTCGGCTGGAACAAGAATCCTTTCAGGGAAGTCCAGTCTAAGGCCGGCTTCAGCAAGGAAAAAGAGCAGCTTAACCTGTACTTGATGGACAACACTCCAGTCATAGCTGTGCAAGGTCACAAGGATACAGGCAAGAGCACTTTGCTGGACTGGGTCTACCAAGGCCTTGCAAAGAAGAGCGTGTGGGTCAAGAAACTTTCTCACCCCGAATCCAAGCAAGAGATTGTCGAAGCACTTTTTGCAGAGTGGAAATCTTTGCTTTTCAAGCCTGCCAAGCTTGCCAGGAAAGACACCAAGACTGTTTCAAGCGAGTTGATGAAACGTTTGGGCGGGAGGCACGCATATCTTGTTGTCCCTGAAGCTCAAGCTCTCAGCCCAAAGATTCTGGAGTTCCTGTTCAAGCTCTCCAATGACAGGATACATCTTATCATAAGTAGCACAAGGCCCGTGCATGTGAAGACCAAGATCGTATTGGGGGAATTGACGCCAAGCTATGCCTTGAAAATTCTTGAAGGGCGCATAACACAGGTGGGAGGCAATGGCACTTATCCTTTCACTGACACTGTTGTTAGGAATCTTGTTCGGGAGAGCAACAACAGCATTTCATCTTTTCTTGACTTGTGCGAGGACAGGGTAAAGAAGATAGCTTTGAAGGAAGAAGCAAAGAGGCAGTTGTCAAAAAAGAGCAAGATCAGAAAGAAGGATTATGCCAGAGAAGAGGATTTTTCCAAGATAATAATTGTGAATCCTGAGAAGATGCAGGATAGTCCTTTCTACTTTGAAGAGGAAACTGACCAGGATGCTCAGGATATCAAGATAACTCATAACGTTCATGAGACTGAGATGGAAGAGCAGAAGAAGATTCTTGATCTTGGCTTGTTCAAGATAAGCTTGAAAGGCAAGGCAATACAGGAGCAACAACAGCCTCACATCCGGAAGCATGATGATGAGGACGAGCAAGTGAACCTTTTGCAGGAGGATTATTCTTCTATCGAGCATGATGACAGTGACAAGAAGGTTCAACCCAGGCAGGTGTTCACAACAAGCAAAGGCAAAGAGATGAAAGACCTGGGCATTTTGTTGGAATAGTATGATTTTTCTAATGCAACCTCTGTGTCTTAATGCAACATACATGGCACAGACGCACTTTCTGCGAAAGTGCTTGCTCGGCACTCTGTACACTTTTTTTGCAAAAAGTGTCACAAAAGGCAAATGGGACATAAGATTCCATATTCGCGATAGCAATGTACATTCACATCGCGGAAAGTGGGCTGACAACGCCCACTCCACTTTCGCCAGCCTTTAGCAAAGGCTGTGCAGACAACTCCTTCCTTACCTTGCCATGTTGCAAATGCTTTTTAAACAATGCCAAATTCTCAAAATTCATGTATGACATCAAACTCGAACCGGTCATCAAGGACCTTAAGGACATGAAGGCCAAGACCGTATTGATTCAGTTGCCTGACGGTATCAAGCCGCAGGGTGCAGAGATAGCCGACAAAATCGAGGCAGAGACTGGCGCTAAAGTGACTATCTGGGCAGGCACTGCTTATGGAGCCTGCGATATACCTATTGAAGTAGATAATTTGGGTTTTGATGCCTTGGTGCATTTCGGCCACAGCCAGTGGAAATTCTAGTCAAGTGTAATTATTCATACTCATTCTGTATTTCATCATGTCAGAGCAATAATACTTTTAAATCAAATTCTCATCCCATAACTTAAAAGCAAGTTCAAAGGTGGTATTTTGGGGAATAAGCTTGTTACAGTATCAGGATTGTGCGGCAGTGGAAAGAGCGAATTTTCCAAAGAGCTCGCACGCAGAGGTTTCAGTTTTGTGCGTTTCGGCCAGATAACACTTGACATTGCAATGGAACGGGATGATGTCAGTGAAGCAATGCAGCAGAAAATCCGTCAGGAGATAAGGAATAAATACGGCATGGGGGGTTACGCTGTGCTTAACATCCCAAAATTTGATGAGTTCCTGAAAAAAGGGCATATCGTCGGGGATAACATGACAAGTTGGAGCGAGTATAAAATTCTTCGAGAAAAATATGGTGGCGACCTGATTGCTGTGACAGTTCACACTACACCACAGACAAGATACACGCGCGTGTCGAAGAGAAGACCGGGAAAGAATGACAAGGAATTGAGAAACCATTCATTCACCAAGGATGAAGCATACTTGAGGGACTGTGATGAAATAGAAAACTGTGAAAAGGGCGGCCCTATCGCCATGGCTGACTGGCACGTCATCAATGAAGGAAGCAAGGATGACCTGATCAAGGAGGTTGACAGGTTCTTGAGGCATTTTGGCTTATTGTGAGGGGGAATAAAATGAAGGATAACAAAGAGATTGTGACTAAGTTTGAAACACAGAAATCAGTTGGAAAACATGAGCGCCCTTCCTGGGACGAGTACTTCATGATGCTTGCTGATAGTGTCGGCAAGAGGGGGACTTGCGACCGTGGAAGATCTGGTGCAGTCATAGTAAAGAACAAGCGCGTCCTTACCACAGGCTATGTTGGGAGTCCGCAGGGCCTTCCGCATTGTGATGATGTTGGCCACATGCTCAAGGAGGTAATCCATCCTAACGGGACTACGCACAAGCATTGCGTCCGGACCATTCATGCTGAAATGAACGCGATTTTGCAGGCGGCAAAGTATGGCATCTCTATAGACGGTGGAACTGTATATTGTAAGATGACGCCCTGCCACACTTGTGCTCAGGCAATCATCAATGCAGGACTCAAGAGGGTAGTGTGCCGCAAGGATTATCATGGCGCGACTGAGAGCAGAGACTTGTTCAGGCAAGCAGGAGTTGAACTTACTATACTGGATGATACATTGGAAGATTATGATGAACAGTAAGTATGCATTCGCAGTACTAGTCTTCTTGAGCAGGAATAAGTATTTATAGCAGTTATGCCATATATTTAAGTATGGCAGGTTTTGATAAGGGTATACTTTGGGTGTTGGTGCTTGTTATAGCTGTGATATTTCTAGCAATTATTGTATTGTCCTTTGCATATCGGACAATACCCGGTTAGGATTAGAAGGAATTATTGTATCTCTAAAGTTTTTCTTTTATTCGTCAGTCCTTTCTTTATCCTGACCTGTTTTTTCAGTTGCCTGCTCAGGAATTTCACGAGTTCAATATTTGCCTTGTTGTCCTCGGCAGGGGCTTTGACCGCAACAATCAGCATCTTGGAGGTGTAGTCAAACCCTATTACTTCTGTTTTCTTCGAATTTGGTTTCACCTGAACTAGAAGTCTGTTGTTCTCGATGAGTTTGCTGAAGTCCATAAGCGTGATTTAAGGGCATGATTGAATGTGCTTGTTTCGCTGGTTTTCTAACTGTAGTCTCGCCAGATGTGCTTGCATTTGGTGCATTTCAAGAATTTTGTTTCTGGCTCATCTCCTGCCCTGGTCTGCACGAGCCAATAGTACGCGAGATCGTTCTTGCACTTGCTGCATTCTGCGTCCGTCGTGGGCAGGGTGTCATCATCTTCAGGGACTACCTCAATCTCTGGTTCCTTCTTCTTCACAGTCTCTTTGATTGTGGCATTCTCGACATCCTTCTGCGTGATGTTGCAGTTGCTACAGTACAGTACTTTCTTGCCTTTTTCTGTCTTGGGCTTGAGTATGGAGCCGCATTTGTCACAAAACATCATCTTATAGCCCCAGAAGTCCGATTTATTTTTAAATGTATCTGTAGTGAGTGGTATTCATAATACTGCTGAAATTTGCAATATACTGCAGCCTTCAACAAATTTTCCATATAATATTCCGTGTCTTTTCCATGCCTACTGTCTGCATGCAACATATTTAAATAGGTCCTGCAATCCTACAGATGCATGGCATTATTCAATATTCCTGAACTGATTGACCTGGTGATAATGGCAGTAGGCCTTGGTATAATCTTCATGGGTTTTTTCGGCAACAGGCCGCGTGACGCCAGGAGTTATGGGAAGGCAAAGCCGCTGAATGCTGACCTGTACCCAAAAAAGAGGTTTTTGGGATTTGACATTGATGAGTTCAAGTACGCAGTCTTGGCCATCGCCCCTGCTATTATATTGCATGAGATGGCGCACAAGTTCGTTGCCATGGGCTTCGGCCTGCACGCAACTTTTCAGGCGTTCATTCCTGGGCTCGTGTTCGGCATAATACTGAAGATAATAAACCCGGGTTTTGTGATTTTTATTCCAGGCTATGTAAGCATCATCGGCTCCACTGAGGCATTGAACACTGCATTGATCGCTTTTGCAGGGCCTGCAGTCCATCTTGCGTTCTGGCTGGTGAGCATCTACATTCTGAAGACAAGAAAACTTAAGCCAAGCCACGCCTACTTCTGGACGATACAGAAGAAGATCAACCTTTTCCTCTTCGTGTTCAACATGATACCTATCAGGCCATTTGATGGATATAGTGTCTTTTCCAACTTGATTAAGGTCGTGTTTTAATTATTCTTGCTGCAACAGAATAACTGTTTTTTGCAGTTAATCATTTTTGGTCATTGATCATTTTTAATCTTTAATTCACCATTTGTTTATCATACCATTGTCATATAGCAGTGTTCTCACAACAAATTTTTTAAAGCTGCAATGGAATCTTATCTCCTATGAAAAAGAGGGTTGTGATTGTCGGGTGCGGCTACGGCGGCATTGACGTTGCTGTTGAGGTCAAGAGGAAGCTTAAGGATTCTGTGAGTGTCACTGCAATAAACGAGGGCCCGTATCACGTCCTGTATGGCAATGTACCTAAGATACTGTCCAGTTCCTTGCCTGTTCAGAAGGTTAATCTTCCTTTGAAGGATTTTTTTGAAAAGAATGGCGTGAGGTTTGTGCAGGATTCTGTGACTGCCATCGACAATGCAAAAAAGCAGGTCTTGTTCAAGAAAAGGCTGCCCGTCCCTTATGATTTTCTTGTCATTGACGTCGGGAGCGAACCTAACTTCCGCAACATCAAAGGTGCTGAAGAATTCACTTTCCCTCTAAAGAATGTTGAAGACGCGATTGACGTGCATGAGCACATTGAGAACGAACTGATTGCCTCAAGGAATTGGACTGGAGTCAAGCAGACCAGCGCGAGGACTATAGTTTTGTGCGGGGGTGGCGTGACTGGCGTCGAGGCTGTTGCAGAGCTTGCCGGCCTTCGGAGCACTTTGTGCAAGAAGATTGGCATCAAGCCTAGCCTCGTCCACATAATCCTATTGGAGTCCAGCGACAGGCTCGTCAGCAATTTTTCAGAGGCAGTGAGCAAAAAAGTGGAGGATGAGCTGAAGAAAAATGATATCAAGATAATCAAGAAGGCAAGAATCAGACAGATAAAGAATCATGTCGTGGACATCCACTCTCAGATGCTGCAGGCCTCCACAATAATATGGACTAGTGGGTTGAAGGCAAATAGGATGCTGAAGAAGACCTGCCTCAAACTGGATAAGGGTTACTTGCTGGTCAACAACAGCCTTCAGACCTCAGACCCGCACGTGTTTGGCGCTGGCGACTGCATATCATTCAAAAGCACTTCCAAAACTTCTTCTGGAGCAGGCAGGCTTCCAAAAATGCTGACGTATGCTGTTGCCGAAGAAAAAATCATAATCAAGAACATAATCAATTCCATCAACAACAAGAACTTGAAGATTTTCAGGCCGAAGAAAAATTACCCTATTGTGATAACCTTAGGAAAAAATAAAGGAATTCTAGTTTACGGCAAAAAAGTTTTTTCTGGAATCTGGACGTAC
>JAFGHY010000077.1 GCA_016929855.1 Candidatus Woesearchaeota archaeon | reverse complement strand
CTTCGGTCTTTGTTACTCATCACAAGTGATGAGTTCAAATACAGAGTATTTGTTAAGACTGAAGCATAAACAAAGTGAAACGCTTTACCAATCCTCAACTTAAAACCTGAGGTATGCTTCAGTATTAATCAATTGTTCCATTTTTAGAACACTGTTTCATTATCGAAACATTTAAATAGGAGCCCTCCCAGAAAGAAATAAAAGAGGTTGGTGATGGCAGACAAATCGATTCTTGAAGAGCTGTTCAATGAGAAAATCCTAAAGATTCTCAAGCTTTTCATCTACAATCCTGAAGAAGAATACTATGTCCGTGAGATTGCTAAGAGGACCCGTGTACCGCTTGCAAGCAGCCACAGGATACTTCAGAAGCTGGTCAAGGCAGGAATCCTTAAGGAGATCAGAATCAAGCATTACAGGGCCTACAGGCTGGCTGACAGCAAGGACACGAAGTTCCTGGAGAGCATCCTCACAACAGCAAGGTCTGCCATCAAGGAGTTCGTTGACATGGCCAGCAAGATTGAAGGCATTGACCAGATTATCCAGCACGGCAAGGAAACCAAGGACAAGGTCTCCATACTAATAATAGGAAGGAACATCAACACAGAGGCTGTAAAACAGCTTGTAGGGCAGATCAAAGCCACTTTCAACTTCACAATCATACAGTTGATGCTGGAGCCTGAGCAGTTTCAGCAGATGAGCGAGATGGGATTGTATCCATCACAAAGGATAACACTGTTCACCCGTTAGTGTTTAGCGTCGAGAATAAAAGTTTGTCGTCGATAGAAAACTTCACAAAATTATAGCTTAGAATACAGAGCTTTCAAAAATATATTCTGTATAACAGATAACTTTAAATACGAGTATAGAGATTTATATATTAATTTCGGTTTCCGTAGAAAACGATTAAAACTTGCTTTTGGCGAGGCAAGCTTTGCGTTCGGCGAAAACGTATTGGCGAAAAAATTTGGCGTTCTAAGGGAAATATAGATTAACACCTATTTAAACGTTTCGGTAGTGTAGTCTATATTTCACAAAAAATAACTTTCACGGGTGGGAAACCAAAAGGGTTTGATTCATCCTGATTATATAAAAAAACCAAGGGGGTTTAAAAAAATGGAATTCGCAGTGGAAAAAGCAATGAAAGCAAGCGCAACACCAACATTTGATGGCATTGAGGTTGGCCAAGCAAATATCAAAGTCATCGGAGCAGGAGGTGCAGGAAACAACATGGTAAACTGGTTGTACAAGAAAGGCATACAGGGTGCCGAGATCATCGCATGCAACACAGACCAGCAGCACTTGAACATCATCGAGGCTGACAGGAAATTCCTTATCGGAAAAGACGTTACACGCGGATTGGGTTGCGGAGGCTTTCCAGAAAGAGGAGCTGAAGCTGCTCAGGAAAGCGCTCAAGTTCTTAAGGAGTCCTTAAAAGGAGCAGACATGTGTTTTGTCTGCGCAGGTATGGGTGGAGGCACAGGAACAGGTGCTTCGCCAATAATTGCACAGCTCGCAAAAGACGCAGGGGCCATTGTAATTGGGACCGTCACAATGCCCTTCAGGATTGAGCGGGCTAGAGTTGACAAAGCAGAATTCGGACTCCAGCAGTTAAGACAGCAGTCTGACACTGTTATCGTTATTGATAACAACAGGCTGGTGCAAATCGCAGGCAACCTGCCTGTACAGCAAGCATTTGCTGTAGCTAACGAGCTAATTGCCACAATGATTAAAGGCATAGTTGAGACCATTGCAGTACCCTCCTTAGTGAACTTAGACTACGCTGACGTGAAGACAATAATGACAGACGGAGGGGTCGCAGCCATTGGTGTTGGCGCAAGCGACACTAACAACAGAGTTGAGGAAGCAGTGAAAGGAGCCCTTTCTAATCCCCTACTCGATATTAGCTACGAGGGAGCCACTGGAGCTATCATACACATCCATGGAGGGCAGGACATGACCCTCGACGAGATCTCCCGAGTGGGTGAGCTAGTAACCGAAAGCATGGATGACGAAGCTAATGTTATCTGGGGAGCACGCGTCTCAGAAGATATGAAGGGCAAGATGACAGTGATGACAATAATTACCGGCGTCAACAGTCCATGGATCCTTGGCCGCCAGAGTGTCAAGGAGCGCGAAACTGCAAGGCAACGACTATCTAATGAGCTCGGAATTGAGATAGTAAGGTAAGCAGTGAAACAAGATTGTACTTGTAGTGACGAATCGTGAGGCCTGCCCTCACGATTTACTTTATTTTTTTGTTGCATCGGCAAAACTCCTTTGAGAGGGAGGGAAGTCTTTGGTGGATTCCTAGAATCCATTCATGATCCTTCATGGATAAAAACTTCTTTGCCTTCACTATTATATCACCCCCAACGACCCTTGTAGTGAAGGCATTTTTTTATTTTTTCACAGCATTCATCTTTTGTATATGCCCTTGCACGCACTCTTAGAAACTAGTCTGAAGCCGTTCTAGTTGGCCATCTCCTGGGCAGTAATGTATCCAGGTGTCAGGTAGCATCGATGTAATGCCTAAGCCTAGGTTCGTCTAGAATACTAATGCTGAGTCTACGCAGGGCTTTGAAGTAAATCTGTTTCACTCTTTCTCGCCCTAGTTTGAAGATATCGACTATTTCCTCATGACTCAGTTGTTGGTAGAATATCATATGCACAAGCGATTCTTCGTCCGGAGGTAGTCTCATGATGTGCTCAAGTATTATGTTGGTCAGTTCATGCCTGTCAAGTGCATCGAGAATCCCTGGATGAGGGTCAACTTGAGCGTCAAGAAGTTCTGTATGCTTGCCTGTTTCCTGGTCATGTTGAATAGGTGTGTTCAGGCTGATAGTATTTGTCTGGTATGCCAGCTTCAGCATAGAACTTACATATTCTGGATGACGCTCCTTTCCATCTAGGACTGACAGCCTTACAGCTATCTCCCTTGATGTTGGAAATATTCTCCCTTCACTTGTAAGGTCATCCCTAACAGCATTGATTCTTCTATGGGTGGTGCTAACATGCTTTGGCAGTCTTATCTGACCAAGGTTATTGATGTATTCAAGTATATACCCTTTTATGTAAGAGTATGCAAAGGTGCTGAACCTAACATCCTTTTCAGGCAAGTACCTATCCACTGCCCTCACCAGACCTTTGTTCCCTTCCTGTACTAGGTCATCGATTGTGTCTGCCCATGACCATATCCTGGCTATGAAAATAACAAGCCTTAGGTTTGAGTTGATTAGAGTCTGTCTAGCGGCTTGATCGCCTTTAATGGCAAGTCCTGCATACATCTTCTCCTCGTCAGGAGATAGGAGAGGGTACCTGGATATGTCCTTCATGTACTGTTCTAGGCTCATCTTTCTGGCAAGTAGGTGATTCTATTATTTAATAGTAACTGTAGCTCAACTTGTTATGCTTTTGTCAGGATGTTGAAAACTGTAGACTAAAATGAGTTGAACATTTTCTGAAAAGAATCAATTTGCAAGATATTATTGGAACTGACTCAAGAAGGGATTTGAGATTATCTTTTCTCGGTGTATCCGCACTTTCCGCAGTGCGTCCTGTCCTTGTGGTTGGCCAGGAATGTTCCGCTGCCACATTTTGGGCAGGTTCTGTTGGTTCTCTGGAGCTTGCCCCCTTCTGCCTTGTAGGCTGTGTGGAGTTTGTTAGAAACTGATTTTGATTTTACTTTCTTGCCCATTCTTATTCCTCTTTCTTTTCCTCTTTCTCAGGCTTTTCTTTTGAGTCCCCAGCAGGTGATTCTTTATTGCCTTCAGCTTTGGACTCTGCTGGTGCGGCTTCCTTGTCAGGCTTGTCGGCTGTCTGTGGCTTTGCTTCCTGTTTCTTTGCCTGCTTTTCAATCATCCATTTCGGCTCGATTGCCTCCATGGTCTTCTGGTCAGAATACACGCTGGCTTCAACAGTAGCTGACTGGTGACCGAATCCAGTATCTATTGACTTGACAATCGTGAGTTCTGGCTTTGCCTTCAGCTCCTTTGCGATGGCTTCCTTGACCTTCCATCTCATTGGCGTAACACCCTGGAAAACCACTTTGGCCTTTATGTCAGTCCTCTTCAATTCAGCATTCTCGACCTTCTCACTGAGTGTAAGTTCCATAGCCTGTCAGAAACTATGAGACCTTTATAAAGGTTACTGTGGACTTAATTTGTCATATTTTGAAGCTCAGATTTGACAAAGAAGGACTGGTTGTAATTAAAATGGATTGCCATCCACTTCGTGGCTGGATGTTCTGAGTAGTCGCAGCCCAAAAACTGCTGGCAGATTTTTGGGCTGCCAATAACTGTTGAATCAAAGACCTCGCCCTAAAGGACGAGGTATGCTTTAATAACAATCAATCTAAATTTAATCTATCTAAAAAAAAGGTAATAATAAAGAATGATTGAAAAATGACATAATAAATCATAATTATTTTAATACTAATAAATAAAAATATTCATGCAAAAATATAATACTAATGAATAACAATTGTTTCAAGGAAATGATATTATCTTACCTTAATTGCATATTCTCCTTCGTTCTGGACGTCCATCTCGTGGGCTATCATGCTTTTCTTGGGATTCAGAAAGAATATTCTTCCCTGCCAGTTGGTCGTGAATGTCTGTCCTTTGCAGACAGGGCACACGTCATCTTCTGTGAACAGTTTGCATTTTCTGCATGCTTTCTTTTTCATTCTTGTTTCTCCGCGCTCGCGCGCTTAACATCCTAATCTTGACACAACTAGCCTGACACGAGCCTTATCAAATCCTGGCTGGTTATGATCCCCTCAACGTTCTTGTTTCGGGTGACCACCAGTCTTCGAAAGTCATGCACGCTCATCATTCTTGCGCATTCCAGGAGCGAAGCTTCTGAGTCTGCAGTCACGATGTTCCTTGTCATCACATCCTTGACCTTGGTTTTCTTCAGGTCCATGTTCTTTGTGACGACCTTGAACACGATATCCCTTTCTGTTATGATGCCTTTGGGCTTCCTGTCATCAAGTATGAGCAAGGCCCCTATCTTCTTCTGCTTCATGAGCTTTGCTGCTTCTTCCACAGTCTCGTCTTCCTTGATGCTGATTATCGGCTTTGTCATCCAGTCTTTTACGCGTAAAATGTTCCCACCTCATCAAGACTTTTGGTAATGGCCTATATAAATTTTACCTAAATGCAATGGATTATCGCGATGGGTTATCGCAATGAGGTATCTGCAGTTGCTCTGCAATTGCACTCTGGGAAGCGGATAGTCATGCGTCGGCTTCTGCCTTGCCTGTCTTCTTCTCTATGTCTTCGACAATCCACTCGTCCTTGCCCAGGCCCTGCTGTCTCATCGTCAACCCCAGTTTCGGGTTTGCGATGTCCTTGTAGGATATTGCGATTATTCTTGCTTTGCACTTGTCTCCGACGCGCAGGCTTCTCTTCTTCTCCTTGCCCTGTAGGGTCTTGTCTTTTGAGAAGCTGACGAAGTCGTTCATTGTCTGGCTTATGTGTATCATTCCGTCAACAGGGCCGATGTTGATGAATGCACCGAAGTCTGCGATGTCTTTTATAGCGCCGTGCACGACCTCGTGCATTTCAGGCTCGAACGTGATTATGTTGAATGTTGTGCTGTAGTATATTGCCCCGTCTTCAGGGATTAGCACTCCTTCCCCAACATCGACTATCGAGGCGATGTCTATGACAAAGCCGAAGTTCTTGGATATGAATCCTGAGTATTTCTTCTTGATTTCCTTGATGATTGATTGTTCCAGCTCGAGCCCGAATGACTCTGGCGGAACCCTTATGTGATCTTTGATTTTCACTTGATAAAACATTTTTCACCCGCAAAATCTTGTCTTTTGTGCATCATCCTTTCATTATCGCTCTTTGATAATAAGATGGCTTTTGGACCGCATTGTAATTATTTTCGCGCCTTTATCCAAAACTCTTTTTTTGAGCTCTCTGTCCTGTGTCGCGACGAACTCCCCCTTTTTTATGACCTCAACTATATCGTCGTCAACATGTGCTTTGGAACTTCGGACGGTTTTTAAAGGTTTTTGTTTTATGAGCATGAGGCCCAAGCGGGCTGATTTCGCGGTTTTTGTCTTCTTTTCAGCCAGTTTCTCAAGCTCGTCCACAGTGCCTGTTGTGACGCAAAGCTCGTAGGACGTCTGCATCAGCCGTTCTATCTCGCCGAAAATATCCAGAAGATAGTTTCCTGGAAGGAGCATGAAGTTGGTGTCCATGACAACCCTAACCACAGACCTTCTTGTAAGAGGGATCATTCAATAGCCTCCTTTTTTCATGCCAGAGTGCTCCTTGATGTACTGGCGCCTGTACTTGCCGTACTTGTCTTCAGGACTGTACTTGGAAGGCTGGCAGAGGACGCATGCAGACCCGCAATTACCGCACTCCTTTGACAGCGAGTAAGCTCCGCATTTCCTGCATTTCAGAATGTGGTTTGCCATCTTTAAGTCCCTTCCATCTCATACAGCAGGTGCTCCCTGAGTATCTCGCTCTGCAAGAGCATTTTCTCTTTTGCCAGCAGGTCATGGAACACCATCTCGTAGGTGCAGCTCACTTCATAGAGCTCTTGGATGTTCCAGAGGATCTCGTAAAGGTCTTCGATGATGGCGTATTTTGCTTCTGGTGTAAGCTTGATCTTGTGCTTATCGAACTTGTCTTCAATATTTCTTGCGTCTTTAAGGACTTTTGACAGCTTCTTGTAGAGCTTGTGGAATTTCTTCAGCGTCTTGACGTCAAGCCTGAATTCTCTCTGCTCGCTCCGCTCAACCACTCCCTCCTCGACTATCCTGAATATTGCCCTCCAGTGCCTGTGTTTAACGTCTTTTTTCATCTCTTTGAGTAGATGTTTCTCTTCAGATACTATCCTCATCTGGTATTTCTCGTGCTTGACCAGTTCTTCGATACTGTTTATCAAGGGTATTGCTTTCTCGTCGATGTCTTTCTTTATGAACTTAAGTATCTTGTTCGAGTCCCTGCCTTCCACTTTCTTAATGAGGTCTGAGTCCAGGTGCATGAGGACCTTCTTGAAATTATCGAGCTTATCGACATAGCTGTGCTCTTTCTTTATGCATGAGTTCTGGATGTCTATCACATCCTTCAGCCAGGCCATAGCTTCTTTCAGGACTGGATTTTCCTCTTTCTGCCTGACAGATAGTTTTGCACGAGCACTTGGCTTGCCTTTCTGAATACCGGGTCTTGGTCTTTCAGTGCTTGCAGACTTATTTCTGGCTACAGCTTTTTTCTTAGAACTCTTGGTTTTTGGTTTGTTATTTTTCATGGCGCGTGAACTCTAGGACTCCGTGTCCTTTCTGTACGATATCAGTAGCTGTATCAACTGCGCCTTTTAAAACTTTTTCTGCTTCCTTGTACTCGTGCGCAATCACGGAAATGCTGTATACACCCGCACCCTTGTATTTGATTGTTACAGCCGGACTGCTGTCTTCTGCCTTTGTGAGCGCTTCCTTTATTAGTTTGAGACCTTCTTCTGCATAAGTGAATGCTTTTATGTCTCCGCCGATCTGCACTTCCCTGACTTTTATCTTGTCGCGGACAATACTTTCCAGTTCTTTCGCATATTCTTTTGGTACTCCCGTGTCAAGTATCGGCACGTCATTCTCGACAATGTCCTCGAACGCATCGTACAGGTAATCATAATTCTCGCTTACGCTGTTAAGCAATTTTTCATACAGTTCCCTGACTGGAACGTTGATTCTGCCTGCGAGGATCTCGACGAGCTTCTCTGCTTTTGACTCGTTCTTTATCTGGGCGAGCTTTTCGCGTTTCTGATTCTCGCCTACACGCCTCAGGCTCAGGTCGATGTGTCCTTTCTCTTCGTTTATCCTGAGGACCTTGCAGACTACCTTCTTGTCTTCCTTGACAAAGTCCCTGATGTTCCTTATCCTTCCGGGACTGACTTCAGAAATGTGTATCATTCCGGTCTTGTCGTACTCGTCGAGTTTAACGAAGACAGAATGGTATTGGATGTTCGTGACTGTGCAGAGAACAAGTTCTCCTTCTTCGGGAAACCCTTTTTTGATTATTAGCATCTTGATAGACTTTGTCGGTGAGTGATGGTGTGATGAAAAAATTCCTTGTTTTGCCTGCTGATATTCCTGCAGTGCATTCAGTCAAGCACTTCAAGGACTCTGCCTTGGATTAGTATCTTGCCGCCAGTGGCTGTCGCGAGGACTTTGTTGCACACAAGGCAGTGGACACTGCTGCTTCCTTTGCTGAACGTGATCTGCTCGTTCTTGCATTTAGGACACCTGATCTTCACGAACTTTGATTCCGGTTCTTCCTTATATTCTGACGCTTCCATTATTATCAACTCAAAAGTGTATTTTTGCATTTCAAGGCATTTCAGGACTGGTCTTCTGCCAAGCCCCAGATAGCCTCAGATAAGCTCCACCTTTTTTGCCCGAACGCCTCCTGACTGGACGAATGACTTCTTGCAGACGCTGCACGTGTACCTGAAATCGGTCTTCTTTGACAGCTTCTTTCCGATCATCTTAGGCTTTGTAGGTTTTGAATACTTGCCCAGATTGCCTGCTCCACGCCTTTCTCCCCTTGCCCTTACGCGCTTCTTGCTGCCCTTGGACAACGGTTTAGCTTGGTTCCTGGCCCTTTTCTTGCTTTCAGCCACTTTCTGCTCAGTATGCTTCTGGCATTTCGGACAGTATCTCCTAGTAATCTTAGGCTTCTTCATAATATGCCCAGAAAAAGGAGGGGCTTTATAAAAGTTATGATGAGAATATTGTAAGAATTGCCTAGAATATGTCCTCTGACTCCCTTGAAAACCATAAATAACGTATATATTATGATAAAGAAAATCTGGTCAATAGGTCTGGGCTGGGTTCGTAAAAAATGACACCATTTCATTGTGAATTAATTTCGACTCTTCTTAATTCACTCCTGACAACTTCATGTAATCCTGAAATATAACTCAATCTTTTTTTGTTTAATGGCAACGCTTGAGCAAAAGTGTATTCTCTTTCTCTGTCAGCTTCTATTTGTTTAGATGCTAGTACAATGGCACAACTATGTGAAAAATCTGTTAGTTTTTCATCAACATATACCTCTCCAATTAAGCCAGATTCCCATGATTTTAATGCTTGATAAAGATGAGCTCCTGCTTGATCTCTTTTTATATCTACACCTATTTGTGGAACATCATATCGAAGTAATAAACTCTCTAGAGTACAGTCAGGATATACTTCTTTAAATGGATCTTTTGTTTCACTAATTTGAAGATTGCCGTTTTTATCTATGTCTAATTTAATTCTTACTCCATTAATTTCAATAATAAAATGTCCTTGACAGGCAATCTCTCCAGT
>JAFGHY010000005.1 GCA_016929855.1 Candidatus Woesearchaeota archaeon | reverse complement strand
ATCCACTCTGCAAAATCATGTTTTTCCTGGTTCACGAACCTGTTGAAGGTATTGTCGTCCAAATCCTTGATTTTTTGGATTAGCTCAGAAATGTTAGAGGCACGCGTTCCATCATGGAACACAAAAGGCGATAATGAATTAGAATAATCTCTCTCTCTTGGATTGTCAGTATTCAGTTTTCCTCACCTCTAAAATGTTATAAAAATGAATTATTCCCTTATTTAATGCAAATCAGCTCAATTTTTTCCAGCCAATGCAACAGCATTTTTCAATGATTTTCAATTCGATTTCGCTTTTATAAATATATCGCTTTTTTTACACTGTGTGCAACAACCTTTTCTAAGGGCTTAATTGCTTGCTATCAGGCTAAGTTATTACGTTTGTATTGTTTGTTAGAGTATTGTTTAACTAATTCATCTTATGATGTCGCGGGTTGATTATTTAGAAATCCCAAAAAATCTTTGAATTATCTCATGTATTCATTTCTGAGTAACTATTATTCGGGGGCTGTAGAGTGCTAATTTGAATGTTTGATTTTACTTGAACCGAAAACTATATAAACGAATAATATCAGAGTTAGGTGTAAGTAACAATTTTCCTTTAGGATTCATGATTCTTAAAGGACAGTAATGACTAGAAACGGAGGTGAACAGATGCGACAAGAGAAGACAGCAATGCTATTAGTAATTCTTAGCTTATTCTTGCTGTATGTCGGAAACGCGATGGCAGTTGAACCAGGAGGTGCGACTGTCACGACTGCTGTAGACCACGGTGAATACAATATCACCGATGCAGGAAGCATCAACGTCGAAGCAGGCAACATAAGTACAACAAACTTAACTGTAAACGTCTCAACATACCGGTGGGTTGGTGTATTTGGAGAAGTTTCAGGAAACATCGTACTCGGTGACGAAGACAGGAATGAGATGTACGTGTGGACAGCTGCAGGCGAGATGGTTTATGCATGCAATGAAAGTTCAGTAACCTGGACAAGCCTTGCAGATGCCGATGCTACCGCAGTTACAGCTAACTTCACGTGGTTGGCGACAGCTGGAGATGCAGACAACTACACAAACACATTCAACAACACTGCAGAGAACATCGGTTCAGGAATTTTCAGCACATTGACATCAGACTATGCTCTGACGTTACAAGCAGGTGCAGGAGATTACTGGAAAACATACAGTCTGACAGATGGGGCAAGCATAGTATTTGCAACACCTGTTCAAGAGGACCAGAACGCATACAGAGCTGAAACTGCAGACTATCAGATGATTCTCCCTGAGAATGGAGACGGCGGAGATACTACTGCTGACACCTATTACTTCTGGGTAGAACTGGTCTGAGCAATTGTTGGATATTTTTCTTTTTTTTCTTTTATTTGAATAATCATTCTTGATTGTTATTGAAGAAGCATGCCTCGGTTTTTATACCGTGGATTTTTGCCAGTTGCATACCTCGTTCAGATTAAATCCTGCTTTGATCTTGCCAAATTTTTCCAGGAATTTGAGCATTTAGGGCGTGTTTTTGATTTCGATAATCCTAATTCTTTATGTTTCACGTCGACAAAACAATATTGGTAGTTATTATGCAGTAAAAAATTCTTCTGCCTTAAAATCGACAACTATTTAAATGAGTAGCTTTATTGTAGCTATATATTGGGTGAATAGGGTCGTATTATGAAATGGGGTGAGCCTAGTGAAAAGTGATTTATTTATAGAATTGATAATTAGTTTTATCAAGACACCTTTGTTCTTAATCATTATCCTGCTGGTCCTGAACTCTTTCGGGATTTTTGCCGCAGAACCTGGAGCTGTAGTAGTAGCAAGCCAGGCAGATTTTGGAGAGTATCCTAACCAATCCATAGGTAATGTCACTGTTGAGGCAGGTAATATCACGGGTGCTAATCTCAGTACCAACGTTACAACCTACAGGTGGGTGGGTGTGATAGGAGATGTCACAGGATTCATCGTACTTGGAGATGATGATGCTAACACCATGTATGAGTGGACAGCACTCGGTAACCTGGTGTACATGTCAACAAGCAGCACCATAATGTGGGCGAGCCTTGCTGATGCCAACACTTCAGAAGTTGTCTCAAACTTCAGCTACTTGAGTGGAGACTATGCAGACAATTATTCATTAACATTTACAGGAACAGCACAGAACATTGGTTCTGGAATCTTCAGCACAATCTCGTCTGACTTCGCGAATACAACCGCATGGAATGAAAGCTACGAATACCTGACTTACAGTCTGACTGACGGCACTTACATAGTTTTTGCAGGAAAAGTGTTTGAGAATGGAGTCAATTTCAGGAACGAGACTGCAGATTACCAAGTTATCCTTCCTGAGAATGGTACGGGCGGTGAAACTGCCTCAGATGAATATTTTGTCTGGGTGGAAATGATATAAACACCTTTCTTTTTTTGTATTTTTTTCTGCATTGTTTATACTGGATTACTGTACATGGCAAATCGACAATTATTTAAATATGTTAACAAACAACCTACCAGATTAACTCTGATATAATTAGGGGGTCTTTGGGGCGGCTTAAATGGTGATTTCAAGCAAAAGAATCATAGTATTACTTGTTTTCGTGCTGGTCGTCTTTTCTAGCCTAGTTTCCGCCAGGGGGCTTGTGGTATCCAATTCAAACGACTGGAAGGACCATTATCTCTCTGTTATTTACGCAGGCATGAATGACTACCAGTTCCTGCACTTCAGCAGCCTAATGGACGCAGAACTCAAGACAAAAACAATACCTAAAGGGGAGACAGTCTACGTGCACGAGTCTACCTCAAAGCCTGTAGTCAAGAATTTTGACTCGTTTGCAGAAGTTGATGGCTATGAAGACATAAATGTCCTCAGATACAAGGACTACACAGAACTGCAAAATGAATTGTTCGGAAACAAGGATTATGCAGGATACATACTTTTTGACCCATCATCAGGCATAGAGCCTGTCGTCCTTTCTTCGTTCCTATTCGACAATAATTACGCCCCTCTTTTCGTGACAGAACAGAATTGGGATAATGTAAGGTCAATAATAGCAGGTAACGATAACATAATAGTTGCAGGGCATTTTCCAATAAGATTCGCGAAAGATCTTCCTGGTGAAAAATATACTGATTACTCTGATGAGAATGCAATAGTCCTCACGAAAATGCTCTTCGACAGCATTGACAATGAATGGGGCATCATAACACGCATGGATGCCATAGACCTGAATACTCTAAAACAAAAGTTACCAATATTTGTCTATTATGGAGATAAGGAAGCCACTGCAGAGCTGATGGCTGAGAGCGGAATCGAGAACTTTGAAGTCATAGGAGGAGGTACGGCAAACATTGCAAAAGAACTCGAAGAACTCTCCAAGAAGAACCTCAAAATGCTATTAAGGTACGGCAGGACGATGACAAACGTGGAGGGAATGGAAGGAAAGATTCTTGACCTGGACAGCGTCTACTTTGATTTCCCTTTCTCGCAGATGAATATAGACAAGGTTGTGTATTACAGCAACATGAAGATACTCGCGATTACTTTCAAGAGCACAGGAAATATTGACACTGAATTCTTCACCAATGTTGAATTCTCAGGAAATCCTCTGGCAGACCTGAATTTGCACAAGATAAAGCCTGGAAGCACAATCACAATACCTTATGAAGTCCCTGCCACTACTGATGATATTGTAAGGACTGTCGTTAACACCAAATTCAACTACAAGCAGCCACTGAGGTACAGCATACTGTCTGATGAAGGCCTGTCCTTGGTTATTGCTCAAGCTGAACAGAGCACTCACAAGGAGCAGACAACAATAGTCCTTGAGCAGGCAAAATTCAATGAAGGCAGAGAAGAAATTCAGGTAAAAGCGAGCAACCCTCAAAACCAAGATATTGTTGCTTTTGCAGAAATCCTATTCGATGATGAAGAGGTTCTTGCGTCAAACACCATAACAATTCCTGCAAATTCACAAGGTATACTAACAGTACCTGCACTGTATACAGAAACCAGCAGAATCATAGACACTCCAAAGACAATCATCCTCTACTATGGGCAGGCTGACACTCTGCTGACGCAGTCAACACCTGAAGTCCAGATAGAGTACACGAGAGGCAACATGCTCATTGGCAGCATCCTATCCTTCGGAGCAGAAAACAGTATAGTCATAATCATAATTCTTGCAGTAGTAGTGGCAGGGATATTCGGGTTCAGAATCCTTTCCAAGAAAAAGAAGAAGCGAGGACCAGGAATACCACCCCCCATATGAGACTCTATTTTTTCGTATTTTTTAGAACACCATCAACAATGTATTCTGCATTTAATAAATGATTATCATCAATTCAGGCGACTCGCCAGACTATCCTTGTATTAACATAAAGATTATATATCTAAAGCTCCTAATAACTATATTATGACAAAAAAAAAGATTAACAATTATATCTATTGGGTACCAAGACTATTATCTATAATCTTCATATTATTTTTAGTCCTGATGTCACTAGATATTTTTGAAGAGAATTATGGTTTCTGGGGGGCGATTTTAGGATTGTTCATTCATAACATTCCTGCAATTATTCTATTGGTTGTTTTGTTAATCTCTTGGAAGCATGAAATTGTAGGAGGAGTAGCATTTATCCTTTCAGGAATCATCTATATTGCACTTCTTTTAATTACATCTATTAGAAATGGTTTTAAATGGTATTATGTATCATGGGCATTGCAGATTTCTGGAATTGCTTTCTTTATTGGAATCATGTTCCTTATTGGCTGGAATAAAAAGAAAAAATAGTGTGAACACATGAACGCATGAATTTTCCTTCCAACTATTGCACTAAATTTTTCTGCTTTAGAAAATATTAAGAATATCAGGTCAATAGTCTGGTATTCTTCAATATACTTTAAAAAGCCCTGTAGATTAATGATGCTCGTGAACCTTGAAAAAATAAAAAAAACATTGAAGCCCGGACCAATGCCTGCAGATGTGAAAAAACAGATTCAAATAATCAACAATCTACTCAATGCGCAGAATATACAATCAGAATGCGTCCTTGGAGGGAGCACTGCCAAGAACACCAACCTAAAAGGCGATTTTGATATCGACCTGTTCGTCAAGTTCGACCGCAAGTACAAAGACCAGGACATCTCAAAGATACTGGAAAATGCAATCCAAAAACTAAAGCCCGAATTAGTGCATGGCAGCAGGAATTATTTTCAGCTGAGGAATACTTACACCTACGAGATTGTGCCAGTTCTTGACGTGAAGGACGAAAAGCAGGCCTTGAATGTTACGGACATGAGTCCACTGCACGTGCAATGGGTTAAGGAGCAGACACGAAGAAACAACAGACTGCCTGATGACATAAGGCTGGCAAAGATGTTCTGCAAATCAGCCAAAGTGTACGGGGCAGAATCATACCTGCAGGGATTCTCGGGACATGTTCTTGACATACTGCTTGCACACTATGGGAATTTTGAGAATTTTATTGCAAATGTCAGCAAGTGGCCCTTGAACGGCCAGGTGGTGATTGATATCGAGAAGCATCACAAGAGTCCCCTTAAGGTACTTAACAGGTCAAAGAAGACAGGCCCCTTGATTGTGGTTGATCCTCTGCAGAAAGAAAGGAATGCTGCAGCAGCACTCTCCAAACAAAAGTACAATGTTCTGATTAAAAGAGCAAAAGAATATATGCAGAATCCTTCAGAAAGATTCTTCAAGGCTGAGAACATCAGCCTGGTAAAGGTCAGGAAGGAAAATATTGGAGCGCAAGTTTTCAGCATCCAAGTCAAGCCTTTGAATGAAAAGAAAGATGTTGCCGGCGCCAAGGTCAAGAAAATCTTCGATTACATCATAGCAAGCCTCAAGAAGAACGAGTTCACAGTACTGTCAGCAGACTGGGAGTTCAGACCTGACAATGCATTGCTTGTTTTTGTTGTTAAGGACGAGATTCTTCCACTGAACAAGGAAAGAAGAGGGCCGCCACTCAACGCAAAATATGATGTGGAAAAATTCAAGAATAAGCACTTGAGAACATACACCAAGAATAACAGGATATTTTCTGAGGTTAAACGCGATTTCAGGAAACCAAGCAAACTGTTTGATGATGTCATCACACAGAAGTACGTCACCGAGAAATGCAAATCCGCAAAATTAAAAAAACAACAATAAACTGATACAAGAATAAGCTGATGCAAGATGAACCATTACATTTACACAATACTCCTGACACTTACACCACTGTTTGAGCTAAGGGCGGCAATACCCTATGCGGTCTTTGTAGGAGGCATCCCTCTATTCACTGCAGCAATTCTAGTTTTCGTCATCAATGTACTTCTAGGAGTGCTTGCATACTTCCTGCTCGACAAAGTCATCCGTCTTGCCTGCAGAATAAAATTCATTGACAGAATATACAAGAAATTCCTCTTGAAGACACAGAAAAGAATCCATCAGGGCGTAGAAAAGTACGGTGAATGGGCGCTCGCAGTCTTCATTGGCATTCCTCTTCCCGGCAGCGGGGTATACACTGGTACGCTCTCAGCCTATATTCTTGGGCTGAGCTTCAGAAAATTTATAATTGCAGTAATCATAGGAGTGCTTATCGCGACACTTGCAGTGAGTCTTGTGGTATACACTGGCAACGAAGCCCTAATACACTTGTTTGGAATCGGCGCCAACATAAACTGAAATTGCTAAAGATAATAAGAGAAAAAAATGAAGACAAAACCAAAACTTGAACTTGGCAGGCAGATATTCCATCTATGCCTTGGTCTGCTAATAATTATCCTGTTCATGGTTCAAATCCTTAACCCAGTAATCCTGCTGGCAGTGCTTGTCCTCGGGCTCTTCATAAGCTTCATATGTATGCAATACAAAGTGCCTGTTTTCTCTGCACTTGCAAAAAAGTACGACAGACCAAGTGATCCCATTCCAGGAAAAGGAATCATAACATACCTTGCAGGCATTACAATCGCAAGCTTCATCTTCCAAAACGAAGTGCTATTTGCCAGTATACTCATACTGAGCTTTGGGGATAGCTTTTCAAACGTATTCGGCCGGATTTTCGGACAACTCAAGTATCCCAAGAGTAGCCGCACAGTAGAAGGGACTATCATAGGGCTGGTGGCCGCAGCACTTGCTGCAATGCTGTTCGTCAACCCTATTCCTGCATTTCTAGGAGCGCTCGCAGCCATGCTGGCCGAGATTATTGAGATAGACTTCCTGCACTTAGATGACAATATGATAATACCCCTGGTGGCAGGAATAGTCATTCAAGCCTCGTTTGCATTCTAATTTTGGCCACACCATTAATCATTCTCAGAATTTAAACCCTTCGGAATAGGTTTATAAACCTCCAGTGTGCATATTATAGGTTATGACATTCGAACAGAACCTTCTACAGAATGACTTTTCAGACATAATAGGTCTGGAAGAAGTCAAGAAACAAGCAAAATCAGCCCTATTGATGGGAAGGCACATAATCCTTGTAGGACAGCCAGGCATGGGAAAGACAACACTTGCAAAGAACATAGCAAAGCTTCTGCCAGCCAAGGCCCTCAACAACTGCCCTTACCACTGCACGCCAGACAGGCCCATGTGCCCAGTATGTCAAGATAACATGAAGGCAGGCAAACCAACCCCGACTAAGCAATACACTGGCCAGGAATTGTTTGTGAGAATCCAGGGAAGTCCTGATCTTACAGCAGAAGACCTATTGGGAGACATAGACCCGATAAAAGCGATGCAGTATGGACCGATGAGCATAACAGCCTTCACGCCTGGCAAGATTTTCAAGGCCAACCAAGGCATACTTTTCTTTGACGAGATCAACAGGTGCAGCGAAAAGCTCCAGAATGCCCTTCTGCAAGCCCTAGAGGAGAAGAAAGTCACAATAGGAAGCTACACTGTTGACCTGGATGCGGATTTTATCTTTGTCGCGACAATGAACCCTAATGACAACAGCACAGAACCACTGAGCGATGTGCTATTGGACAGGTTCGACCTCATCTATGTGAATTACCCAGAAACACAGGAAGACGAGGAAAAGATTGTTGACACCAAAGCAAACAAGTTCTATCCCACAGAAGACACGCTCGCGCATGACATCGTGGATTTCATACGCCAATTAAGGAATGACCAGAATCTTGAAAAGAAGCCAAGCGTACGCGCAAGCCTGGGTCTTTTTGAGAGAGCACAAAGTCATGCAAAACTCTGCGGCAAAGAACATGCAGACTGGGATGACGTATCAGCAGTGCTCCTTAGCGTACTCGCCCACAGGATAAAGCTCAAACCCAGTGTGAAATACCTTCAGACCAACGAATCTTATCTTCAAGAACACTTGGAAACTTATACCGGCAAACGTGCCGGTGCCGGGTGACAGCCCTTCTGAGGACAAGCCCATAAGCATTGAAAGAGCAAGTCCCATAGAAGAGCTTTCTGGAAGCCTGGGGCAGAGCGACGAGGATGACAAGCTCATGAAGAGCGTGCTGGAAGGCGACAAGGACAAAGTCGACGACGGCAAGCTGATAACTGAAAGCATCAGTCAAGGCCTAGGCAGTTTCACGCCAGACCTGATGTTCGAACAGCTCGTCCAGGACTACAAGAATGCAGAGCGCATAATGGGTCAGAGCATCATCAGAGAGCTGACAGGATACGAGCCAGGCTATGTTGAAAGGAACATAAACATCCCAGAATTTCAAAGAGAATTGAAGGACAGGATTGGCCAGCGCATAAAATCCCTGCAGGAGAACAAGTACCTAGACAAGTACGGGCGTATAACGCGCAAAGGCTACAAACTCTGCGAGCTGATCATGTACGTAGAAGAGATAGAGAAGATAGTCCCAAAGGGTTTCGGGGAGCGCAAGGAGCACAAACAGACACATTATGGCGACAAGAAAGACTACGAGCTTTTCAAGAACCACAGATACAGGGACGTGAGCGTGAGGCAAAGCATTCGGCGAGGCATCAAGCGCAACCACAAGAGTGTGGAGAAAGATGATTTAATAGCTGTCACGAGGGAAAGCAAGGGAAGCATAAGCGTCATATTTGCGATGGACAGCAGCGGCAGCATGAAAGGCCAGAAGATCAGCATGTCAAAACGTGCAGGAATTGCCCTCGCATTCAAAGCAATAACCGACAAGAACAAATCAGGACTGATAGTGTTCGACAGCGAAGTAAAGAGCGTCATCCCGCCTACCAAAGACTTCCCGCTCATTCTTGAGGAGCTCGCCAAGATTCGTGCGGGTCAGGAGACGGACATAAGCAAAGCTATAGACAAGGCAATTGAAGTGTTCCCCGGCACAAGAGAGACAAAACATCTCGTCATAATCACTGATGCCATGCCTACAAAAGGACAGAAGCCTAAAAAAGCAACCCTGCAGGCAGTCGGTAGGGCTCGCGAAGAAGGCATAACAGTCAGTATGTTGGGGATTAGTTTGGACGAGGAAGGTGAGAAGCTCGGTAGGCAGATAGTCGATATAGGTAATGGCAGGTTCTATGGTGTCAAGGATTTGGACAGGATTGATGCGCTAGTGTTGGAAGAGTATGAATTGAGCAAAAGCATGAATTGATATTATTTGTTAATCCAATTTTTTTACTACTTCTAATTTAAATTTATACAAAAATAATAGGCAGCCCAAAAACTGCAAGCAGATTTTTGGGCTGCGTAGATTGAATCTCCTTTTCTCGAAGAGAAAAGGCAATACATTCCGATTACAAGTAGTAAAAATTTTTTTATTGTGCAAAAAAGAGTAACTACTCAAACACTATCATCCTGTGGTCTCTTTTTTTCTTCTTCCACAGTGTCTCAAAGGCCTTCTCAAGAAGTTTCATGTCCACGATGCTTCGGCCTTTGATGGGGTCCATTATTGTAAGGCCTTCCTTGCCGTTCTTGAACACTATGATATAATTAGAGGTTGCCTTGCTGTCGCGAAGCACTCCTGCATTTACCCTTAGCATTATTGGATTCTGTCGGGCAGTTCTTTTCACGAATTCAAAGTCGAACTCCCTCTTTATTATCAGGATTCCCAAGTCAACAGCTCGTTTGTGGTGCAATTTTGACATGAACTTCGCATGGTCAATGTCCTGCTTCGGATATTTCTTGAACCTGTAATCTGGGAAGTCGAACTCCTTCTCTTCCAACACAATCCTTGGATTAAGTCCTTTCCGCTTCGCGAATACTGCAAGACCGTATATGCTGCTGGCCCTCACTGGAAGGTTGGCAGACTCCTGCCATATCCTGAATTCATTCTCTCTAGACAGCAAGAACTTTGGATTGAAATGGTTCAGCACCATCATCAAGCTTGAGGCGGCAGTCGTGTATTCTGTGCTCTGGAGATAGACATGCATGATATTAGGGTGTACTGAGCATTTATATTCCTATCGGCAGGACACCGAAAGGTTTATATATTAATAATATATCTCTAATAATAATTATTACTAAATGATAAATAAATGCTAACTGAAAGCTTAAGGAATCAGGGTAAAAAACCTTGAAAGAAGGTGTAAAAATGAAGAAAACAAGAAACACAGTCCAAAGAATGAAAATCCTAGAATATCTGAAGGAGGCCAAAAATCATGCAAGCGCAGAGCAAGTATACAAGGAAGTGAGCAAGGAAATCCCAACAATAACCCTTGCAACAGTGTACAGGAACCTCAACCATCTCGCAGAAAACGGGCAGATCACAAGATTCAGGGCCAGTAATGGCTACAGGTTCGAGGCTACTGTCAAGAATCACCAGCATTTCATATGTAAGAAATGCGGAGAGATAAAAGACTTATTTCAGGACAAACTTACTGAGCATGCACTAAACAATGTTAAACCAGAAGGAGACAATGTTGAGTATGTGAACATAATGTTCTACGGAACCTGCAAGAAATGCAGATAGTGCCTAATTCAGACATGAGCAGAACAAAAATGAGCAGAACAAAACCAGTTACCAGACAAACACAATTTAACGCGAGGTGATATTATGACAAAAATAAACGAATTGGAACCATTAGGATATGACTATGCTGCACTTGAACCACACATAGACGCGCGAACAATGGAAATCCACTACAGCAAGCACCATCAGGCATACTTTAACAAGTTAAACGCTGCACTGAAAGACCAGCCGGAACTTCAGGCAAAGACCGTCGAAGAAATCATAACAAACATCAATTCAGTGCCTGAAAACATCAGGACAGCAGTCCGAAATAACGGCGGCGGCCACCTAAACCACACGATGTTCTGGAAAGTCCTGAAGAAAGACGTGCCTTTTCAAGGACCTGTTGCAGAAGCAATAAAGGCGAAGTGGAAAGACTTCGAGAGCTTTAAGAGTGAATTCACCAGTGCAGCAGCAACCAGGTTCGGAAGCGGATGGGCCTGGCTTGTTGTCGACAAGAACAGGGAGCTGGCAATAACGAGCACAGCAAACCAAGACAGTCCTTACACTGAAGGCCAGACACCTATATTGATGCTTGATGTCTGGGAGCACGCATACTATCTCAAGTACCAGAACAAAAGGCCAGACTATATTGAAGCATTCTTTCAGGTTATCAATTGGGAACAGGTCAACAAGAACTTTTTAGTGGCAAAGAAATAAGCACAAAAAAACATATCTTTCAATGCCACGCTCACATTGCTGAGAATCTCGATGAGTAACACAACTGTGCGATATGTAATCTCAAAGTTTATTCTAAGGTTCGCTAGGTGGCATTGACTGAAAATCATAATCTGACAAACAAGCAGCAGGAGGTAAAACAATGATATGCATAAACGAAAAAGCACCGCAGTTTGTAACAAAAGCGTTCCACAACAATGAATTCAAGACAATCAGTCTTGAAGACTACAAAGGAAAGTGGGTAGTGCTCTTCTTCTACCCTGCAGACTTCACATTCGTGTGCCCACAGAGCTCGGAGAGTTGGCGGACAAGTACCAGGAATTCCAGAAACTAGGGGTTGAGATCATGAGTGTAAGCACAGACACAGAATTCGTGCACAAGGCATGGTGGGACAACTCTCCAACAATCAAGAAAATCAAGTTTCCGATGCTGGCAGACCCGACAGGACAGATTTCAAAGGACTACCAGACGTACATATACGACGCAGGATTGAGCCTGCGAGGGACGTTCATAATAGACCCTGAAGGCATCCTGAAAGCCTACGAAGTGCACGACAACAGCATAGGCAGGAGTGCAGATGAGCTTCTAAGGAAGATAGAAGCAGCCCAGTTCGTCCGAGACCATAAAGGAGAAGTATGCCCTGCCAGCTGGAAGAAAGGGGGGACGACCCTTAAGCCAGGAATGGACATGGTAGGTAAGATATAATAGCACAATACACTCCTGTAACATGCTATAATCTCAAGCACTAGCTATGCTTACACAAGTTTTTTATTATTTTTATTTGTTCTCATTACTATGACTGAACAACCATTTGCAGTAAATGTAACAAAAGACCTTCACAGATTAAAAGACAATATCCGAGCAGAATCATGTTCCAGATACTTCAAGACAGGAAAAGGAGACTACGGAGAGGGAGACAAATTCCTGGGACTGACAATGGGCCAACAAAGGCAGATAGCCAAGAAATACACTGCATTGACACTTCCCGAAATCCAAAAACTCCTGGCTGCAAAAGAACACGAAAGTCGCATGACCGGACTATTCATACTTATTAATAAATACGACAAGACCCAATTTGATGAACGTAAAAGGATATATGAATTCTACCTGAAGAATACCAGAAGCATAAACAACTGGGACCTTGTTGACTGCACAGCCCACAGGATAGTTGGAAAGTTCATCCGTAATCATGATCCTTTAGAGCACCTGACATTATACAGGCTCGCTAAGAGCAAAAGCATGTGGGAAAGAAGGATCTCAATAATCAGCTGTTTTGAATTCATAAGGAACAATGATTTTGAACACGCCCTCAAGATAGCAGAAATCCTGCTTAATGATGACCACGACCTGATACACAAGGCAGTAGGGTGGATGCTGAGAGAGATTGGCAAGCGTGACATTAAGGTTGAGGAAGAATTCCTGAAGAAGAATTACCAGCAAATGCCAAGGACAATGCTCAGGTATGCAATTGAGCATTTTTCAGAAAAGAAAAGACAATTTTACATGAAAAAAGAATGATTGGAAAATGAAACGACTAATAGAAGAAGTTGAAAAACTGAAGAACAGCCCTGTAAAAGAGAAAGTTACAGAAGGGCTTGCAAGATTCCACCAGTACAAAAATCTAGACGAAAAACAATGGTTCTCAGAGCTTTGCTTCTGCATTCTGACGGCCAACTCAAAGCAGGAAACAGCAATAAAGATACAAGATGAATTAGGTGCAGAGGGTTTTGCAAACAAAGCACCTGATGAAATAACAAAAGTAATAATTAAGCACAAGCACCGCTTTCACAACAACAAAACAAGGTTCATTGTCGAAGCCAGACCGCATATACCTGTCCTAAAGGGCAAGGTGAATGAGCTGGGAGAGCATGAAGCCAGGGAATGGATTGTCATGAGCATCAAAGGCCTTGGTTACAAGGAAGCATCTCATTTCCTGCGAAACACTGGAGCAAAGAATCTTGCAATCCTTGACAGACACGTTCTCAGCATGATGGTAGACTATGGCCTGCTGCGGGAAAAACCAAAAGCACTGTCAAGAAAAATCTACCTTGAAATAGAAGAAAAATTCAATACTGTCGCAAGAAAACTTGACATAACCCCTGCAGAGTTGGACATGTATGTCTGGTACATGAAAGTCAACGATGTTTATAAATGAGCTTATTTCATGAAATAATTTCACCAAAGATTTTTTTATTAGTAAGGTTAAGATAACTTCAACCATTTCTAAAGTGTAAACAAGATTTAAATACAACATCAACCTATACTGGTCATACAAAGTCAAATAGACTGAAAAAGAGATGGTAACGATGAAAACAACAACAAAAAAATGGACTTTAATGCTTGTGATAGCTTCTGTTTTTGCATCAGTTTTGCTGACAGGATGCAAGGTAACTGAAATAAATGCTGACGCTTCATACTGCGAAAAAGACTCTGACTGCGTTCCTGAACCTGTTTGCCATCCACAGAATTGCGTCAATAAGGAATCAATCAAACAACCTAATCCTGCCCTGGCTTGCACATTGCAGTACGAGGCGCTGGCAGCCTACAGTGCAGAAGACTGCATGTGTCTTGACAACAAATGCACAAACAAGAAAGTCTGGGCTTCAGAAAACGTTGACAGCTTCGTCGAATGTGAGGAAGCAGGATATCCTGTCATGGAATCCTATCCAAGACAATGTACCACTCCAGACGGCAGATCCTTTGTAGAGGCAGTCAATGAGACTGTTGAGCAGGATGATAATGCGCTTGACAACGGGTTGATAGGAGGCCAGCGCGACGAGCACGGATGCCTTGGACCTGCAGGCTACACATGGAATGAAGATGCACAAGCTTGCGTGAGAGCATGGGAGCTGAACACAGAGGAGCTTCAGGCAGCAGAAATGGCTGTAAATTCTGTTGGTGCAGAGTATGGCATGACAGTTGTGGAAGTTATTGCTGCATTCTGCCCAGGATGCTGGCAAGTCAGTCTGGAGAAGTGGTCTGTTGATGAGACAAAAAGATATGAAGTTATGATAGACGGATGGAAAGTAACAAGCACGAACATCATAGACACTGAAAATATCGACTCTGAAAATATCATAGACTAAGGAGATACTCTGCAAGGTCCTACTGCAAATGGATGTGCAGAACTTGGAGGAAGGATTGCCAATACACTCGGCGAGGATGCTTGCAAGCAGAATGAAGAAAATCTTGGTTATATCTTTGATGTAAGATGCGAATGCGTCTGCTGCGTTCCAAAATCTTCATAATATCTTTTTTTGAATTTTCTTATCTTTTTAATTCACATTTTCCTAAATTCTTTGGGAATATAAACCCTGACCCGTTCATGCTCGGAAGATCTGTATTCCTTAGCCAGTTTCTCAAGCATTGAAGACTGCTCAACACCTTGAATTCTCGCAACAACAAGGTTAGCATAGTCAAAGCATACATAGTGCGGGTGTACTGCTTTTTCTCGCTTGTGCACTTCAACCAATCCAGCATTCTGAAGATGCACTTTAATCTGTTCCAGTATATCCCCTTGATATTCTATAATGTATGTTTCTAGATTCCCTGCGCTTTCATCACTGCTTGTACTACTACCTTTGCCTGCTTCCATATTTTGTTCGTCCACATTTTTTTTGTTCATACAACTTCCTCCATTGCTTCCTTGACAAGGTCAACCAATTGGTCTGCTTGTATCAGACCGTGACCGAACATATTTGCCGAATCACCGATGTCCTTGCACGTGTACAAGAGCATCTGCTCCAAGTCACAATTACCCAATCCAGAATCAAGAGACCTCGCAAGAGCCATCACGCCGCTTACATGAGGCGTTGCCATACTAGTCCCGGAGTAATCCGCGTACCTGTTTCCAGGCAGACAACTCCTAATATTGACTCCAGGCGCACTGATGTCAACCCTGTCATTAACCTGGCTGAAGTCAGCGTGCTCGTTGTTTATGTCAACAGCAGCAATACTCAACACGCCCTCATAGCTAGCAGGATAGTTGTAAGGATCATCTCCCAAGCCGTAATGGTCATTGCCTGCCGCAGCACAAACGACTATGCCCTGATCGTAAGCGGCCCTGAAGACCAGTTCGCTAGCCCTGCTGTAACCCTCACCATCCAAGCTCAAGCTGATGACGTCAACACCCTTGTCAATACCGTACTCCACACCTTCAAGAATATCTGCTTCACTGCCCCAACCATCGTCTGACAGAACCTTGCCTGCCAGCAATCCAGCTTCAGGCGCGACACCAGTATCAATACCCGCAATGGTCCCTGAAACGTGCGTTCCATGCCCATCACCATCCAAGGGATTGGAGTTTCCTGCAATAAAATTATAGCCCTTTTCATCACCAAATGCATGCTTGATCTCATTGTGGTTATAGTCTGCGCCTGTATCCAGCACAAGCACAATTGAACCAGCACCCCTAGTGAAAGCGTGAGCATCATACACTCCAATATTCTTTAGATTCCACAGCATCATGCTCTTTCTCATCCTTGCACGCCGGGACAAAATTGGTTTAGGACTAAAATACAATTGAGAAGTCTCTGCATTACCAAGAACCTCCCTCTTATCAGCAGAAAAGTAATCTGAAACAATTCTTTTTTGGTTAAACAACCTCAAAATTGACTGTTCATCCCCTAACCCTGCTTGAATCCTGAGATAGGGGATGTGAGAGTACGCAGACACTCTTGTGCCCAGCATCTTCTGAAGCTGCACAGAAATTTCATTCCTCAAATCAAGGCTTGCGGTAGGACGAAGACTTAATAGAATATCTGAATGTCCTCTCTGCCTGTTAAACTCCTGCTTGCACGAGTCCAACCTGGATCTGCTGTCTGACTTATGCGAGACCTGCGTGCCTTTCTCCAGAGTATTATAATAATCTGGGCTCTTGGATTTGCTTTGATTGCAAGGCATGTGATCAAGCACGAAATTAGGCAGACTCTGGCGCGCACTCGGACTTGTGAATTCACTAATAGTACTGTAGATACTCTCTGACAATTCTCTGATCTGCCGGCCTGCCGGCCTGCTGTTTACATTGTATCTTCCATTGATATTGTATCCTCTGTTTTCATCAGAGAACAGCACTGATGTTGATATATCGACGACAAATTCCTGGATTACATGCAATGCATCAAGGATTTCCGGCCTGGTCAAGGCAAGGATTGGTGCGTAATGACCTGCAAGATTCTGTACAGCAGAATATATGTTCTGAAGCCAGTCATTGGCAGAAGAGCTGTTGAAGTTGTCGGCAGAGCTTTGGCTTGCTTTGAGTGATTCAGAAAGTCTGATTATTTCCTCAAGTGTTTGTAATTCTTTTTCTGAAGGTCGCATGAATAACTGATATGAAGCAAATAAAAAGTGAGTTTGGCAAGAAATCTTGAAAATACAACGCAGTAATTGAATTTTTTTTTTATTTGTGAGAAATTTTTTTAATAATTTAAATTTTTTCCGAAAAATATTTTATCAAGTTGCAAATATTGTCGAAATTATTTTGTGTTATTTGATGTTTTTCTGTCAATGACTGCATAGAATAAAAATAATTCTAGGAAGTGGATTAATATTCGATTTGAAGCATTGATTTTGCGACCAAGACCAAGAAATCTAGATTTAATCCTTTATCTTCTGCTTGTATGAGGTGAATCCTATGGAAAAGGGATATGAATCAATAATCAATCAAGCAAACAACGGAATTACAGAGCTGAACCCAGAACAACCCGGACAAAGCACAAGACTGAAAGACATCCTGAACGCATCAGAAGCACAGTCATCATCCCGAGCATCACATCATGCATCACATCATGCATCATACCAGACACCACAATACACTGCAGGTCTTAGAGACCTTTCAGAGTTCGACAGGCAACTCGCAAAGGCTTCATTGAAGACACCTCAATCACCCAGAACAACAGAGTCCAAGCACTTTTATGAGATGACAGACTACACGCGCCAGGATTTTTCAAGACTGGACCTTGACAGCAGAACATCTGATCGGCCAGTAAACATTCCAGTTAATGTAGTGCACACCAGCACCTCAGAAAAGATTGCTTATAATCTTGCAAGGGTTGCCGGCTTGAGAAACCCCATCTTGCAGGCTCTCGAGAGCAGGCATGCTGAAGAGCTTGAAATCGACCTTGAACACACGGTGATAAACAATTACAAAGAAGGAATAAGCACAATCATGCACGCGACAGATGACTACCTGAAATCAGAAAACAGGGAGCTCACAAAATTGAGAAACAAAATAAGGGATTACAGGAACCAAAGAGCCACTGCGTTTGCTGCAACAGACCTTATAGACGATGAGTACCAGCAGACACTGGCAAGAATCCAGGCGTACGAGCATGACATGAGGCAGATAAAAGACGATCCGTCAAAGAATTTTATGCTTCCAAAACTCTCAGACCAAAGGCAAGAGCTTGAAGACAGGAAACACCAGCTTGAACTCCAGATGACAGAAGCAGTGAACAGCGTAGCAGTGAATGACAGGGGTCTTGTGGCGCTTGAAGCCATAGAAAAATCAATGATGCAGGATATACAGGCAGTCACGACACAAGTGTCAGACGCAAGATTCCTCTACAACCTCATAGAAGTCCATGAATCAACAAACAACTCAATCTCAACTCTTGAACAATTGAGGCAGGCAGTCGGAGGAACTACAGTAGACTATGCAGGAATAATATCAAACCTCTCTGAAGTCATCGAAGGAAAAAAGCAGAGGATAGCAGGACAAAGTCTGACGTACGATTCCATAGCACAGCAGGTAGCTGACGAAAGCTCAAAACAGGCAGAGCAATTCAAAGGCAAGGACACTTTTGCCCAGGCAAAAGAAAGATTGGCCAGAATCAAGAAGTCATGGGACGAGCGCGATGGCATGCACTAAGGTGATATGATTGGAAGCATCCCAACAAATGCACTCTAATCAGGGCACTGAGCAAGATCCTGTACACATGACTGCAGGAATCACTAAGGGAACAACTGCAAGAACCACTTCAGCGGTTGCTCTGAAAGACAAAGTACCTAAAGAGTTCAAGAACATCATTGGATCGCACGCCCAGTTGCTTAAGATTCAGGAAGTTTGTGACACACTACTTCAGTACGACCCTCAAGCGCAGACCAATCCAATCCTGGATCGTTACGCGAACCCTCCAAACATTGTGGTATACGGGCCTCCAGGAGGAGGCAAGACCATGATATTGTCTGCAGCAGAAGATTATATCAGGAACCGCAGAGCAGACTCGCGGGTAATCTGGCTAGACAATGGCTTCAGGACCCACATGTACAGCGATTCAACAAAGAACCTAGAAAAGATATTCTCCTACATGAAAGACCCGCAAGGTACTGGCTTGATACTGGGTGATGATGCAGACACAGTATTCTCAAGAAGGACTGCAATGTCAAATGAAGAAGACTCCAGAGTCATAACTGCAGCACTCCATGGAATGCAGCCTCCGGACTATCGAGGTAATTACGCGTGTATCTTCACCACGAACTACATAGAAAAGTTCGACCATGCAGTGCTCTCCAGATGCAGACCTGTATTCTGGAAAGGACCTGTAACACCTGAACAATTCGTGCAGCTGCTGTCACACCAGCTGGAAGGCACAAAAGTCAAGGATTATCTAGAGGAACAGGCTCTCATGGACCAATTGTCAGGCACCGAATACAGAATGCTGTCTGCAAGGGACATCAACCGTGTTGCCACGTCACTCAAGCTCCAAGAAAGGCTCGGCAAAAAAATCTCAAGAAGCACGGTGGAGGCGGAGCTCCAGAATACACTTGACTCTCTAGTCAAAGCAAAACAGGACGCGTTTGTCAGGGATGTTGAAAACGAGCTTTACAACATGAGAGTATACGAAGCCGCTAGAAAAGAGCTGGAAAACTCAACTACTCACCCTCATCTATGATTATCTCCACAAGCTTCTCATAATCCTTTGCACCACGGCTGCTGTTCGCGTAATCAAAAATTGATTTTCCTTGAGACGGCGCTTCCTTCAACTTGCTGTTGACCCTTATGGGATTTGTGAGAACGTCGCTGTAGCCTCTCTGCAGTTCATTGTAGTGTTCAATGCAAGTCTTGTTCCTCCGGTCATACATTGTGGGTATGACTGCGCTGATGAATATCTTGTGGTTGAAAATATCGTTTAACGCCTCAATAGCAATTTGCATCTTTTTCAAAGCATTAATACCCAGAAAGTCCGTGCTTGCAGGGATGAAAGCCTCTCGGGCATAAAGCAGTGCGTTCTGGTTCAGCAGGCCCAAGCTAGGCGGACAGTCCAATATCACAAAATCGTAATTGTTGACGCCATCCATGACCCGCCTCAGAACAGTCTCCCTGGAAGTCTCGCCAGCAAGAATCATCTCAGCCTTCTCAAGGCTCTGGTCAGAAGTGATCACATCAATGTTCTCCTGAACATTCACTATGCACTCTTTAGGATTAACATCGTCCACAAGAATATGATACATGTTCTTTTCTGATTTCACGCAAAGGCTGGTTGAAATGTTGCCCTGAGGGTCCAAGTCAAGTATAAGGACCTTGAAATCCCTTTTTGCAAGCCCTGCAGCCAGGTTGATCGTTGTCGTGGTCTTACCAACACCGCCCTTCTGATTGATAATAGCAATTTTTCTCAATTTCTCACCTGTCATAAGTGCTCTGTCAACGTAACTCTCTAAAATGCTGTTTTTATGCATATTTTGTGCATATAATACCAATATACTAACACAAAAATCACACTTTCTTATTGCGTTAAGAGGTTTTTTATAAAGGTTGTGGTTCTGCAGAAAAACCGGTTTTCTCTCAAAAATCATTCCGTTAGTTTTTTATTCTGCAAATTTATCCTGTCAGACATGATAGTAAAGAACATTTACACTCTCCAACCAGAGGACTTCCAAAACAAGATTGTGGTTTATCCGACAGATACGCTCTGGGGGATAGGATGCGATGCCACAAATGACAATCTTATAGAAAGAATTCGGACACTAAAAAAGACAACAAACAACTTTTCTGTGATAGTACCATCAATGGAATGGATAGAAAAAAATTGCGTGTTGAATGATGATGCAAGAGAGTGGCTCCAAAAACTTCCAGGACCATACACCATAGTACTGCCATTAAAGAACATGAATGCTGTTGGAATGAGTGTGACAAGCAACATGAAAATCGGGGTGCGGATACCTGACCATTGGATAAAGAACGTGATAAGACAATATGGAAAGCCACTAATAACGACAAGTGCCAACCGCCACAACGAGCAGCAGCCAAAGACCATTGATGATATCTCATTTCATATAATGTCGCAAGTGGACCTGATAGTAGAAGAGGACGTAACACTTGACACGCCAAGCAAAGTCATCGACTGCAGTGATGAAAGCTACAAGGTACTGAGAGACTGACTGTTCCGCCAGAGACGACTTTTTGATATCTTTTAAATAATGAAAATAATTTTTGAATAATTAAATAATTCTTATTCAATGACATAACTACTGCCATTGCCGGAAAAAAGATTATCCTCAGAAGGATAGATATCATAATTCTGATAGTCTTTTCCTTCAACTGCAATCCTTATCCTATCACCCCTGTTAAGGTTCATGACATCGATAGGAATTCCGATTTCAGTGAATTGCCCGTTATACTCGGGGTCAGGATAATCTGCAAAAAAGCCTACTTGACTTATCTCTGACTCAAAGTTATATCCAAAAGCAAGATTCACCACACCAGACGTTGGAGGAATCCTCACAAAGCCAGTTCCTGGGTTATTCCAAACCACCAAAGGATGCGTAAGGACCTCGTCAGTATTAGGTTCTGACGCGTTATACCTGACACCAAAAATGCCATTAGCATTATCCATGTCCATCAACGTGTTGATGCACACAAAGAAACCATGACTGGTGATATCAGAATCCCTGACAAGGAATGGAGTTATGTTGCAGTAGGAAAAATTCTCATAGCTCAAAGTCATGTCAAAGTCACAGTACTCAGATCCCCTGATTGAATTTCCCGGTCCTACAGCCAAGTAATCACTAGTGGTTCGCAGGAATATTCTAGCATCGGTCAAGGTGTCATTGAGTCCGAACCCAACTGCAGTGATGTTGATCCTGCTGTGCACTGGCAGGAAGAAGCATGTCTCATTGCCGTCGTATATTGGAAGAATGTTCAGGTTCGAAGACTTCTTGTTGAACTGCACGTTATGCTCAGATTTGCCGACGGATGAAACAAGAACCAAATCCTGCAGGTCATAATCATCCAAGTCTCTCGTCCTCTCAACAGTACTGTCTGTCGTCCAAATCTCGTAAAGACCTGGTTCGTCCCATACTGTGGCATTATGCTTTATTGCATCAGTCCTTTTCTTGGATAGTGTGCCAGTATCATCAAGGAAAAAATATTCCATACCTTCCAGGGGAATAGCATTGTCGACACCAGGACTTTCTGATCTTCCAGAATAGCCAGTGGCATTGTCGCTGTCAATGTCAATACCAACTATGAGGTCATACCTGCTCAACTGTCCGATGTAATTATCGTTGTCAAAAAGATTGCTACTCGAGTTCGAAAAATCAATTTTCAAGTAAAGAAAATCATTATCATTCGTCACGTAAACATTGCGCAATTCATTGTAATTGTCGCCTGCAAAAACAGAATCACCTTGACCATCCTCATACCAGTTAGTTGTTTCGCTGTTATCCTCCAGAGGAAGTATCCCCAAAACATCCCACTCACTAATATTGCCGTCCACAACAATCGTGAGATCAGGCGCAGGACCAGTATTCAAGTAGACCCTGCCCCTGTCAGTAGCAATGATGTTCCTGCCCTTGGTGAGATTCCCATAGACGGGACTGTCGAGAAAAACAACATGCTGCTTCCCTTGAGAATCAAGCACCAATTCCTTGTTGTAATTCACGCTGATATCATAATGATTGCCCTCAATAGTATCAGGCAGGTAGAAAACACGTATATAGCCTGAATGAACTCTATCAGCATTCCTGATTTCTTGGTGCACCAAATCCGTCAACTCAGCCATCTTTCGTTCAACACGCTCTTCCCTTGCCTTGCCCATACTCTCCTGCACTACAGAAAAGAATACCATGAACAACAATGTCATGAATCCTACTAGGATAATGAATTCCAGGCTTGATTGGGCATACTTTGACATTTTCATCTTTGCTCAGTAATCCTCACTTCATCACCAATATTCTCGAAAGCAATCAATACAAGACCGGTATGGAATTCGTCAGTGATGCTCGGCTCGTAGATGCTAGTTATGTTCACAAAAGTATAGAACATCATCTCATTATTGCCTGAAAACGTGGTGTAATTGAAGACAATCTCAGTTCCTTCACTCTGGTCAATAGTGAGGTTCTGCACGCTATTAGGCACGCTGACTTTCAGGACAACCCTGCTGTTCTCGCCCAAAGCACTGACCAATTCCGCAGTATTGACTATCTCATTGCCGATCCTGGTCAACTGTTTTTGCGTCACTTCTTCATTAGAAGACTTTGCATAACTGTAGAACAGCGCAGTACCGGGTATCAGGATGAATATTGCTATAGCTATGGTAATCATGTGCTCAACAGACACTTGTCCTCTTTGAAATCTCACCTCAAGACCTCGTAAGGTATAGAAACATATTGTGAAACTGCCACATTCCTATACGCTGAATTGCTATACTGTGAGTATTTTTTATAAATTTTGCCTAATTATTCATTGAATATTGAGTGAAAACACACAAAAATTTATATATCCGATTAATTAGGTCAAGAGTAAGGTCAATAATATGAAATTTAAGAGTATGAAAATAATAGCAATAGTCCTGGCGCAAATCCTGCTGACACTGTTTTTTGTGCAACTGGCTGCAGCGGACATTGAACTGCACAGTCCGGGCGACAATTACGTAGGCGATGCAGGTGAAATCGGATTTCAATTCTCATTCAATCAGGCCCCAAGCCTCAAAAACTGTTCCCTGCTAATTGATAATGTAACTGCAAAAACTTATGGCAATCCTCAAACTTCGGACGTTGTTTTTAAAGTACCCGTGGCGGCAGGAGAACACCAATGGACTGTAAGGTGTTACGGCACTGATGGCACAATTTACGAAGCTGACCAATACACTATTACATTAGAGGCAATTGAGGCCACAGGAAAGTCAGAAGTTGTAATAACAGGGGATGGGCTTGGGTCAAGCGGTCTGAGGTACAGTTTCAACTGGTACCAACAGCCAAGTCAGATGCCGGTGCTTTTGGAAGAAATCCTTGTAAATGACATAATAACAATAATCAATCCGCACCTGGAATATCTTGGCAAGAGAGCCAAAGAAAGAGAGTTTGACATTGAGATTCTTGAGCTTAGGACTTGGGGAGAAAGGGCAATTCTAGGATATGCTGATGAGAACGACCGCGCGACAAAAGAACTCGAAGAAGGAAGAGCAGTGAATATCGATGTGGACTTCGACGGCCAGCTGGATACGCAGATGAAGTTCAAGCAAGTGAAAGGAAGAAATGCAGTAATAGAATTCACTTACATGGGAGCAAAAGCCACTGCTGACAATACTGCTGAAGACCAGGAAGAAAAAGACGAACCTGAAGAAGACTCGAATCAAATTCAGGAGCAAACCCAGGAAGACTCCGAAATCATATCAGAGCAACAGCAAGATACTCAAGCTGAATTGGATGATGCACCTTATGAGGCAGAGCAGACCACTCAAGAGGATGAAACAGCATATGAAGAAGAAGGAAATGCACTTGGTGTTATCCTGTTCATTGTGGTAGTGGTAATAATCATTGTCGGGATTGTAATGATGTCCCAAGGTATGTCAATAAATAAAAGTCACCACAAGCAAACAGGAAGATCAGTTAGCGTAAGAAAGAAGAAGTAATTGTTGAAAGATAGTGTTTCTAAAAATTCAGTCGTACATTTTCTATCCTTTTACAACGCCAATAGGAAGCAGTTTTGCGACAAGCCTGCTTATGCCAAGATCATGGCTGACTTTGACGACTTCATCCACATCCTTGTAAACTTTCGGTGCCTCTTCACTGATGCCCTTCATCGTTGCAGCCTTGATAAGAATATCACGCTTCTCAAGCTCCTGTTTAACATCCTCACCCCGAAATTCCTGCTTGGCTTTCATCCTGCTCATTACTCTTCCTGCACCGTGAACAGAACTGCCGAACGTCAATTTCATGGCTTTCTGCGTGCCGACCAGGATGTAACTTGCAGTTCCCATGCTTCCAGGAATCATCACGGGTTGTCCGATATCCTTGTAATCTTCAGGGATTGCAGGATGACCTGGAGGGAACGCGCGAGTAGCGCCTTTTCTGTGAGTGTAAACCTTTTTCATCTTGCCTGAAACATCGTGCTCTTCCAGCTTTGCAATATTGTGGGCGACATCATAGACCATTCCAATATCTTCGGGGGTGCAGAACTCGCCGAAAACTTCGTGGAAACTTTTCCTGATCTGATGAGTTATTATCTGCCTGTTTGTCCAGGCAAAATTCGCTGCAGCGCACATCGCACCATAATAGTCTTTGCCAAGCTCAGACTTGATCGGCGCGTAAATAAGGTCCTTTTCAGGAAGCTTCTCCATTATCTCAGGATAAGTATCCTCCATACGCCTAAGATAATCACTGCAGACCTGATGGCCCAAACCCCTGGAACCAGTGTGTATCATTACCAACACCTGTCCTTGCCTGGTGATGCCCATCTTATCTGCAGCCTGCTTGTTTATTATCTGCCCTACAGTCTGAACTTCAAGAAAATGATTTCCGGCACCCAAAGTCCCCAATTGCTTTCTTCCTCTTGATTTGGCTCTTGGGCTTACCTTGCGAGAATCTGCTCCTGGCATGGTGCCTTTCTCTTCGCAATGATCAAGGTCCTTCTGCCTTGCATAACCTTTCTTCAAAGCCCACTTCATCCCGTTCGTGAGAACATCATCCAACTCCTCATCTGAAAGCTTGAACAGGCTCTCTCCCCCCACACCAGGAGGAATATTCCTGAAAAGCACATCCAAAAGCTGCTTGAGCTTCGGTCTAACCTGCTTTTCAGTCAAGTTCGTCGTCAGGAGACGGACACCGCAGTTTATGTCAAAACCAATACCTCCAGGAGTAATGCAGCCTGTTTCACTGTCAAAAGCAGCCACCCCTCCAATACTGAAGCCATAGCCGATATGAGCGTCACTGAGCATTATGGAATACTTCTGGATGCCGGGCATTCCTGCAACATTGACGCCCTGCTGGATGCTTGAATCCTCCTGCATCTTCTTCAGAAGTTTTTCACTGGCAAAGATACGCAAAGGTACGTTCATGTTCCCGTGCTTCTTGACTTCAAAAACATCATTCTCAATCTTATCAACTTGGATTTGTGCCATTTTATTGTCCCTACAGTTCAATTCAAATATCTATCAAGACCTGCACCATCACGCCTTTCTCGTGCTTTTCATCAATAATCATATCAGAGTAGGTCACTGACTTTATTGCTCCAATGACTTCATAACCCCCACTTGCAGAGTCTCCTGCAATGACAGCATTCAAGGACAGGCTCCGGTCTTCCACTTCGTCCGATTTGATGCTGATCGATAATATTTTTCCGAGCAAAAAACCTTCAGTGTCAAGAAGGTACAACAGATTCTCGAGGAATTCGTAAAGCAATGTTGTCTTTTTCTTTGCAATGACTTCGATACTTTTTTGCACATCACATCTGACAGTATTAATATCAACAATTTCATTGAACATAGCCAAGGCAGCGTTGCCGAAGGCTTCCTCCAATGTTTTTCCAAAAGCCTGGAATTTGGAGTCTGCAGTGTGCTCTAGGTATTTGAATCTCTTTTCCATAGGCTTAGGGACTCCAGAAGGCTTTTAAATGTTATTGTGTGAAATCCACAGTGTTCAGTCTTTCTTGAACATGAAACTGACTGCAGCGCCCAATGAACAAGGCATTGTGAGAACCAGCACCAGGTTCAAGAAACCAGTGAATGTCTGGGCCAAGGGAAGGAAACCAAAAATATAGCATAGGTAAAATGATACAATAAAAGAGATGCCATACAGAGTCAACAGCCTCTTGAAGTAGAACTGAGCAAATGGACGTTCTCTCTTGTTCTTCACCTTAGCATAACCAATATAATATATTTCAGCAGAGAGTATGAGTATGGTCGATGCCACAATAAGAAAGACATTATACACGGGAAGGTTCAATCCAACTTCAATGAGCAGGTCTTTGAACATGAAAGTCAGTCCGATAAACATTGCACCAAAGCCTGCCTTGAGCATCTCCACCACAGAAAAATGAGGCGGCAGGTGTTCAACAACCTCGTGCTTGATAGACTTGATGTCCCTCTTTATCTCATCAATCTCAACTTCTAACGGATTCATGCTCACCTTTCCTCTAACTGAATACTATTAGCTGATACTTAAAAAAATTCTATCTTGGGCGGTCTGTCATCTTCTTTATTTTCCTGACTGGTTTCAAACGGGTCGGGTGCAGAGTTGCTACTGCTTGGCTTGTCATTGAACATGCTGAACACGCCAGCACTAAGTTCGGGCTCTTGCTCTACAGCACCACCGGAGTTTTCAGGCACCTTAATGAACTGCTGAAGGAATCTTATCATTTTTCTAATGTCATCTTTGGAATCCTTGCTCGTGTCAATCTTTATCTCCATAATACCACACCTGAATTACTCTCTGAAAAGCCTAATATTTAAAGGTATTGGCGAATTAAAGAAACAGTCTCTGATAATTCATGAACACATTCTGCGACACTTCTTCAGCGTCCATTTTCTTGATAATGGCAAGCTCCTTGATGGTCACGGCAACATTTCTTGGCTCATTAGGGAACTTTGTCTTGTCAGGATGCAGGTATGGGCTGTCAGTTTCTGTCAGCACGTGAGACAGAGGAATGATTTCAGCAATCATTCGCGTCTGCTGGTTGCGCCCGATATTTGTGGGAACGGTGAAGTAATAGCCTCTCTCCTTGCCGAGCCGAACGAGCTTCTTCTTTCCGCAAAAACAATGCAATACTACCTTCTTTGTTTCATCCATTCGTTCATGCTCAAGGATTTCAAAGACTTTCTCTTCGGCTTTGCGCGAGTGTATTATCACTGGTTTGCCAATCTTTTTTACTAGTCGTAGTATGTCTCTGAATATTTGTATTGATTTGTTGATGTCATTGTCAGAAGTTTGTTCAGAAAAATCTAATCCAACCTCTCCAATCGCGACAATTTTGTCCTTGTTCTTCTCTATGAATTTCAAGGCACCAGGATATTCTTGAGAGTTCAGCTTCAACATGTCAGTAGGGTAAGCTCCAAGTGCTGGCTTGATAATCTTGTATTGTTCTGCCAGGACGAGGACTTTCTTGTTACTCTCAGGATTAACTCCGTTTGCGATGATCGCCTTGACTCCGGATTCTTCCTGGCGTCTGATAAAACCTGGAAAGTCTTTCTCGAACTCCTCGAAATCCAGGTGCGCGTGGCAGTCAACTAGCATCATTAGAAATCACTTGGCTTCCTTTGCGCCGGCTTTCTTGAACGTCTCAATAATATCGATGACGTACTTGCCATCATCCAGCTTGTAAATCAAAGGCTGTTTCTTCTTGAACAGATTAACCAGGTCCAGCTCATACTTGCCGGGCTTCAGGATGTTGATACTCTCAATATCCAGTACAACAGGCTTTTCCCTGTCAATCTCCCCGCCAATGATGTCATACACGTCCTCCTCGATCTGCTGCTTCTGCTCCTTAGTAAGGATGAAAGGCCTCTCATTCTCTGCCAGTTTGTCCTTCTTTATGTAGAAGAAAAGCTTGCAGCCGCAGGAACAGCCCTTGAGAATCTCACTGCTACCGTCCTGGTACAAAGTCCCGCAATTGACGCACTGGTGTGGCATTCTAAAAGAGGTGAAAAACTGATTTATAAGGGTTTCGAAAGGTTGTTGGTTCAGTTTAATCACGCATGAAATGAATTTGAACTACTAGCAGTTAAAACTGATTCAAAAGCAATAGGCAGCCCAAAAATCTGCCAGCAGTTTTTGGGCTGCGTAGATTGATAATTCCTTTTCTCGAAGAGAAAAGGCAATCCGTTCTAATTACAACAAGAAAGCATTTACCTGTGGACTAGATTACAAGAACAACAAAGAATTATCTCTTCTTCCTAGGAATCTTCAGGTCCTCAGTGAACAATTGTATCTTGTCAGGATCCTGCTTGATTTCCTTAACGATTGTTGCAGGCCCGATGATTGTGAAGCCTTTCCTGTCGCCCATCAAAGCCTGGATGAGCATTGATTTCAGTTTCCTGAACAAAGCCTCGTCCTTCTTGTCAGGAAATATGACACTAAGTTCTATGCCTTTGAATTTGTCATCAATCTCTTCCATTGTACGGCGGATGAGCTCTGTCTCCTCATTGCCCTTAAGCCGACCCTCCAAAAGAATAATCTTGTTTGCTTTTACAATCTTAAGCAACTTAGTAATCCTCTTCTCAGAGTCCAAGTCCTCAATCTCAATGTAAGGTATGAACTGCAAGGTCAAGCTCATTTGTCAGTCACCTCAAACAATGCTTCATAAAAGTCTTCCATGTTCTTGCCCATCTTGGCACTAATGCCTATGACCTTGTACTGCGGGAACGCAGCCTGCACCTTCTTGAGGTCTGCCTTCTTCAAGTCAATCTTGTTCCCAACAATCAAAACAGGAATCTTACGAGCTTCCAGATTTCCAATGATAGTAATGTTGACTTGACTGTAAGGGTCTTTAGTTGCATCCAGGACAATCACAACAGCATCCATGTCATCCAGCCACTTAATGGCATCAATAACACCTTTTGTAGCCTCCTTAGCCCTTGTTTTAGCTTCCTTCTCCTTCATGCCAAGCTTGATGAAATCCTCATAGTCAATCTTGGTGGCTATGCCTGGAGTGTCCACAAGGTTGAAGACAAGCTCCTTGCCCTTACTCTTGATGATTACAGACTCCTTCATCTGCACTTCACGTGTCTCGTGAGCAATGTTGCTGGTAGCACCCATCTCCTCGCCAATCCAATCCACACAGATTTTATTGGCCAAAGTAGTCTTACCGCCATTAGGAGGTCCGTAAAGCCCCAGCTTGAGATTCTTTCTGCCTCTGAACAGCCTTTTAAGAAGAGTAAATATATTTACCATAACAGTTTCATCTGAAGTCAGTAATATATAAAGGTTTCTAAAGGTTAATAAGAATTTATGCAGCGTAAGGTTGCAACAATAAATGCAGGCAGATTGGCTTTTGTTCTGTAAAACCCTGGCATGAGACTAGTCGTCTGCACAATTATTGCAGGCCATAATTTCAAAAATTTTTTGCACTGTTTGAATATAAACTACTTCTTAGTGACGAATGGCGAAAGATTTATAAACCATTGTCTATTCGACTATACAATGAAAATCTTATCTGCAGGAGACCTACATGGAGATCCAGGAATTGTGAAGAAACTGGCAGAAAAAGCAGAGAAAGAGAACGTAGACCTAGTCATAATATGCGGTGACATCACAGAATTCGACAAGTCCAGCGATAACATGATAGGCCCTTTTGTCAAGAAAGGCAAGAAAGTCCTGTTCATCCCAGGCAACCACGACAGCTTTGCCACAGCAGACTTCCTAGCTACATTATATGGAATCAAGAACATCCATGGCTACAGTGTGAAATACGATGACGTAGGCATATTCGGCTGCGGCGGGGCCAACTGCGGGCCATTCACGGCCTTGTCTGAGAATGAGATATTCGACAATCTCAAGCAGGGATTCGATAGGATAAAATACCTGAAAAAAAGGATTATGGTCACACACGTCCACCCAAGCGAGACAAAGATGGAAAAACTTTCCATGTTTGTGAAGGGCTCCACAGGAGTGAAGAAAGCGGTCGATAGGTTCAAGCCAGACATCCTGCTGTGCAGTCACGTGCACGAGGCAGAAGGCCTGGAAGAAAAAATCGGAAGAACAAAAGTAATCAACGTGGGAGCTGGAGGCAAAGTATTCGACATATGATCATGCTTCTGCAGCACAAGGCAGGTTGTGAAGGTTCTCCTGCCTGACGGCCTGCTGCCACAAGAATTCATCAATCTTTGCGATATGGTCCTGATAAGACTCCCACTCGATATAACTTTTTCTTTTCCTGAATCTCATTTGGTCCACCTCATGTACTTGCTGAATGCTTTCTTCTCCTCAGGATATATGATGTCATGCATGGCAAGAGCATCCAGAACATCTTCCTCATAAAAGTCATATAGTGTTATCATGCTATCACCTCCTTGTTGTTTAACAAGTCTGGCATCTGGGGGAGCCAGAGATCGCTGAACTGGACATCGAAAGTGTTGTTAAGCGAAAGCCGTTTGATCTGCTGGAAAAAAACTTCTGAAATGTGTTTTGTGTTGTTGTGCATTGTCTATCACCTCTTGGCAGTCATTTTTTGTGGTTGTTTGAATTTAGTGTGCATGAATTGTGTGTTTTCACGGTTTTTGATGTTTGGGGGTGTGTTTTTTAAGTATGAGCCGAGAGCGTCTCACCAAGGTTGTTGGGGCAACAAATTATAAGTGTGCAATCCTGTTTATATACGCTGCGCGAGAATGTCCAGTGCACAAAAACGCTAAACAAGCAGAAAAATAGCACGAAACAGGAATATTCTAGAAATCAGTCAGCTTCTTCTCCACAATCGTGGTGTTACCGCCGGCGCCAGTCTGCTTCTTCAGAGTCACGAATTTGTTCTGGTCCAGATGCGCCAATTTCCGCTGGAAAGTCTTGTAGGACATCTTGCCTCCTTCCTTCTGGTACTGCTTGAACAGGTCGCCTATCTTTTTCCCGCTGTTATCCTTCACTACCTTCAAGATGAACTTTGTCTCGTCCTCAAGATCAGCAGAGTTCTTAATGGTGAAATCATCAATCTTCTTCAAAGCAGATTCTGCATCCTCCACTTCAATGGTCTTGCTACTGCGGTCCTCTGCGCTCAAGGCAGACTGCTTCAGCAGATAGATTCCGCTCCTTATGTCGCCTATCTCGCCAGCCCTCTTGCTTATCTTCTTGAACGCTTCGGTCTTCCAGACCTTCTCAAAGAACGCGGTCTCGACCCTCTCCTTCAATATGCTGTCCACCTCTGATTGGTTGTAGGCCTTGAACTCCACTAGTTCAGGTGTTAAACGACTCTTGATGCGCTCGTCAAGCTCAAGAAGCCAGGACTTGAAATTTGTGATGAGGAAGATTGTTTTCTTGTAGATCTTCTCCAGCAGGAAGTAAAGGAAGTCAAAGTCCTCGACCTTATCTACCTCGTCGAAAACGAACACTCCAGCATTCTTGTTGATGATGTTGGCTATAATATCATAAAGGTCGGTGGTCTTCTTGTTCTGGATGAACTTGTAGCCAATCTGGTTGCAGATCTCGCAGACAATCTTGTATGTTGAGTTGTACTGCCAGCAGTTTATGTAAATCACGTAGAGTTCGTCGGTCTCTTCCTCCAAGTCCCGGATAACCCATTTTGTCGCGGCAGTCTTGCCGATTCCCGGAGGACCGTGTATCAGAAGGTTGCGCCCGTTCCTCTGTTGGAGCAGAGGTTTTATGCATGTCGCTAGGTACTGCTGTTCCTTCTCCCTGTGTGGAAGGATTTTAGGGACGAACTCATACTCCAAAGCAGACTCGTTCTTGATAAGGGTCTGGTCTGCAGCCAAAATGTCCTTGAACAACGCCATTCTAGGCTTAATGAGGTGAAGTGTTTTTATAAGGATTTTGGTCGTGCATGGCCAGTGTGAGGGTTTTGTTAATTACTTGGGAAATGCAACATGGTCAGACGACCCGGGAGATGCCCCAATCGGGGTGGGTCGTAGGACACGAACATTACACGAACATTGTGAGTGTCCGTCTGTGCCTAGGTTGTTGCATTTTTCAGTTTAAAGTATTCTTGTACTCATCAAAAACTTTATAAACCTCCTCCCTTAATTTATTCTCATGGAAAAGAGGGTGAGGCGTAGCAATTTCTTTGAGATAGTTCTGCTGATAGTGGGCGTCGGGATCATGGCGGTAGGCATCCATTTCATAAACCAGATGTACCAGGCGGACGGCCATATGACATGGGATGCCATACAAGCAGTATTTCTGTGGCTGCTCCTGTTCGTGATGGTGATACTGCTGGCGACAGAGGAAGACGTCAAGGAGGAGCTAGGCAGCATCATGAAAAGCCACATCGAAGAAACCAAACTCTTGAAAGAAGAGACTATAATATTGAAGGAAGAGCTTTCCTATCTTAAGGAAGACACAATTCTCATGAAAAGCCTCACGCACGAACT
>JAFGHY010000076.1 GCA_016929855.1 Candidatus Woesearchaeota archaeon | reverse complement strand
GCAGTGCAATATCAAAATACAAGCCGGAAAACAGCCTCTGCTATTCTGTGAAGATAGAGAACAGCCACGAAAACACTTTCGAAAAACAGGAGCTCGAGCAGACAGACCTCGACGGAGAGGCAGGAGGGGACATCCTGGTAGCGGCAGAACAGTCAGACAGCAACATACTAATATACTACAACAGCCAGCAGAATGTCATTGAGATAGTCTGAGCAGATATCCTTCAGCGTTTAACACCACCTGAATTTCTATTCGGCAAAATATCTGAGAAAAAGAATGTGTTCTAGATATTTTTCAATATCCGTCAGGCGACCAAGCACGAAAGACGAGCCGTGCCCCTGAATCAGCAGGTCAGTCACTTCGACAATATCTGCAGGGTCGAAGCCCCTTATCTCAATCACATCGATGACGTGGCCTTGCGCCCAGTTTCTTTCTTCCTGCATAGACAGACTCAGATGATGGTCACCTGCACTAAGACTGTATCTGGCTTCTGGATAGAATACCAACCCTCTCCTCTCGACAGGCCTGTAAGTGTAAAGGAAATCCACCAGAGCATCCATACAGCCAGGATTGTATCTCGTCGCGCTTCTCAAACCAGGCTCGAACTCAAGGGGTGCACTTACGTCAGTATATCGGGTATCCAAAGCAGTAACTCTTCCACCTATTACACGAACTATGCCTTCAAGCACTTTTTTAGGATTATCTCTCTTGAAAAAATCAAGTACAGTCCGGGTTTGCTTCATTTTTAGATACCCTCATATCAGAGGAGAAAAACAAGTATTATTTAACCGTTGCTGAAACAGAACAACTTAAACGTACTCCATGAGCTCTTCCAGCGCCTCGTCCAGCATCTCATAGCGGATTCTTTTTTCGTCGTCAAACCATCCGCCGAAGTCATTACCTTCGCAAAGCTCATTGATTGACGCTATTGCGTCCCTTGCCTTCTCCAGCATCCCTCTCCTCCTGCCCCATAGGCTCGACCTGGCAGGACTGCTCCAGGCACCGCTCAAGTCAATGGCTCTAACAATAACTGCATTATAGTATCCCAGCATGAAATCATCCCTGTCTATTTGCCTTCCAGACTGCTCTTTATAAACCCTCAGATAATACTCAATAAAGTCTTTTTTCTCCTGTTCTGTAAAGAAGTCACCGTACTCAAGGAAATTAACGAGGTCAAACTGCAGAGGAACCCGACCTTTATCCTCATTGTCAAGCTTTTTGGTTTTGTTGTTGTTTTGTATAAAAAAGTTTTCAGGATGCGCGTCAAGGTTAAACCCGAATACTCCTCTCTGATTGAAATAATCAACCACAGGACTATAGTTTTGCATTATCCTTTCGCGCAATGCAGGACTAGCGCCAATATCCTGCAGTTTCTTCTGAGTCTTCAAGTCGATTCGAAGCTGTTCAGTATAAGATGACTCGAGATGCGCATGGCCTATTGCAATAGCCCTTGCAATTCTGTCAAGATTGACTTCATCTTTTCTGCCTTTGTTTAACATCTTATAGACTGTTGTGCCGTGCTCCTGTTTCATTAACAAAACATGATTCTTTGCACCGCCAACATCATACTCTCCACTAAAAAGAATCCGCGGTACTCCAATGTCCGGCTCGCCTTCAAGAATTTGCTCAAGGTCTTTAGTTACGCGAACCTCTGATTCAATATCAACTTTTCGGCCCGCCTTTAATATAAGGTTTTTCTTTATGAATTTTCCGCCCTCAAAAACAAATACAGGATTTGCAGATTCTCCAAAACGCTCTATAGGTATTTCATTTTCGAAAACATAATCTACCAATGCCAATAAATTTTCTTCAGCCAATGGAGATCCAATATTATCCAGGTACTGACCTTTGAAGAACTTCAGTTCAGCAGACATCAAACCAGTAGAATCCTCCTGGTCTGCAATTTCAATCGCATTATCCGCGTGTTTCAAAAACATTGAATCTTCTGAATGGTCTTCCAGTACTGCATAATATATCATCAAGTAAAAATAATCCTCGATAGTCTTGTCACTTTTTTTTTCAAGCCTCTGCAGGTCAGAAATAGTCAAGTATTCAGAAATGCTGTTTGAAAACCTTATTTGTTCTCTGTCAAAAAACTCTGAAACAACACCAAAAGCTCCGTCATAATCACCTTTGTCAAGTAATTTTGTCGCTCGAATTGACGTTGCTCTTGGATTCAATTTGGCAGCTTTTTCCTCAAGAGTTTCTTTCTTTTTGCCGGCTTTTCCTGCCAACAACTCCACCGCAACACCCGCCATACGCTTTCCGGTTTGTAAGAAGTTCCGGTCGACAAATATTGAAGCCAGAGAAAGGTAGTTGGTCAGAATATAAGCTTGGAGTCTGAGTTTGTTTAACGCAGCGTCACTTACGTTGGCGTTTGGACTATCAAGGTTTTGCCAGTGCTCGTACATTGCATTGAAGAATGAATTATCTGAAAGTCTTGCTCTAAGTTCAAGAGTACCAGCGACAAATCCTGCTGCAAGAAGAAGGTCAAGTGTCTTTTGTCCTAGTGATTTATGCAATGCAGGTATTGCTCCTTGCGTGTGCCTCTCCAACCAATTCCGACGCATGTGACCTAAAATGTGATAGGTTGCTGCCCATGCATAGTTAAAAGAGAACATGAGCTTCGGCCCCAGGCTTAGGTCAGGGTCAAAATGGTCTATTGCAAGAAATGCTGGAATTGCTGTCAGTACAGCGGGCCCGAGCGTGTTCAAGTCTTGAGCCAGTGATTTACTCTTTGCCATTTTGGAAGGTTTGCACAAATATTATAAAAAGCATTCTACACCCTACTATTATGGTAGAGCTGGCAGAATTCAGGGCAAAGATAGACAAAGCCGATGACAGGATCATTGAAGCAATCATTGCTAGGAACAAAGTTCGCGATGAGGTTCTTGCATTTAAAAAGGAGAATCACATAACGTTGAAGAATATTGTCAGGGAAGACTATATTGTAAAGCGTTTGCAGAACAAGTATGACCTGGATCCTGCATTTATTTTGAGCTTGTATGAGTTGATCTTTGCACAGGCAAAAATCTGAATATATTTAATGAAAACATTAATGAAAAACATTATAAACTGAATTGACTTTTTCTTTATTGGGGTGGTAGAAGATGGAATATGCCAAATTAATAATTTCAATCTTTCTTGTAATATCATTGCTTTTGTCAGGCTGTGAATTTTTAATAGATGAGGAATTGAACGAGGCTGTTAAGTCAGGCAATTGGGAGAACTGCAACTCACTTGGTAAGCCTGATGACAGCCGGGTTATGAGGTGCATATCAAAGATAGCCTTAGATAAGGAAAATCCTGAGCTTTGCGAGAAGATTAGCGGAGGGACTTACAAGGATGACTGCTACATCGAACTAATGAAAACAACTAACAGGTTAGACTTATGTGATAAAGCTTCTGAAGACGGTTCTAAAAGATGCTGGACTGAAGCCGCTATTGATGCAGGACAAGAGTATATGTGCGAGAAAATTCCAGAAGGCCAAGCCAGAGACTACTGCTATTATCAAATGGCAGATGCTGGCAAGGGCGGTGTAAGTATGTGCGCAAAATCATCAACCAGCAGTGCATCAGATTCGTGCCTGTTACGATATTCTGAGTCCACTGGTGAAGGGGGCATTTGCATTCAAATGTCCAGTGAAACAGGCCAGACAACTTGTTATACAAATGCTGCAAAAGCAAGCGGCAACAAAGGGTACTGTGATATCATCAACGATGACAGGCCACTTGACGGTGGCAAGTGTTATACTGAAATCGCCAAATTAAAAAATGACCCAGCAATTTGCGATGAAATAAGCGAGCAAGCAAAATCTATCAAGGACAACTGCTATTATACTATTGGGATCCAGGCTCAAAAGGCAACAGCCTGCAATCAAGTCTCAGACACCAACAAGAAAACGCAGTGCTACTTGAGTGTTGCAAGCGCCACAGGCGAAGTTGAGGTTTGCGAGAGGGTAAGCGACCCTGTAAAGAAGGACGAGTGTGTGATGGGAGCTGCCATGACAAGCAAAGACATAAATGACTGCGACAAGATAAATGACGAGCAGAACAAGTTGAATTGTATTTCGCGGCTCACACCTGCATGAATCCCTTAATTAAGGATTATTTTAGTCTTGATGAGACAAACAGTAATTTTGAATAGTATCAATCCTATTAATAGAGTCCTTTAATAACCGAAGTTCAGCGAAGAAATAAGATTGACACCACTCTCTAGTTACGAAATCGAAAGATTTAAATACAGTGAAACCATAGTTACCTAAATAAGGTAGGTACAGAATGGATAGAAGGCAATTCATAACTGGGCAGTTCGGAGAATCTGGATTAGAGGATAGGATAGCTAATACTTCTC
>JAFGHY010000075.1 GCA_016929855.1 Candidatus Woesearchaeota archaeon | reverse complement strand
TCGGCGCTCTCTGATTTCTACAATGAGGTGGTCATAAATATTATCAGCGGCAGCATCAAGAGCCAGACAATATTAATTTCTGGAGGCGAGCTTTCTGCCAGCAATCTTTACAGTGACAGTTATATAGAGTATAATTACACGCCTGTCATTGAGGAGCCGCAGCCAAACGAGATCAGCTTGATTTTCCAGACAGACAAGTTTGACAATTGCAGCGACACGTTTTTCATTTATGAAGGCCTGCGTTTAACAGGAGCCACATTGACATCGTACAGTGCAGAGCACTGGACTGACCTTGTCACAGTCAACAGCCAGGTCGTTTTCAATCTTTCAGAGTATTATGAGAATTATTCCCGTCTTGGCGATCCGTACAGGGTCAATATCCCTGTAAGCATCCTGAACATTGGTGCCCAGAACAGTATTTATTTTCAGACTGGAGACAGCCTGTTGAACATGACTAATTGTTCAATGAATAACTCAGTGATATATTCGGCGACGGTGAATTCCACCACTGCAAGAATGCCTGTTGTCGAGAATGCAGAAGGATGCAACTGGATCATTGAGTTCGAGGACGGCACAAACATAACAAATCCTATTCCTGGCGACTATTTTGGCGCCAAGAACTGCACTTACACTAATGAAAGCAACATTTACGACAACACTGATGCCTATGACATTGCAGTCAATAGGATTTTGGACCAGCTTGACTTTGATAATGATGGTCGTGTGCTTGTCAATCTTGAGGCAGAGGACCTTGAGATTGTGGTTACCTTGGTTAGTCAGGTGCCGTACATGTGGGGTCCGTCAATCATGACTGTGGAGGTTTGGAGATGAGGTTTGGAGATGAGGTTGGGAGATGAGGTTGGGAGATGAGGTGCGGAGATGAGTAAGAGGGGTTTCTGGGATAGCAGGAAAGGCTTCGTCTACACTGTCATCTCGATTTTCTTTGTAGTCATAGTCATTTTTCTGGGGGTGTTTTACGCCCAGTACGATTTTATTGACAGCCAGAAGCTTAAGGAATCCCGTGTCAGGAGTGTCAACAATTTTGTCAAGAGCTTCTACTATGATGGAGACCGTGCCATATACATTGCAAGTTTTAGGACTCTTATCGGACTGGAGGAGTACGTGTCGCAGAAGGGTGTGTATTTGGATGATGTTGAGGAGGCATTCAAGGAGGTTTTCTACTATGGCAACTTCAGCGGCACAAATTTTGAGATAATGAATGACAGCAGCTTCAGGGAGTATGAGCAGAGGGTCAATGCACTGGCCAATGAGTTCAATCTTAATTTTAGCACGAACGTGACTGACATTCGCCTGACTCAGCTCAGCCCTTGGGATCTGACTGTGTTTGTTGACGTGCACTTCATACTGAATGACACGAAGGATATTGTCGATTGGGAAGAGGATTACACGTTTAACACTACTGTCCCTATTTTTGACCTGAAGGATCCTTTCTACAGTGTCGAGACACTTGGAAAGCTAACTAACACATTACGTATAACAAACATCACCACTTTCGTGAATGATGTCGGTGACGCGAATGACACGACAGGTCTCCAGACCCACCTGAACGAGAGCTTCTACACTACGAGTGCTGACGGTCCGAGCTTCCTGATGCGTTTTGAGGGCAACTTCAGTACCGACCCTGAAGGCAATGGCATTGAGAGTATGGTGAACCTGCGTATCCTCGGAGACCAGGGTGAGCCGATTGGAACGAACATTAAATCTGTGATTGACTATATCTACTTCAGCGAAGTCAACACAACAAGATGGTGCAATATCCAGAATATGGAATTTGTTCCTGACTGGTTTATGCTGGATACGGGGCATGTTGGTATTTATCAGATCAACGGGACTCTTGAATATAGTGATGCCTGCGGTTAGCCTTGAAAGGCTGGTAATCCATGAGGGCTTATGATGTTGTGCACATAGTCTTGCGCTCGCTTTTCGACGCCTTCTCTTTGAGGCCTCAATGTTAAACGAGAATATGGTGTTCTGTCTGCTCTGAGTCCTTGCGCAAGGCGTTCCATGTGGCTTTCGCCGGCGTATGCTATCACTGTGTCTTCGGGATGCATCTCAAAGTATATACTGAGAAGCTGCATCATCGTTCTTGATGTTGCGCGGGTTAGGCGATTGAGCTGGCTTTCTGTGAGTGTGCCTTGCTTGAGCCGTTCATTTATTTCGTCCCTGTATCCTCTGTCTGTGAAAGGGAACATTGTGATTCCCAGCCTTGAGCATATGTCCTGAAGGGCAAATGCCTGTCTGGATCGGGTTATGCTGTTCTCGTCCTCGACTCCAAGATGATAGTGCAGGTTCTCTTCAAGTCTCAGGACTGTTTCTGGGATCATGTCTATGACTGCGTTTCTAAAGAGCCTGAATGCTTTGAAAGGTACTTTGTAGAATTCTGTGTTGAGTATGAGTGCAGGGTTTTCAAAATACCGTCTGCTGGCTGGCGGAGGTCTTGGTTCGTGAAGGCTTTGTACTTGCATTCGTCTGACGACTTCTGCTTTTTCTATCCTGAATAACTGCAGGTATCCTGCGAGTGTAGGGGTGAACTGCCCAGGCGCTTGTACGTGGCTTTGGCCTTCCCAGAATAGGCTGTTCGGCCTGACTGCTTTGGTCATCATTCTCACAAAGTCCAGATGCTCTTTTTCTGTATGCAGTTCTCCGACTAGGTATGCTTGAGGAGGGTCTCTTGATTTCTCAATAATGTCTGCAAGGCCAGGATTCTGGCTTATCAAGGAGTCTATCATTTGTGGAGGGCTATTTTCTGGTTTCATTGATGCTCTAGAAACAGTGTTTTTTTATAAAGCTTTTGCATTGTAACTACTATACAGTAATTAAATGTGCAGTAATTAAAAATATGTTTAGATATATGGAATCATTGGGCCACTGGACTATAACTATTGTGCTTAACTCACTTCTATATACACGTCATAGCCAGCAGGCAACTTAGGCACTGTGATGAAGTTCATGCTTGTGCCAAGCTTTTTACAGGCTCCTATTTCCTGCGTTTTTATGTCATAGATCAGCTTGCTGTCTTCAATATAGACTTCCCTGTCAAAATACACTGTGCAGCCCCCTCCTTCAGCATACTTTCCCAAAAGCATCCTGGTGTTGAAATCAATTATAGGAAACTGCACTTCAGTGCACAACTGATTGTTCGCCAAAACAAAATTCTTGAAATCAGCATACTCTGCGTCACTTGTGACTATGAATTCCTTTTCCTGTAATGCAGGGTCGATGAAACAACCGGCATTCAGGGACTCGACCTCTTCAAACTCTATCGTGGTCTTCTTGTCACAGCCCATGGCTGAAATGGCGAGCATCATCAGGAATGAAAAAATGAGATATTTCTTTTTATGAATCATGCTGTATCAAGGCTGAATGGTTATTTAAATTTATTGTCCTCGAAACATTTATATACATGAAAATAGGGAATCAAATATATGAGAATTGCAATATTGTTCGTTATGATTGCATTGCTGCTATTGGCAGCCTGCGAGAGCCGAGACGCGGATACAAAACCAGCTGACGAAACCTTAGATATGGATTCGGACATGACTTCAGATACTCAGGATGGTGGAGTTGACGACCAGCAGAATGATGGAACAGGCGGTACTGTTGATTTCAACGAGCCTCCGAACCCTCCATTTGATGTGCCTGAAGATGTCGATGAAGTGACAGTGCCCAATACAGATGAGGTTTCTTTAGGTGTTGAGTTCAGGGCAGTGAAAGGAAAAGACTATCAAGTCAAAGGAAAGGACGCAATCTTCAGGATATCGAACTTCCTGAATGCTGACTGCACCGGCATCACGCTTTGTGTCGGCGGCGGCAAAGACGTTAAGTATGAGGTCGTAGCCAACGGCAGACTGTACAGGACTTCCTACAAGACGCCTTACAAGGTAAACATTGTGGACTCTGACTACGAGACTTACGCGAAAATAATCCTGACTAAGACAATCCCTGATGAGATCTGCGGAAGCCTGAGGTTCACGAGGGACGAGTGCCTCAAGGATTACGCGCGCGACTTCCATGATCCTGTCTACTGCAATGCCATCAATGACGAAGATAAGAAGATGGAATGCCTGGCATTGATATGATGATAATTTTTTAATTTGTTTTTGTCTCATGCGAGCTTTGAATATATGTGCATGAATGTTCGTGCATTAATATGCGTCTGTAGACTGCTAATTTCAGCAGATTAATACTCCCATTGACATGCTTAATTTGAACACAAAAAAAAGGATAGTGAAAGACTGTGTGGTGACTGCAAGTATTTTCAGGCAGGCATGGGGGCTGATGTTCTCCCGCCCAAGAAAGGAATGGGGCCTGGTTTTTGACTTCAGGTGTATGAAGCATGTTGACCTCCACATGCTTTTCGTCTTCTATCCGATCGACGTGCTGTTTCTTGATGATAAAAAAGTAGTCGTCGAGATAAAAGAGGATTTCAAACCCTTCAGATATTATGCCGCCAAAAAAAAGTGCAGGTTTGTGTGTGAACTCCCAACCTACAGCATAAGAAGCTCGGGAACACATTTGGGTCACAAGATAAAATTTTGACTGTGAAGAATTAAAGAATATTTCTAATTAAATCATGTGTATCGCTTTGGCAAGCTTTTCTATGTTCTTCTTTATCTCTTTCTTCTTTTCCTGCTGTTCGACGAACCTCTTCTCCAGTTCCAGCAGGAATTTCTTGAGGTCGGTCTGCCCGCTCATGAGGTTGAATGCCCTGGCCTTCTTCACAAGATCTTCCATAGCAGTCTCCAGGTCTTTCTTCTGCGCCTCAATCTTGTTAAACAGTGATTCGAGGTTGTTCTTCTTGTCGAAGAACGCTTCGAACCTTTGCGTCACAATGTTTCCTTCTTCGGCGAACTTCTCAATCTCTTCCTTCCTTTCCTTGACTTTCTTGAGGATGTCGTCCTGTATGTCGAGCACTTTCTTCTTGTGCTCTTCGCTCATCTTTATCACGGGTTCGATGATGGCTTTCTTCTTTTCCTTTATGTCCTTTTCTATCTGGTCGGCAATCTCAATGAGGTGCTGTATCCTTTTTTCGCTGTTGTCGAGAACGGTCTTCTCCTCATCGACCCTTTCGTCGACGCCCTGGATCGCCTTGCTGATTGACTTGAGCCTCTGCTTGAGGTCCTCATCCTCCTTCTCCAGGCTCTGCAGGCTTTTTGCTTCGTCCTCGATCTTCTCTTTCTCTGCCTGGATGGTCTCTATTATCTTGTCGTACTTCTGCTCTTCCTCGCCGATCTGCTTGTTGATGTTTTGGATTATCTTCTGGTACTCGTTCCTCTGCTTTATGATGTCCTCGTCGATGTTCTTTTTGAGCTCCTCATAATGCTGGAGTTCTTTCATCTCGTCGTGAATCTTTGTCATCTCACCGCCGAGCTCGTCCTTCAACTGCAGGTAGTTGTCCTTTAGCTTTTCGAATGATTCTGTCTCGCTGTCCAGCGCGTTTATCCCTGTCTCCACCTTCCTGATGAACGTCTCTTTCTTGTCGTCGTATTCCTTGCCTTTCTTCTCAAGGTCTTTCTTGCTGAGCTTTCTCTGAACCAGGAATATCTTTGACAGTCCGTACTCAATGCTGATAAGCCCTTCTTCTTCTAAGAATTCCGCCCACTCTTGGATTATCAGCTGGCCGACGCCGAGTTCTTTTGCAGCCTGGTCTACGCTGATCTTCTTCCTGCTGTCAACTAAGCCTACTAACCTATCTACACCTGTCTGGATTACACCCATACAATATATCTTGAACCCAAGCCTTTAAATAGATTTCTATGGGGGCGGGGGATACTAAGAAACTTCGTTAAAAATGTTCATGCGAAGCCAATAGATCAAAAAACTTATTCACATCCAGTTCTCATTCTCTTCACAACATTTATAAACCATTGATTCCAGAAATGGTGCATTAGAGGTGGGATTGTGGCCAAAGAGGAAAAAGAGAATAATAAGTCTTCTGAAGAGTCTTCGGGTAAGTCCGATGCATCGACTAAATCCGGTGAGGCAAGGCCTCCTGCAGTTCCGCTGGCAGATGAGATTCCAAAAGGCGCGAGGATTGATAGTTACGAGTTCAAGAGCAAGGAGATTCCTGTCAGCGTTACTGTTGTCAAGGTGTCTGGAGAGTTCGTGCCGATCTACGATGTCAGGGTAAGCAGTATTTCAAAGACTACAGAGTTCATTCTTGAAAAGATCCGTCAGGAACTCATCAAGTCGGTGAACCTGGGGCTTGTTGACATCACGGACCAGAAGAAGGGCGAGTTTGTCGAGGACAGTTTTCGCGATACTATCAAGACTCTTATCGGAAAGTATTTTCCTGACGTGAATGATGAGACAAAGAGTTTCTTGTCAAGCTATCTTGAGGCTAAAGCTTTGGGGTTGGGAAACATTGAGCTGTTGTTCGCTGACCAGAACCTTGAGGAGATTGTTGTCAACCAGGCTGTCGAGCCGGTCTGGGTCTATCACAAGAAGCATGGGTGGCTGAAGACGAGCATATACCTACGCGACGAGGAGCAGACCCTTCATTATGCGAGCATCATCGGCCGTAAGGTCGGCAGGCAGATAACTGTGCTCGAGCCTCTGCTTGACGCGCACTTGAATGAAGGTGATCGTGTCAATGCAACAATGATGCCTATTTCGACAGCAGGCAACACCATGACATTCCGTAAGTTCAGCCGTGACCCTTGGACCATCACCAAGTTCATCAACACGAGGACTATAGCTCCTGAGGCCGCCGCCCTCATCTGGCTGTCCATGGAGTACGAGCTTTCTGCCATCATTGCTGGAGGCACTGCTTCTGGTAAGACGAGCGCGCTTAACGTGCTGGCCAATTTCTTCCCTCCCAATCAGAGGATAATTTCTATCGAGGACACGAGAGAGATCCAGCTTCCTAGGTTCCTGCATTGGGTGCCGATGAATACGAGGCTTCCGAATGCTGAGGGCAGGGGCGAGGTCACGATGCAGCACCTGCTGGTGAACAGTCTGCGTATGAGGCCGGATCGTATCCTTGTGGGAGAGGTCAGGCGCAAGCAGGAGTCAGAGACATTGTTCG
>JAFGHY010000074.1 GCA_016929855.1 Candidatus Woesearchaeota archaeon | reverse complement strand
TTCTTGGAATATATCGTAGGCATCTCCCTGCCGATGAACTTGTCTAGCACCATCGACAACGGCTTCGTGACCGGATAGAAGAGAAACATGAATACATAAACAATCCATGAGAACTCTGCACCGAGCCTCAACGCATAAGCATGAAACAGGCTCTGCGGAAGGACCTCGCCAAAGATGACAATAAGACCTGTTGCGATCAAGAATGCTTTTAGGCCAGCAGTGACACTCCCAAGAAAAATTGAGAGGATTGCGTTGACAGCGACATTCCCTAAAAGCAAGGTCGTCAAAAGAAGATTTCCCTTCTTCCTCAATGGATATATTTTCTTCGCGTCAGGATTTCCCATCCTGACCTTGCGCCTCAGCTCGAACTTGTTCAAGCTCATCAAGCCCAACGTGAGGCCTGAAAATATTCCTGACAAGACAATGAGAAGAATGACAATAAGATAAGTCAATACGGTTTGCATGATTCAATCAGCCTTGATTTGCTAGCAGCTCCTGCAGTAACTCAAAGAGCTTCATTCGCTCTAAGAGCTTGCCTTGGGCGCGCTCGCTTTAACCTCTTCCATCACGACACTGTAGGCACCAGGAATCTTGTTTCTTGCCCGGTCCATGGCATCTTTTGCAAAAGGGATATTCTCCTTGTTAACCCTGACCTCGATAACAGGCTGGCCCTTCTTCACCTGGGCTGCAATGCCGACAACCTTGCCGAATGACATCTTCATACCAGTAGACATACGGTCAGCACCTGCACCAGCTGCCAAAGGATTATTCCTAAGCATGTGATGAGGATAAACACGAATCTTGAACAGATAACCCAGCTTTCCGCACTTTTTTTCCAGAATCTTGTTAGAGGTCTTCCTAACGCTTTCCAAAGCGTTATGCCGCAGCTGGACATTCTCCTTGCTTATGAGAAAGAACTTGTACTGGAAGTCCTGAGCCTTAGTGTTGCCCATCTCGAACTTCACAATCTTATTAGCAGGTACAGCTCTTACAAATGATTTCTTCCTGTACTTGGATTTACGCGTATAAGGGCGTTCCAGACGCCTCCAAGCGCAAGCGCGGATTAGTTTAGCCATAGTGTTCTCTGGAAATATGAGGTGTTTTTAAAGCTTTTGAATGGGAATGAGGAGAGAAAGCCAGTACAAACAGTGCATCAACATCAACTGCATGTGACTGATGGCCGGTGACTGACATCCCCGTAAGGGACAACCCCCTGTCAGTCACGCCATTGTTGCTGAAAAATATTTATCAATATAGAAAATAAAATATGCAATAATTATAAAAAGAATCAGTTCCAACACCCAGTATAATGGCAGAAGAAACCCAGCAATACCTGCTAGGAGTAGCAGGAATAATCCACAAGAACGGCAGATATATCTTGGTGCAGGAAGGCGACGGCAAAGACAAAGGCAAATTCAACCTTCCCGCAGGGAAATGCGAGCTCGGCGAGAGCATCATTGCCGGACTGAAACGCGAGGTCAAAGAAGAATCAGGCTTTGAAGTAGAACCGCAAAGCATGGTCTATGTTGATTTCAACAAAACAAAAGGCTGGACAACACTCGTGTTCGACACAAAAATCCTGGGAGGAGACATAATGGTGACATTCGAACACCCTGTGGTCGAATGGTTCGACTTCACCCAAATCAAGAAGATGGAAGAGCGAGGCCAGCTGAGATTCAGGTGGATAGTGCCCGCAATTGAGAACTACAGGAAGCAAAGACGAATTGATGTTGGAGAATTGGGGCTGGACTAAAAAATACAGTAAAGCATAAATAATAACCGACAATCTCTCTAGAAAAAATGAAAAGCCTCAGAACTCTACTTATTGTTTCTGCACTTGCAATCCTTGGAGCGTGCAGCCCTTACAACGGCAGTCCTGTGAATGGCAGCAGAAGTTCATTGCCTTCAAGTTCTCCTGAACTCAACAAAGAATTGACTGAACTGACGAACTATCTTATGGATTCCGGCAACAGGTACTATCAGCCAGGAGGCTACTATGAAGCATGGGTCGGAGGATACAATATAACATATGATCCTCGCGGAAATGAACCTGTTTTGATTATCATTAATTCTAACTTCTTCTTTCGAGACCAAGGCGTCAACGGCCTCCATCACGGCGAGGATGAGTACTTCAGACAAGGTAGCTTTCTTAATCCAAGCACGCTGCCAGAAGTGCCTGCTGAAACAGAAGCATTCAGTATAGAATATCTAAGGGCTTTGCAGGATATCATTGACACAATATAGAAACCTGCGAAATATTCACAAGATATCCTCGTCACGACCATTACGACCATTATCTATACCAGCATACATAATTTTATAAAATATAACAGCATTCTAGTCTTTTTAATGACGTTAAAATCAAGTGCAATAATATACTATTTCTGGAGGTGCTTAAGATGAAGGAATTGACTGCCAACAGGCAGAAGTACAAGATAAACCTGATGAACAGGGACATCATCTCAATAATGGACTTCACAAAGCAAGACATTCTCTTCCTCTGCGAACAGGCATACGCCATGAGAGAGATGGAGCGCACAGGCAGAAGATGGGAGATGCACGACAAGCTCAAGACACGAAAGCTCGCGTACATGTTCTATGAGCCTAGCACACGCACTAAGACAAGCTTCATCACGGCCATGAAAGAACTGAACGGATACGTCCATGGATTCTCAGGAGTCGAAAGCACGTCAGTCACAAAGAAAGAGACAATCAGAGACACGATAAAGATGATAGAAGCAAATCACTTCGACGTTGCAGTCATGCGCCACCCGAAAGACGGAAGCATACAATGGGCGGCAGACGTGGCAGGCATACCAATAATAAACGGCGGTGACGGGACAAACGAACACCCAACACAATCCCTCCTGGACTGCTTCACTCTTTATTTGTTAAACAACAAGAGACTTGACGACATAAGCATCGGGTTCGGAGGAGACCTGGCTCACGGCCGCACAGTGCGAAGCCTGAGCCTATCGCTCAGCCACTTCAGCAACATCACAATACGCTGGGCTGCAGAAGACGCCCTGGCAATGCCCGAGGACCTGATTGACCTCCTTGAAGAAAGAGGCGTCAAAGTCATCAGGGAACGCACTGTCAAAGAGGTAATGTCAAAAGTCATGGCATACTACATGACACGCCCCCAGCTTGAGAGGATGAAGAACACTACAGCCAACCAGGTCAACAAGATGATGAAGGAGTACAGGATAGACCTGGACAAGATCAAAGGCATGGCTGCAAAGCTCATGCACCCTCTGCCAGTCAACAGCGAAATAGAAGAGATAGAGTATGGCGTGTACTTCAGCCCGCACCAGGCGTTCTTCCAGCAGGCAGAGAACGGCATATTCATGAGAAAAGCATTATTGTATGAGATGCTGGACCACAAAGGATACCTGACTTTCGACGACAAACTCTCCCATCACCTCCAGCACGGCAACAACCGGCTGAGGAGGATAAAAAAAGTCGGGACCAGACCTACCAGAATTATTGCAGACATCGACAACGGAGTTGTCATTGACCACATCAAAGGATGCAAAGTCGACGAGCTGGTCGAAGTCCTTAAGCTTGAAGAGAACGGGATTGACTACATCCCCGCACACCTCGGGGGACGGGCCGGAAAGTCTATACTTAAGCTGTACTTGGATGAGCTTGGAGAAAGGGACCTCAAGAAGCTTGCGCTCCACTGCCCGAACGCAACGATCAACATCATCCGCAACACACAAGTCAAGCAGAAGTTTGTTTACCTGCTGTGCCAGAACACCAACTGCGTGACAAGAGTAGTCAATGAGGACGTGCCACCAAAATTCTACAAGCAGAACGGCACAATAAGGTGCAGGTACTGCAGGCACTCCTACGTAGTTAAACACGAGAAAGTCACAGAAGAGGACAAGAAAGCATACGTGGAAAGTCTGCCTGCAGGAATCTGAACCACCTTGATTCACTGCAGTACTGCCATGTGTGAAAGCGCATTCAGTGCAGTATGGAGAACGAATGGCTCTTCCTGTTCTTGATGAAACTCCAGAACTTCTCAGTGCTGATTGGCTTGACCTTCACTGATTCTACAATAGCATGGGCGGGACCGTGATGGCACCACTCTACAAGCTGGTGCAGGTTATCCTTCACACCCTCGGCAATGACTTCAACACTGCCGTCACTGAGGTTGCGGACAACACCCTTCAAACCTAATTTGGAGGCCACTTCCTTTGCATGATACCTGAAATTCACTCCCTGCACAATCCCCTTCACATTGATATGGACGCTGGGCATGAATAATATCTTGGGTCTACACTTTATATGGTTTGCTATAGAATCCGGCACTATTTACTCAATCGGCATTTCTGCCAAAAAGAAGATACGAACCTACCAAATACAAAACAACCAGAGCAAGATCACATTCAACAGGTGCATCAAAAACTGCAAAATTTATCAAAACACATAAAAATGGTGGTGACAAGAACAGCTAATCATGATAAGCCAGCCACGAACAGCCGAGTACATCAATCTATTCCTTCTTGGCTTGTCAGCTCTCCTGCTGGTTGGATTCCAGAACAAGCCGATAGGCTGGACACTATTGGGATTGGCATTAGTCACACTTTACTGGTGCAGGCAGGACTACAGGAAAAACCTTCTGCTCATACATGCAACAACAGCAGTGCTGGGATTGATGCGCATCACGACGAACCTGAGCTACACCAACATCCTGCAGATGGGAAGCCTGCTGTTCTTCGCACTCATCCTCCCTTACTTCGTACAGAGAAAGCACTTCAAGGTCAACCACATACAATTCAGGTTCAGGATGGGAAGGAAATGGCGCAGGCGGGAAGCGACGTACATAATATTGATGATAGTGCTGGGCTACCTGATAATACCCTTTTACTTCAGCAATACCGGGGCATGGGCAAACTGGATGGTGCCGGCTGACGCGCACAGCCTCATCAAACTATTTCTCGCATGCATCTTCCTCGGAATATGGGACGAGCTGTACTTTGTCAGCAGTGTCTTCGGCACGCTGGACAAATACTTTAACTTCTGGACAGCAAATGCTGTCATGTCTATATTGTTCACATCCTTCCTCTACGAGCTCGGATTCACAGACTGGGGATTCTTCATGATCTACCTATTCGCATTGTTCCAGGGCTATGCTTTCAAGAAGACCCACTCATTGAACTTCGTGATAGCCCTGCATTTGATACTGGATTTCATTTTGTTCCTTGCATTAGTCAATGCTCACCACCCGCAATGGCTAAACATATTCATAATCTAGAAAAGACGTAAAAACGTTAAACGCAATTATATTGGCTGCTGAAGCCAACCAAGCCGACCCGTGCACATCATGTTTTTATTTATAAAGACATCATTTTAAGAATATTTAAAAATAAAAAAATCCAGAATCCCGTCCTAATAACTCAATCCAAGAGGTCATAAAAATTACAAAACAAAAATCAATGGAACGACACACAATTACAAATCCTTCCAAAAATCTTCATATTCTCACAATTAACCAGGAGGTGATTATCCATGGCAGCTAAGAAGAAGAAAGCAGCAAAGAAGAAGAAATAGTCATGTAAACTGCGAGCAGAACATTCTGCTGCAAGCCACTTTTTAGCCTTTTTTATTCTACAACAATTCTGACAACACCAAGGAGGGAAGCAAGATGAGTTGGGATGATGACGACGCAACGTACGATCCTGATGACGACGAAGATGAATGAGCATTATGCAAAGCCTTTTTGTCTTATTTTTAATTCTTACAAAATTTCAGCAAACTTTAAAAATCACGCCGTGAATTCTATTATTGCCGGGGTGGTAAGATGAACAAATCAAAAGCATTAATTCTAATTGTAATAGTATTGACAATAACAGTTATCAGCACCAGCACAGCACTTGCCGCAGACTCTGGAGCCATAGACACAGCAGGCGAACAGACCTGCATGAACCTGTGCGCGGCAAAAGACTATGAAGGAGCATCAGAATGCTTCAAGAACTTCAGGGACAGAGGCAACGCTTACCTTGCTACAGCTCAATGCGCACTGAACAACTATGATGACTCTGATGCAGTGACTTATGCAATAAAAGCTGCCGACGAGAAGAAAAGATGGATCCAGTGGATCAGACGAATCCCAGGAGTCAGCAGCAAAATCAAAACAGGCGGACTCGCAGAATGCTACATGCTCGCTTATGTCGCAAGCGGGGGAAGCTATGAAAGCCAGGCGATAAGCTACGCGAAAACATCAGGCATGTGCATGGACTCACCAGACAGGCAGGCATGCGCTGAACAATACCTCCAGAGTAAAGTCGCACAGTTCCAGACAAGGACAGGAATCACATCAAGGAACTCAGGCAGTATAGAAAGTAAAGGAGTGTCAGGACAAGTCACAGATGCAGAAGGCCATCCGATAAAAAATGCGAAAGTCACGCTAATATGCGGGAGCAAGAAAAAATCAAAATATCTCGACGAGAACGGAAGGTACAGTTTCACCATAAAAGAGCTGGAGATCAACAATCCTCTGGAAATCTGCAGGGAAGGAAAACTGTATGTCAAACTGACTTACACAGACCCGAAAGACAATGAGACAAAATTCATCTACAAATGGAATAATAAGCCAGTGTACTTCTACAAGAAGTTCAAGCTTAACAGCGAAGCAGACCTGACCCAGAACTTCCAGCTGACAGAAGGACTTCCTGCAGCCAGCTATGGAGGAGAGCCAAGCGACCTGAGCCAGATGGACGACTGGGGAATTTCATACTATGAGATGACACGGGTCTACGAGTATTACAGGGACGTGCTCAAAGTTGATATGAAATACAAGATGCCAATGGATGTGTTCCTGTTCGTAGCCGGAGCAGGCAGCACACACTTCAGTCCAGCCCACAGCAATTCCAGGATAGTGATAATGGAGCATGACAGCGACAAGAACAACTCCAACAGGCCAAGGAACAGGGAGTGGCATGAGTTCAGCCATTTCATACAATACAATAATTATGGAAAATGGCCTCAGCCACCGAACCCTTCAGCTGTCCCTGAAATAAATCACATGGGGTACTCAAACCCCAACACAGCAGACAGCTTCTGCGAAGGCTTTGCAGAATTCATGCCGTTGATGATAGCCAAGCATTACGGAGAAGCAGACTGGAAGAACTATGCGAGCTGGGGAACCCTGGACAAAAAAATCAAGACCTGGCAGAAGTACGGACGTGATGAGGAGCTGGCTATTGCCGCGACATTCCTCGACCTTGTCGACCCAAAAGACGACGACCAAGTGGAAATTCAATTCATGGACTTGTGGAACATAATCAAGGACTACAGGCAGAGCATGTATGTGGTCTACACGGCTGTTAAACAGAAATTCCCAGACCAGGTGGCGCAGATAGACGCGGCCTACATCGAAAATGGGTTCTTCAACGACAAGACCAACGGTACAGGGAAATGGGAGCCCAAAGAGAGCTGGCAGAACTACGACCACGACAATGTAGTGGATTTCAACGAGCCAAAGATAGACTACGCAAACGAGACAGGCCTGAACAAACCATGGATGATACGCCAGGCCAACGAAGAGCCGGGCTACTCCGCAAACTACCAGAGGCCGAAGCGTGAAAACACTGTCAAGGCACCAGGCAATTTCATTAAGACAGACAGCAAATGGCCATACTTCACCGCAAAAGTCACTTTCAACGGCAATCCTGAATACAACTACGAGGTCAGACTGGACAACATAGACGGCATGACATTCTTCTACGTGCCGGGATGGGAGAACGACGCCGACATAGTCATTGAACCTGCAGGAATCCAGCACACGAGCAAGCTTGAATTCTCTGTAGCTGACTTTGAAGATGCAGGATTCACACCTGTCGAGCAGGGATACTATGTCGAGCACGACTTCGGAATCATCGGGGATCACAACCCAAACGAAAACGTTATGACCCAGACCCTTGATGATGACATACCTTACTGGGACACGAAAGACCAGTTGGCAGATGAGGAAGATTATGTCTATGAGTATGATGAGGAATTCCTTGACTACGAGGAAGGGGCTGACTTGATAACTGCTGACGGCACAACATTCAGCTCAGGAGAAACTGGAGGGTTCCCATGGAAGTGGATCCTGCTTGCGGTTGTGGTGTTGCTTGTCGTGTGGAAGCTCAAGAAGAAAAAAGGCAGGAAAAGCAAACACGACGATGCTGAAAAACCACAGAAACATAACAAAAAGAAATAGCAAAAAAAATATTTTTATTCTTTTTTATCTTTCTTCTTCTCAGAAGCAGTGCCCGCTTCAATCTTGACAACTTTCAATTTGAAGTTCAGGCTGCGTCCTGCCAGCGGATGGTTCAAATCCAGCGTGACCTCATTATCGCCAATCTCGATAACCTTGACTGGAAATTGCTGGCTGTTTGGTAATGTAGCAAGGAGAAACATTCCTACCTGAATTTTCTTGTCAGTCGGCAGCTGCGCCTTCGGCACTTTCTGCCTCAACTCAGACCTGACCTCGCCGTAACCCTTGTCAGGCGTAATCTTGATGTCCTTTTCCTCACCAACTTTCATCCCGATGACCGCCTCGTCAAAACCTTTGATTACAAAACCGCCGCCTGCCTCGAACTCCAGAGGCTTGCCTGATTTTTCAGTGCTGTCAAAGACCTTGCCGTCATCCAACTTCCCAGTGTATTCCACTGAAACCTTATCTCCTTTCTTTACTGGCATATTATCAACTCCAATTTAATTACTCACATGATTATCTACACAATAAAACAAGCAATAACACAAGGTTAGAACTCATTTCAACGGTATGATTGACATTAACTATAAAAATCTTATTTAAGTTTTGCGGTTGAATCAAGGCTTTACTGCAATATACTGAAAGAAATCTGAATCCTCTGCTGCAGAATCCTCATAATCACCGCAGATACTCTCCAATTGAAGTCCTGAATTCTGTATGCAAGACCTGACATCTCTGTCAGTCAAAGGAAACAATTCCAAACGGTGCCTCTTTCCTGTGGCATGATGAAGATACTCCATGACAACTAAATCAGGTTCAATCACAACAGGATAGCCGCTGACTTCGGTGCCGCAGTAGTTCACTTTACGTTTGTAAGGAAAATTTCTCAATGGATTCTTTAGTATTGAATCCCTCAACCTGTACATCCTCTCATAGTTGCGCCTGTCAAGAACCAGGACACCACCCTTCTGCAACAAGCCTGCGAAATTTGATAATGCCCTTTCACGGTCTTCCTGCGTGAACATATAGGTGATGGAATTTCCAAGATTCAGGACAGCATGATACCAGCAGAACATATCAGAAGGAATATCCCTCCAGTCGAAGTCAGTAACAGGAAGTTCAGGATATGCAGATACCATCCTTGTCCTGAAAGCCGAGTCAAACTCATTTGCAACCACAGAATATCCTCGTTGTGCAAGCGCATTAGCAGTCAGGCCTGTGCCTGCACATGAATCGAATACCCTCTGCACTAAATGCTTATCAAACAATGCCTCAAGGAACGGAAGTTCAGTCTCCAGCCGCTTACTTCCTCCTGTTAACAACGGAAAGATTTCAGC
>JAFGHY010000073.1 GCA_016929855.1 Candidatus Woesearchaeota archaeon | reverse complement strand
GGCTTGGCTGAATATATTCAAGTACATAGGATTTATCGACCCGTTTCGGATTGCTATAGGAGCTATTGCAGTAATTGCAGGACTAATTAATTGCAAAGAATTTTTCTTTTACAGAAAAGGAATAACATTGATGGTTCAGGATAAGCATGTTGGTCCTTTGAAAAAGAGGATTCAGAATCTGGCCGCAAAAGTCAAGAAAGGTTCAATGATGACTCTTATTGGATCTTCTATTGTACTGGCAGTGTTTTCTTCGCTGGTTGAACTGCCGTGTACTGCAGGGTTTCCAATAATTTATACGGGCATACTTGCGGGCAGGTCGGGGTTGGCACACTACGCGTATTTGTTCTTGTATAACCTTGTTTATGTACTTCCTTTGGTTGTGATAATAACCATTTTTGGTTATACTTTCAAGGGCAAGCAAATAAAGAAAGAAACAATGGCGTTGATAAAATTCATTGGAGGTGTTATTATGCTGTTGTTGGGAATAGCTTTGCTGGTAAATCCCGGACTCGTAGGGTTGTAGTATTTTCGCAAAATATAAAAACCCCTGTCATGACAAATGTAAGCATGACTGTTCTGCTCATAATAATGGATGGCTTCGGCTTGAGGGATGAGATTGTGGGCAATGCGATAGCCCAGGCGAAGACTCCTAATCTTGACAGGCTGTTCAGCCATTATCCTTTCTCCAAACTGAAGGCCAGCGGGGAGGCTGTCGGACTGCCCAGGGGTTTCATGGGCAACAGCGAGGTCGGGCATCTCAACATTGGAGCTGGCAGGATTGTCCTTCAGGATATCATGAGGATCTACCGTGCCATCGACGACCGTACTTTCTTCACAGAGCACGCGTTGATGAACGCAATAAGGCACGTCCAGCATCACGGTTCTGACATGCACATCATGGGTTTATTTAACGATGCAGGAGTGCACAGCCATAATGACCACCTGTTTGCATTGCTGGAATTGATGAAACAGCACAAGATAAAGAATATTTACCTTCACGCGATAACTGACGGCAGGGACACTCCACCGAAGAGTGCCAAGAAATACTTGGTAGTGGTGGACAAGAGGATTAAGGCTATCCGGAGTCCTGCAAAGATTGCTACTGTCATGGGCAGGTATTTTGCCATGGACAGGGACAACAGATGGGATCGTGAGGAGCTCGCGTACAAGGCACTGACTACCAGAGAGGGTTACAATGCCAAGGACCACATGGAAGCTTTGGAGAAGGCTTACGCCAGGAGCGAGACTGATGAGTTCGTCACTCCAACAGTGTGCTTGGAAAAAGAGGGTGCCGTCGGCCCTCATGACGCCCTGATTTTCTTCAACTTTCGCCCTGACAGGGCGCGGGAGATAACGCATGCTTTCTTGGACAAGGAATTCACGCAGTTTCCCAGGAAAAAGGTGCCTGACCTTTATTACGTGTGCATGACGCATTATGACAGAGACTTGAAAGGTCCTGTTGTGTTTCCTGACATGAAGATTAAGAACACGTTAAGTGAAGTGCTGGCGCAGAACGGCAAGAGGCAGTTCCATATTGCGGAAACTGAGAAGTACGCGCACGTGACTTACTTCCTGAATGGCTTGAAGGAGGACAAGGTGGACAAGGAAGATAGGGAGATCATCCCGTCTCCGAAGGTGGCTACGTACGACAAGACTCCTGAGATGAGTGCAGACCTGATTACTGAGAAGCTGTTGAAGGAGTTGAACAACCATGACTTTTGTGTCGTGAATTTAGCCAACTGCGACATGGTCGGCCACACAGGCAGTATTCCCGCGACAGTGAAGGCTGTAGAGACTGTCGACAAGTGCGTCGGCATGCTCGTGGAAGCCAATAAGAAAAACATTACTCTCATAACTGCAGACCACGGTAATGCTGAGGAGATGCTTGACAGCAAGGGTGATATACTGACAGCCCACACGACGAATCTTGTCCCTTTCTGCCTGGTCAGCGAGCATCACAGGCATTGTACGTTGAAGGACGGCAAGCTCGGCGACATAGCTCCGACAATCCTGCAGTTGATGAAAATTTCGATTCCCCAGGAGATGACTGGTGAAGTCCTTGTTAAGTGTCCCAAATTGCAAGGGCTGAAGAAGAAGTTCTCAAGGAAAAAGTGAATTGTGGTTGTTTTACTGAGATATTGTATTCTGTTTTTTTGTCCAGACTTTCTATCTTGTCTGTACAGTTATTCTTCCCTTTGCATAGCAAAGGGATTATTCCAAAATGCAATTGCAGGTCATTCTGCTGATTCGGTTGTCGTGTAGGTTCATGGGATTGCATTTTGGCGTAGGCCAGCCAAAGGCTGGCAAAACCTGGCTGAAAGCCAGCAGGTGACAAGTTAGGGATGACAAGAAGAGGTGGCAAGATTATGGACTGGAAATGAAGAGAAAGTCGCATGATAACCTATTAAAACAGGTTCATTTTTCTGCTAGCATGAAAATCATCAAAGTGCCTTTTTCGGCGAGTGCTCTCAGCAAGAGCAAGGGGTTGGAGAAGGGTCCTGACCGGATTTGCGCGCAGTTGGGCGAGCTGTTCGCCAATGAGTCCGGACGGACAGCAGAGTTTGAGTTCGCCGAAGTCAAGGTCGACAACACTAATGTCGAGGATTCACACCAGGCAATATTTGAAAGACTAAAAAAGGTCGCAGACCCCGCCATACTTTTGGGCGGGGACCATTCCATAACTTTCAGCGCCTTCAAGGCTTTTGCATCCAATAATCCTGGAGCTGGTCTGCTTGTTTTCGACGCTCATCCGGATTGCGAAAACCATTTTGTTCCTCCTACGCACGAGGATTATCTGAGAAGCCTGATTGAGGAAGGGATCCTGGAACCCAAGAAAGTCATTATAATCGGCCTGCGCAACTGGCACAAGAACGAGGTGGATTTCATTGGGAAAAAAGGTATTG
>JAFGHY010000072.1 GCA_016929855.1 Candidatus Woesearchaeota archaeon | reverse complement strand
TCAATCTTCTGGTCATTTATGACGATCTTCAGTTCCCTAGGCCTGTGATTGAAAATACCCATCAATGACAAACTGGACCTATGGGTTTTTATATGTTTTGAATACAAAACCAAATTTTATAAAATCCCAATTCATTCCAGAGATCATGGTCAGCATTGAGGATATAGAGCAGGCAATCAAGGAAAGACGGACAGTGATATTTTCCAGCAGGTGCACAATACAATATGAAGGCAGAGCAAAGACTCACCTCGAAGAAGGAGACAGGATCTTCATCATAAAGCCGGACTCAACCCTTCTGGTACATCAGGTGACAGGAAGCTCTCCAGTAAATTACATGAAGCCCACAACAGTGCACAAAATCGTGAAAGACGGGGAAGTGGCATACCTTAAGAGCGAGAACATCAGGCAGAAAGAGCATCTTCGTGCAGAACTCAGACAGATACACTTCTTAGAAACCCCTATGCTCAAGGATGAAGCAAAGATACAGCTGGCAGGCAACGAAAAAGACATGTCTGACTTCCTCTACGCCAATCCTGAAATGGTAGAGCCAGGATTCACTCCATTAAGCAGGGAAGAGCACACAAAATACGGCTTCATAGACGTTTTCGGATATGACACAAACGGCGTGCTGACAATCATCGAATGCAAACGCTACAATGCTGACTTCAGCGCAGTAGACCAGCTTCGCAGGTACGTCGAGAAGATCAAGTCAAGCAAAGGAATCGACCAGGTGCGGGGAATCATGGCCAGTCCGGCCATAACATCCAATGCTAAAACAATGCTCGAGAACTGGGGATTCACCTGGAAGAAAATCGAGCCTCCGAAAAAGCTGACAAAAAGCAAGAACCAGAAAGGGCTTGGGGATTTCTAGAAAACATATCCATCGCTAAAAATATATTGCAATAGTTGTATTGGAAAAGTGATTTTGTTATCCCCTGATTTCCTGAAATAATATTTCCAGGACAGGAACATTATCTGAAGTAATACAGAAAAAAATGCACTTGCATACAGGAGTGAGACATAGAAGCTCAAGCATAGCGGACAAGTACAGAAAATCTTTTGTGACATTCATAATGAATCGCCATGAAAAAAATAAAGGAAGCTGAATGACTGATTTTTTACAATCCTTCATTCAGGTAGCTCTTTACCTGCTCGGGATTCTTGTTCTTGAAGATGATGTCATGCAAGGCCTTGCTCAAGCTGAAAGGACGCGGGTGATTCCAAAGGTTCCTTGAAAAAGCAAAACCAGTCACTCCAGTCCTCATGGCATGGTATACTGTATTGATGAGGTGCACGTCATCTACGACATTTGGCTCGCTGACAACAGTCTTGCACCTTCCGGCACACTTCACGATCCACTTGAATGCTTCCTGATTATGATTGTACTTCAGTTTAACAATATCAGCGCCGAGCTCGAGGGCGATTCTTGCGCTATAAGCCAGAAGGTCATCGTTCAGTTCATCACTGACGTTCGGTCCACGCGGATACATCCAAACAATCACAGGCAAGCCATAGTCGTGCGCGGTGTCAACAATCCTGCTGAACTCCTGGAACATCTCAGGCTCGTTCGGACTGCCGTCATAGATAGTGTAGCCGACAGCGCTAGCACCAATCTTCAAAGCACGTTCCACTGTGCACACCTGCTTTGCCATTGGATTGATGCTGGTTATGTTAGTCTTGCCGTTAAGTTTGACTATCAAAGGCACTTCAGTGTAATGACCGGTATAGTACTTGGAAGCAACACCTGCATGCAGAATAATCCCTGAATATCCTCCTTCCAAAGCCATGTTCAAAGCAAAATGAGGGTCAACGCTCTGAAGACTGAAATCTTTTGGACCATGCTCCATGCCATGATCGTATGACAGGAACATAGCCCTGCCATCCACAAGGATATTCTGAATTTTCTTGATACTCTCACCTCTTGTATAGCCTAGGTTCGGCATGTTTATAAATTTTTGGGAATTGAACTTCACAATACAACAGGACTATTCAGACTATAAGGCTATTTAAAGTACAGCAGGAAAATAACAACAGGAAAATATAGAGATTATTATATATGGCCCATATCATATGGGATCAATCACAGAGACTCGCAACTCTTCAAGCTTATCGAACGTTGTCACTCTACGAGGCTTCCAGAACACGTTATCGCACTGATATACAGGAACATTGCCAAGATTCTGTGACAGTTTAAAATATGAAACTTCCACTTCGCTGAGCATATAGCCGTCAATTGCAGAAAGGAACTCTCTCTGTGCGACAATGAAAGAGGTGGGGTCTGTGTTTCCTGCATCAAAATAAGTATCGACATTCTCAACCATACTGGCCCTGATCCTCAAGGACATAAGCTGCGATAGCTTAAGGCAGTGAAGCTCCAGAGAGTTAGGGGAGTAATCTCCCATACCGAGATAAACCTTTGCCTTCAGTGCAGCGCTCCTGCCAGGACATCTGTACAAGTAAGCCTCAAAATCCAAGTCACTGAACAAGTCCTTGAAGTAATCCAAACGAACATTGTCACATTCTCCAGCCTGCTGGATTTGAGACTCCAAATCGATAGGGTACTGCGTCTCTGCTGGGAACGTGAAATGATAAGCAACATTTGAAATCTTGAAGATATAGACATTAGAAAAGGCAAGGTACAAGAATATCAGGACCAGAACAAAAACAACATACCTCCATTTGACATGAAAGCTCTTACCCCTCATGATTCTCTTTCTAGATAATGTCACACTGTCAACTGGCCTGACGCCTATCTGCTCCATATTCTGGTTGATGCAATGATTGATCAATGAAGGATTTATGCCCGTTGAAACAAGCTCTTCTCGAATCTCTCTGAGCTTCCTTCCTTTCTGAAGCTGCTGGTTAATCCAGTTTACAATATCTCTTTCTTCCATTGTCTTTCTCGTAAGCTCTTGTTAGTTCCTCAAAAGTCATGAGGCCGTTCTTTGCGCCAACCCTGCTAATGACACTCTCTGCATTAAGCATTGCCATATGCAACGCTTTCTTGACAAAGTATCCTTTGATTAACGCGAAAACAAAGGTCGAACCGAACGCGTCACCCGCACCAGTAGTCTCCCTGATCTTCAGTCCCTTCCTAGGCGCCATACAATAATACTCTTTCCCATCAAAGGCAGCAGCACCTTTCGCTCCCATCGTGATCACAGAAACAGCACTCCCGAGCCTGTGCAAGGCATGCAGTTGGCTCTTAATATCAGTTTTTTCAACAAGCAGCTTTGCCTCCTCACTGTTTAACGAAATAACATGAGCAAGTCCTGCCAGTTTCTTGACAGCAGATTTTTCATTCGAAATCACATAATTGCTGGGATTGAAAGCAAACTTGATATTCTTTTTCTTGAACGTCCTTGCCAGCCTGAGCAATGTTGAGAGGGACTTTCCCATCAATGCAGACGCGTAAACCCATTTAGGATAAGGCTCTGAGAGCTTCAAGCCGGACATTTTCTTTGATGCGCCCTTAAAAACAAGAATTGTGCGGTCAGACTCTATGCTGTCAAGAATAACAGAATAATTTGTAGGAGTTGAGACGCGCTGACCGATGAAGTCGACCTGCTCCCTGTGAAGCCTGCGGATCACCTCATTCCCGTTCGCATCATTTCCCAGGGCGCCGGCATACGCCACGGCAAGACCCAGCTTTGAGAAGCACACTGCACTGTTCGTGCCTCCTCCTCCAATGTCAAACTTCAGCTTCTCAATCAAAATCTTGCTGCCTAATGGATATGCAATCATCGATTCCTTGCTATGCAAGGTCGTTATGCTTATGAGCTCGGACTCAGTATCTGCGAACACGTCCATAGTCGCACTGCCAACAGTAATCACATCGTACAAACACTCACCTCTATCTTAATTTGCCTCAACCTAAATGCACCACTTTTATACTTCAAGCTATATTAGAACATTTGAAAAAGCTGGTTTTTATAGTTTCCGAAAGAAAGAAAAGAGAATTCTGAAGGACTAGGGCTGATTGTAGCTGAAATGATATTGCACCACAATCATATAAGGATTCCCTCGAAAACAACCTTCAGCAACAATGTGGGCTGTTCTTTGAGCAGGGCTCACATCAGGAGGATTAAATCCTACCAAACGCTCCTGCGCTGTCAGTCTTCTCCACAATAACCTCATGCCTGCTTAAGGTCCTCCAGTACAATAATCCTCGCCCACACGAACCTGCTTAGGACCCCGGCTAATTTCCATCACTAAACCTTCATCTGAAGGTGCACTATCAGCACCATTAGTACCATCAACCTGTCTCTCTACTATTGCTGCTTTAACATCAGCTCCAATATCATCTCCCATGCAACATCACTCCTGTGTTTAAGTCTTTTGAAATGTTGTTTAATAATTATTATTTAATTATTGTTGTACAGGAAACACTAAAACACTACTGCAAGCAAATACACCAACCCCAACCCAACAAAGCACCCTGCACCAATAAAAGGCATCGCAGGATAGAACCTGTCGGGTTTTGAGTATATAAACAACAACAGCAATGCCAGTGCTGAAAAGAACGTGATAATGAGTGTGAACAAGAATGCCGGGGGCTGGCTAATGCCCTGCTTCACAAGGAAAAGCATTGCTTCACCGCTGAATATCAAAGGGAAAGCGATATCGCCGCCACCAAGGATAGCGGTTCTGGGCCCGGTCAATGAGCCCGCGTCCCCAGCAACAGGAGGCTTGGGAATCTTGAGCTTTGTTGTCTTTCCAGATTCGTGCTTGACGTGCACGTGCCTGTCCTTCCTGCCAAGCTTGCTTTTCCTGCCTCTACTGATGCCTGAGAAGATCCCTTCATTAGAATAAGGAATCGCCAAGCCTGCAAACACACCGCTCGAATGCTGGAACTTCGCAAGACCAACCATGTGGCCTGACTTCCAGACGGCAATCATATCATAGATGATAATCGCCACAAGCAACATGCTCGCCCAAAAGAGGTTGAAAATGTTTGACAGTATGACAGCAATCCCGCTATAGATGAGTATTTCAGTGATATTGTGTGTGAAGATGTTGCGACGGTAGAGCTTAAGCCACGCAAGGAATATCGCAAGAATGAT
>JAFGHY010000071.1 GCA_016929855.1 Candidatus Woesearchaeota archaeon | reverse complement strand
ATAGAAAATTCTAGAAGACTCTTTATTCTATGGAGAAGAAATAAAAAAATTCTTGGTCAAATAACTAAGAGCTTTTGAGTTTAGCAATACTCTGCGCTATTCTGGTTGTGTGCTTTTCAGTTTCCTGCAACAAGGACCGTTTTGTCTGGTCGCCAAGACCTGCAATAATACCCATGTCATGAATTTTGCCATGAATAGTTCTCTGCATATCGACTAAAGCGCTTATCGCTTCCCAGTTCTTGAAGTAATCCTCAATAACCACGCTCAATTCTGAATTCATTCTTGAAAAGATTCTTGTATCAACAGCGTAATCTTGTCTTGCCAGTCTAGCTACGATAACAAGATTTGCCAGGAGCTTGTTGAAGTTTGACGCAAGATCTCTGATGATACTGTTATACCATGAGTCTGTAATCATTCGGCTGTTTAGGCTTTGCTTCAGCATTTCAATCTGGGCTCTGAATTGCTGGATTGCAGAATTCCTGTCTGTGCTGTGAAGGTTAGCAACAGAATTGATCTGCTCCTGCTCAAGAACCAAAATCTTTTGATTTCGAATCACGTCATAACTCTCACCACTCAAAGTGGTTGCAATAAGCTTATTCAATGCTTCTTCCATAGCAGCAATAAGCTTGGAAATTTCATCCTTTGCGTTTGTAGCTGCAGCCTTTTGACCTAAATAATTTTGCAGACTGTCAAAGATGTATTTATTGTCCTGGAAGACACTAACTACTGCAGCAACATTTTGAGAATATCTCCGAAGGTCCCTCTTTGCGTCCTCAACCCTCTGTCCTAAAGCACTCTTTGCAAGAGCACGATTGTATGCAGCTATGTGCCTCTGAGCTTCTTTGCTTTTTGTTTCAATTTGCCTACCCAATGCTTCTTCCCTATCATAAGAATGAGTTAGAATTCTTGATGATGTCACAGCATTTGCGCTCATGCCCGAACTTCCTTTTGCTTGAACGTTCTTTACGCCAGCTCTGCCTGTGACAAGTGTGGCAGCGTCTGTGGCAGCACCTCGCCCTCTACCAAAAATTTTCCATGCCATTATCCTAACCTCCTTAACAATCATTTAAGTACATGCTATTAATAATTTATTTATAGGTTATTATATAAATATTTCGAGAATTCAATAATTTTAACTGTGCTATCTGAATTTACCAGAAATTGGATATAACTGCTTCATTCCTCATCGAAAACACCTAGATACTCATAAAGAATTCTATCCCTAACTTTCGCGAAGTCAACAGCATTGCCTTTGAACTTGAGGCACGTGCCGACACTCTCAAATTCGAATATCTCTGCAGGCTCGAAAACAAGAGCAGGCTGGAAAGCTGTGCTGTTTGAGCAGTCAAGGACGGGGAACTCGTAGTCTTCAGATTCCAAAGTGATTCCCGGCACTGCCACAACATCATATATCGTGTTGAAATACAGTCTTATTTCGGTCACGTACTGCAAGGAACCAGGGTCCATTCCAGGATCAAAAGTAATGATCACACTCTGCTTGTCCAACACCTCCTGCTTGAAATTGTCAGGCAGGTCAATATCCATAGTTTCCAAAGGCAGGAAATTCACCGGTTCCACAATCTCAGAGCCGTCAACCTTTGCCTTGACTTCCCAATAACCGTAATTTGTGGGGGTTATCTCTACGTCACCGTACTTCATCCTTCCATTTTGGCTGCGGTTGCCAACACTGACTCCAAGTATGGAAAACACCATGAGAAAAACAAAAAATATGCCTATAACGATTTGATTCCTCTTCTGGGTGTCTTTCTTCTTGTAAGCTTGCATATCCTGTCGTGAGTCGCGCTTCGTTTAAAAATATTATGTGTTTTGTAATGTGCTAGTTCAATACTGAAAAATGCATTGTCACGCTCACATCATTTATTCCTTGAACAAGCTCGCCAACAATGTCATATGTCCTATCATGAGACACACATGAGGCTCGCCAGGCGGCAATGCACTCAACAGATTTTCATAAGAAATAGTCACGCAAGTTTTGTAACGCTCTCAACATTCATCAGGATGGCACCTTTCCTTGGCTCTGTATCAGTCTCCTTGATGTTCTTGACAATATCAACCCATTTGCCTTGAGAATAGTACTTGCCAGTTCCTTCTATGCGGTAGCATTCCTCCTCCTGCCCGAATACGAGCAAGGCGCAGTTAGGATTGCTCTTGAGATTAACTGGCGTGACCTTCATGTAATTGTCGGTCAGTACAAGCTGGCTACCGACAACCCTTACGTGCACCAGAGCTATCGGATGAGGCTTGTTGCCGTCACGTATTGTGCAGAAACAACAACGGTTGGATTCGACTATCTCCTTGGCCTTGGCAGGGATTTCGACCATGATATGTGCTGGATGGACAATTATTTAAATATATTGCAACAACCCAATTTCATGCCGCACTACTATGACCCAGATACCAGCGCGCCAATAAAACTTGAATTGCATACTGCAAGGACAAAACGCATAACATTTGACTTCTATTCGTGCAGCGGCATCTTTTCAGTCAAGAAGCTGGACAACGGCACGAAAGCACTGATTGAATACGTACAGCTTCCAGAGAAGGGAGCAATGCTCGACCTTGGATGCGGTTATGGTGTGGTAGGCATCGCTGTGAAGCTTTTGAACCCGGACCTTGAAGTCGACATGTCCGACGTGAATGAGCGCGCAGTGTTCTGCAGCAAGAAGAACTGCAGTTTGAATAAGGTAGAATGCAATGTAATGTGGAAGAACGTTTTCAGGTACAACACAAAGAATTATGACTGCATACTCACGAACCCCCCATACGTTGCAGGAAGAAAGGTTGTCTTTGACTTCATTGACCAGTCATTCGCGCACCTTAATGAAGGAGGAAACCTTCAGCTGGTTTACCGTTATACAAAAGGAGGGAAAGTAGTGATGGAAAAGATGAAGGAACTCTTCGGTAACGTGGAAACACTGGGAAAACAAGGAGGGTTTAGAGTTTTCAAGAGCATCAAAAAATCCTGACAACAGGATTCAATGTTGAAGAATATTATTGAGGAAAAAATGGCTACGACAAGAAAGCTGAACGAGGAAGAATGGGAGAACTTTGTACGATACAACATCCAGGAAAAGCAGATCAGGCAGAAGAAAGAGAAAGAAGAGAAACGCCGACGCATAATGCTCAAGAAGCTAGTGCCAATCCCTATAGCTCTGGGGATGATTGCAGGAGTCTACTATCTTGTCAGGTTCGGCTGGATTGAATTCGAGAAGATGTTCATCAGCTGGCTCGTCGGAATAACGCTTGTTGCAGCGATAGTGACGTGGATAGTGGAGTTTGAGAGAAAAGTCTGACGAGCAAGAATAAATTATGTGATGCAGAGGAATCTTGTTTCAGTATGTATTGCATGGAACCTACACTTTATACTTCTTGGCATACTTGTTGAAGAATCTCATCTTGCACTTGTACGT
>JAFGHY010000004.1 GCA_016929855.1 Candidatus Woesearchaeota archaeon | reverse complement strand
GGTTCATTGTATAGTATGTGGTCGCTGAGGCATCTCATCTATTACTTTGAAGCCCGCGAAAGATATGACGGTTATTCTTATTTTGATGAGTATCCTGAACTGAGGAACCAGATCATGTGGCATGCATACAATGTCTTGCCGGAAAGGGCTGATTACACTAATAATCTCAACAGCGCGGATTTTACGGTTGCGTTGTTTCATAATACAATGCTTGAGTGGATAATGCACAAGATGCCGGGTTCTCCTGAGGCTAAGCTGTCAAATTGGATATGGGTGCATGTGTTCGGCGAATACGGATTGATTCCATGGCAGTTCAATACAGACTTGCTTTCCATGATTCTATGGCACGATTCTTCGTTGCCTTTGGAAAATCCGGCCACATACCTGAAGCAATCGCATGCTTTCCCTGAGCTCGGTTGGTATGTTTTCAGGACTGGCTGGCAGGATGATGTCGAGAGTGACGACGTGATGTTCGAGTTCTACCCGAACGGCAAGTTTCCTGGAGGTCACAATCAGGCTGACAAGAACCAGATTACTTTGTATGAAGGTGATTCAAGGTTCCTTATAGATAAGGGTCCTGCCGGTGATACGCATCCTGAGAATTACATGACGCAATATCATAATCTAGTGTTGATAGACAATAAAGGCCAGATTGATCAGACAAATAATTGCGGTAGTGATGGCAATTTTACCCAGCATTTCTACAGCCAGTCCGCGGATTTCTTGACTGGCGACAATACTTTTGCATACACCAGGTTGAGCGAGTGCAATGATGATGATTTGTGGTGCAGTCGCAGCAATGCCAATCCTGTGCATTGGGCTGAACGGAATATTCTTGTGGTGAAAGATTTTGCTGGCAAGCCTTACTTTGTACTGCAGGATGACATAGAAAAGGATGGTGCTGATCATGATTATTCATTGTTGCTGCAGAGTCCTGGCTCTGCCACAGTCCTACAACTGCCTGCCCAAAATGCTTTTTCCATTTATGAGAAGGGAAGGTCCTTGGATGTATATTGGCTTAATCCTGACTATGATACCCTGCAAATTGATACATCAATAAACAATGCGATGCTTAGGACAACAAGTACAATAAGCAATGTGCAGAATCCTCTCTTTACTTACGCGCTCGTCCCTAAGAACCCTTCTGCAGTGGTTGAAATACTAGCTCCGGCTGGAGGTTATGGCATACGTTTAACCAACGGGGTACTGCAGGATATTGTTCTTGTGAATGACGGGCCGGGAAGCATGTCCTACAATGGCATTGAGTTTACAGGCAAGTTTGCCTATCTTAGATACATGGATGGAGAGTTGGAGGAATTCGGCCTGTATAGAGGGATTAGCTTGGCAGTTGACGGTGTTCAACTAGTGACAATCAACGCGCCTTCAAACGTGTATGCTGACGGCACAGATATTTACATTGATGATGTAGACTTGGATTATGTCATTTATGGCCCCAGTGTTCACAATGTCTGGTTCGAAGATGTTCCTGTGGACTTTGTAATAATCGATGATTATGTCTATCCGGGAGGAATCATTTTGCCTGATTGTGATGACGAGGACCAGGACGGCTACAGCGCCCAAGGCGGTGGCGATTGCTGCGGGCCTACAGGTGATCAGTTGTGTCCGGGAACTCCTGATTGTGACGACCTGCTTGCTTCATGCGGAGTAGACTGTAATCCAGGAATTCCTACTGAGGTCTGGCAGCCGTCTTACTGCGCAGACACATTTAACAATGATTGCGATGCCTACACTGATGGAGATGATATTGAGTGCAGTCCGTTTAACATTGACCAGGACCAGATTATTGATGTCACGGACCTGGGCTTTGTTGCCAGCGACTTTCATAAGGTCCCTGGAGAAGTGTCAGGCCACGAAAGAACTGATGTCAACCAGGATGGGAGGATTGATATTCTTGATTTAGTTCAGGTGGCGATCAATTTCAATACTTAGTCCTCGAATTGTCTCTGATGATGGATTTGATGAAAGGATGTTGCCACCTAGCGAACCTTATTGTGCACTCATAAAAGAACAAATAGCAGAGTTGGGATTCTCTTCACAAAAAAATGCGATGTGAGCGTGGCAACATTGTTCAACAACTAATAAGAAAACAACCATTTTTCTGTTCTATCTTAAATTTCACGTTGAGTAATGATTCTGTAACATATATGTTGGACTTCAAGTGCTCTGTAATTTCCGGAACAAGTATTCTGCTTCCTGGCAGCAGGCCCATATATGGGATTATCATGTCTGCGAAGTGAGAGTCGACTGGTGTTCTCTTTGCAATTAGTTTGTTCAGCAAAAGTCCTGCGTTGTGCCCGACATCTTCGGCTTTTGTTCCTCTTTCGCCGAGCAAGTCCACACCTACCCTTGAATGAATTATGTTGCCATGCAGTGCCGGGGTCTCTCCCGGCAGCGTGTCTTGTTCAGTTATTGCCCAAAGGCAGATTCCTGTGCCGGTGCTCAGACTTTGGCAGTATTCCGTTCCAATGAGCACGTCCACTTTGCTCTGCATCGCGATAACTCTTGCCGACTGCGCCATCCTTTCACATACATTGCTTCCCTGCAGGTCAAGTGTTGCATACGCAACACCTTTTATAGCAATGGGTTTAACGCTCTTGTCTGCAATGATTGGTCTCAATTCAGGATTTCCTAATTCTTCAATATTCTTGCGCTTGATTTTCACTATAACTTCACCGCCTCCTTTTGGATAGAATCCTCGCTTGGGCATCGACACGCTTGCATGCCCGATGCTGTTCATCATCGGTAGGAATATGTTCGTGAAGTAATCAACAGGAGGGCTCCATTTCACATTGGTCCCTCCGGTCAGACGAAGGGTTGCGCTCTTGCCTGACATCATGTAAGGCAATAGGATGCTTTGCAGAAGCAGTGTAACTGATCCTGCTGTCCCTATATCATAATCGATGTTCTTTGGCTTGAATTCCCTGGGAATGAATTCAACAGCTTCCGAACCAATCACGGCCCCTTCTACAGTCGCACTGCAGACATCTGTAAGGATCTTTATCCCGCTCAAATGCTGGGCTTTCAAGCCGGGAACCGACCTGCCGGACCTTATATTAGTTACTCTGAAGGGTTTCCCGGTATGAGCGCTCAAAGCAAGGGCGGTCCTCACAATAGCTCCGCCTCCCTCTCCATGGTTGCCATCAAGCTCAATAAGATTTGGCATGCTAATGGGATTTTTCTATTGTTTAAATTGTTTTGGACATCTTGATTAATGCTGACCTAAGGTCAGCAAATGCCAGTGCCTGTAAGGCACGGGAGTTCTCCAGAACACCAACATAGTTGGTGTTCTGGTCAAAACCTGCTTTTGGCAGGCATTAGCCAGTCTCCTGACTTGTTATTGTCAAGATGCAGTTATTATAAAATTGTTTATTACTTAGAAAATGTAATAAATTAAAATAAAAAATATCCTTACCAATTATTCAACAGGTTCTCTAATTCGTCGACTTCTGTGTCAATCTCGTCCTGCTCTGCAGTCTCTTCAGATTCGACTACAGTGTTGTCGTCTGTGATAAGGTCGTCAGAACCTGTCGTGTCAGAGTCATCCATTACACTAGTGTCGTCTGAGTTGGTTGTGTCGTCAGATGTGTCATCGTCACCTGCAGTAGTATCGTCTTCAACAGTTTTTCCTTGACATGCGACAAGAAGGAAGATTATTCCTAGAATCGCTATTAGTAGTATGGTTTTTTTCATTGTATCACCAATTATTGTATCTTAATATTGCGTCCTTTTTATGAATTTCGAAAAAAAAGAAAAAAGTAGCTTAATCTACTGGAACTGCTACGTTGGGGTATGCGTTCTTCACTTGCTCTAGTTGCTCGAATTTACATGCCCACAGGTATTCTGAGTCCTGATCTACGTTTACCATGCCATAGTTCATGTTGTCACTTCTCCATTCCAATACGAAACCATAGCTATCAAGCAATTCCTTAGCAGATTCTTCACTTATTTCGTCATCGAAGTAAATCATTATTTCTTTTCCTACAAGCTGAGCATTTGAAGAATCATGTTCTAGCTTTTTTGAGTTGGTGCATACAGTTAACTCCTCTTGGTTCCATTCATCATCTAAATCCTCTTCAGGTGCGCTCAAACTCGATTCTGGAGGACTCAAGTCAACAACTTCTTCTGGAAAGTCAGGAACCTCTTCATAGGTCACTTCGTCCTCGACGTCTTCCATGCTGTATCCTGCGTTGTTGAACTCTTTCATTAGTTCTGTCAGGACGTTGTGCGCGTCCTTCAAGTATTGGTGTGCATTCCTGAAGTGCACTTGCGCCTGTTTGAGGTTGTTGTGGCCTTCACCCATGTTCTGCTCCTTGAACTGCCTTTTTGCTTGAATCAGGAGCTTCTGTCCAGTATCATACTCAGCCCTAGCTTGAGTTATTAGATCAGAGAATTTTTCCACTTGCTCATCAAACTCTGTGATATCATATCCTGCCTCTTCCATCTTTGAAAGTATTGCGTCAATCCTTTTCTCAAGGACTTCAGCCCTCAATAGGATTCCGTTCACATTGCCAAGTACGACGGCAGCGTCGTATTGTGCCAGCCTCTCGTGGATGCTCTTCCAGATTTCTATCAGTTTGGTGCCTGCTTCTTTTACCTCTTCCTTGCTTTCAGCAGTCTCGACTTCTTCCTTCAAAACCTTTACTTCCCCAGCAAGCGTGTTTAGATTGTCTATCATCTCGTCGGCGTTTGTTTCATCGACATTCTGGCTCTGCTCGATCTTCGCGATTATCTTTTCAATCTCTTCAAGGATCAGATCAGCAAGGTATGACAGATGATTCTTGGCTGCTTCGATTGATTGAAGCTGGTATTCTACGCATGCCTCGCTGTCACTATTTGCTGAGCATTCTCTCATCTCCTGATTTTTGTAATCCTGGAATTTGTTTTTCCATTCCTCATAATTCTCTTTTGCGGTACTGTATCTTTCCTTTGCTTGATTGTAATTCTGCACAGCTGTCTCAAGTTTTTCCTTTGCTACAACCCTGACTTTACCGATAGTGTCTTTGTCGATTTTCCGAATCTCAATATTGTCCAGGGTTTGTGCCAGGTCTGCTTCATCAGAATTTGCAGTTAGACCATTAAGTCTGCTGGCGCTCAACCGCTCAAGCTTCTGCTTCTGTTCAGGTGTCAGGCTGTGAAGCCTCTCTTGGATTTTTTCTCTCAGCGCTAATACCCTTCTAGCTACATTCAATTTTGCGGCCTCATCTACACCGTCTCCTGTATCATCCATGCTGTCATCAGCGTACAATGCTGGTTCTGGTGTTTCATCATTGCCCGAGTCTGGATTGCCTGTGTTTGATGCTGTTGATACTGCATATACTGGAATCATGCTTAATAGCATTACTGCCATTGCGATTATTGCCATTAGTCTGTTTTTCATGGTATCACCTTTTTTCCCGAATGAGTATATTGTAATATGTTTTGTCGTATATAATGCTGTTTGTATATCTCGTTGTTGACTTGCAATGTATTGGTTTTGTCCTGTTTTGTTTATAAATATACTTTTTTCAGGCACTATTTTCAGATAATTAAGGCCTAAATTGTACTTTTTTTCTTATTTAAAACTTCATAAATATTCAATTGCCAAAATAAGATAATTTTTGCTCGTTTTAGCCATCAAAAATAATGACAGCAGACGGCCACTCCTCATTCTGCTCGTCGTGTCCTGCGCAACGCCCACTAAGGGGCAGCCTCTGTCGTTTGCCGGCCAGTGCAAAATATTCCCTTTTTTATAGCAATTTTTTTAAAGAATCAGAACGATAACAGTCTAATGGAAAGATTCTATTGGTTTGGAGGGATTTTATTCCTTATCTTGTCGTCGTTGGCTTCTGCTGCCACGATTGAAGGGATTGTCTACGACTTCGATCTCGCAAGGATTGATAACGCTGTCGTGACTGTCAATTCAACTCCGGTCCAGACGATGGTGGCAGAGGACGGCAGGTATTCTTTCCAGGTCGCACTGGGCCAGTATCTTATTAATGCATCATCCAATGGCAGGTCTGAAAGTCAGGATATTGAAATCAGCTCAGAGGGGGTGTTTCGGCTTGACCTCATCTTCTTTGATGAAGTGGTCAACGAGGAAGAATTGGTTGAGGATGTTGAGGTTGTCGAGTTTGAGGGAGACGAAGAAGTGAAGCAAAGCAGGTTCAGCCTCCTGATGACTGTGATGATGATTGTTTGGTTAGGCATCATAGCATTCCTGATTTTCCTGAGTCGTATAAACAAGAAATCAAAGAAAGTGCTGGATGCGCTGGAGGATGATAATGAGAAACTCCTTCTTGTCCAATACCTGAAGAAACACCGTCGAGTCACACAGAAGCAGATCCGCAGCAACATGCCATTCTCAGAAAGCAAAGTCAGCATGATAATCTCTGAACTAGAAAACGAAGGCCGTGTCAGGAAGATAAAAAAGGGCCGGGCAAATATTGTAGTATTAGTTAAAAAGAAAAAGAGTTAAAAATAATTCCTGAATCAAAAATGTGTACTCATTTATTCTACTGAAATTTTTCCCGCTTAAATATATTAGATTTATTCAGATTTATTCTTCTGAAAACATAATCAATAGCTTTTCGAAAAATACGCCCAATACTGTGCTTTCCTTTCACAGAAACTGCACTTCTGACCTTCTGCCAAATTAGGTTGGTCAAAAGGAATGTTCAGGCTCTTGGTCCCGCCAGTCTGGTCTTTGATGTTCTCTTCGCAGTCCTGATTGCCGCACCATGCGCCGAAACCTATCTGGCCTTTGCCTACTATGTCCTTCAAAACTTCAATGCTGTCCACTTTCTTCTGAGCTGCCTGCAGGTACAGCTTGGCTCTGTTGAACAGGTTGTCATGTATCTTGTTCAATGTTTCAAGTACCACTGCATTGACCTCTCCTGTCTTGACTTCTATCTTCTCTCCGTTGTCCCGCCTGACAAGCACTACCTTGTTCTCGTCGACATCCTTAGGTCCGATCTCCATCCTGATGGGGACTCCGCGTATCTCCCATTTGTTGAACTTAAAGCCGGGGCTGTTGTCGTCGTGAAGATCGCTCTCTACGCGTATGCCCATCTTGACCAGGCCGTCTTCAACTTCTTTTGCGAGTTTCCTTATCTTTTCATTGTATCCTGGCTGTTTGGAGAAGTATATCGGGACTATTACAATCTGATGTGGAGCGACTCTTGGAGGTATCACAAGCCCTTTATCATCCCCGTGCACTCCTAATGCTATTCCAATGCTTCGTGTGCTGAATCCCCAGCTGTCCTGCCAAGGATATTGTTTCTTCTGCTTCTTGTCGAGGAAGCTTATGCCGAAGCTCCTGGCAAAGTTTTGGCCTAATGCGTGGCTTGTGGCGCCCTGCACTGCTTTTCCGTTTGGGAATAGTGTCTCGACGCTGAGAGTGTAGTCTGCGCCGGCGAATTTCTCGCGTTCTGATTTTCTTCCTTCAATGATTGGTACTGCTAGCAGGTTCTCGTATGCCTTCTTGTATATTTCCAGGTATGTCCTCACGTCCTTGTCCATCTCTTCTTTTGTCGCCAGGACATTATGTCCTTCCTGCCACAGGAATTCTCTGGTCCTCAGAAATGGGACTGGGTTCTTGAACTCCCATCTTATTATGTTGACCCACTGGTTTATCTTCAGGGGCAGGTCTTTGTAGCTGCGTATCCATTTTTTGTATGAATCGTACATTATTGTCTCGCTGGTCGGCCTTATGGCTAGCCTTTCAGTGAGTTGGGAGTCTCCGCTTGCTGTCACCCAAGCGACTTCAGGATTGAATCCTTGCACGTGCTCTTTTTCCAGCTGGAAGAGCTTTTCTGGTATGAGCAGGGGGAAGTATGCGTTCTTCACGCCAGTCTTCTTGAATTTCGCGTCCAGATAACTTTGGATGTTCTCCCAGATTGCATAAGAGTATGGTCTGAGTATCATGCAACCGCTCACACTGCCGTACTCGATAAGTTCTGCCTTCTGGATGGCCTGTGTGTACCACTCTGAGAAGTTCTCGCTTTTCTTGACTGTCAATCCCATGTTCGAGTGCTTTGCTTCTTCCATAATCCAGTCTAGAATAGCATGACGTTTTTAAAAGTTACGTAAGAATATGTCTGGTTTCACTATGCTTTGGGAGGTGAGGCTTGCTTTGTGTGCTTTTTATGTTTTCCAGGACCTTTCTTGGATCCGTGATAATCTATTATGTCCTTGACTGTCTGGAATCCTCCTAATGCAATTAGTGCGAAGGCTATGAATCCTGTAATGCCTTTTATGAAGTTCATCATCAACTGCATGCTGTCAAAGTAAGGGTTTGTTTCATTAAGGTCTCCTTCCACACTCATTAGGACATTATTCTGCAGTACAAGAAGTATGATTGCTACTATAATCATCAGTATTGCTATTGGCGTTCGT
>JAFGHY010000070.1 GCA_016929855.1 Candidatus Woesearchaeota archaeon | reverse complement strand
TTGTGGATTCTCTTGTCCATCCAAGCAAAAAAGCTCATCATACCACCTCAAAACTCAACCTTAACGTCCTGCTTGTCAGCTTCTGCAACCTTGAACATCTCCTGCTCTTTAGCGTTCATCATCCTCGCTACTATCATGTCAGGAAAACTCTGTATTTTAATGTTGAAGTTGTTGACTGATTCGTTGTAGAACTCTCTCCTATCAGCAAGCTCGTTTTCCAAACCAGAAATCCTGCCCTGCAATTGCATGAAATTCTCATTGGCCTTAAGGTTAGGATAATTTTCAGCCACAGCAAACAAACTCTTCAAAGCACCGGTGATAACATTGTCTGCCCGGGCCTTTGCACTCATCGTCTTAGCGTTCATGAACTGAGTCCTTGCCTTAGTGATGTTCTCGAGCAAGCCTTTCTCGTGCTTCATGTAACCCTTGACGCTAGCAATTAGCTTAGGCAGCTCGTCAGTCCTCTGCTTAAGCAGGACATCAATGTTCGCCCAGCTCTTCTTGATGTCATTCCTCAATCTTACCAGCGAGTTGTAAATACCGATGAACATGCCCAGGAAGGCAAGCACGATAAGCACAACCACAACAACAACTATTACTGTCAAACCTATAGCCATTTTTACACCTCATAATATTCCTGTAATTGCAAATATTATAAAAAGACATACTACAGACAAGGCCCCTCCACCAATCATCCCGCCAGCCACCTTGAGAACGTACTTCTTCAAAACCTCCTTTTCCGGCCGGTCGGAGATGTAATAAAAGCCTTTCTTCTGTATCATGATGTCCTTCTCGTTCCTGTCACTTGTAGCGTCCTCGACAAAAGGATTGTCGCCTGCAAAACCCATGATGTAAACCTTGTCATCCTTAACCAGATAACGTTCTGTGAAGCGCATCTTGCGGTTTCCGAACCAACGCCTGTAAGCGATACCCTGAGAATCAAGATAAGACCTTATTTTGTCATCCAGCTGTGTCGCCCTGAAATCTACAGGAATGTCGACCTCTGCACCCTCAGGATCGACAAGCACAGTACCAGTATCATCCTGCAGGTAAAAGTGATCACCAAGCACCCCTCTATGCGACGTGACCCACCTAGAAGACTTGCCCTGCTGTTTGTACTCCTCAATCTTCCAGTCACAATAGCAGCATTTTGTCCTCGAAAAAGGCGCCACAATCTCAGCCCTCTTATCAGGCAAGACAGAACCATAGACCTCAACCCTGCCCATGGCCAAACTCCTGACTTTACTCGTGGGAGTGTTCTCTATCATCCTCTTCTCCCTGAACTTCCTGAAACTTCCGAAGAACAGCACCATACCTACAACAAACCCTGCAATGCAGTAGAATAGAAGCTTGACCATATCCCCTTCCATGCTAATTAAATGTGTGAACGATTAATAAAGTTATTGCCCAGAGGCAGTCCCAAAAGTCCCTTCAGGAACACAGCAATGGCATGACTTACAAGAATCCATTGCGCGAACAGGTTCTGTACCTTCAGGGCAAGAATCCATGACCATTTGACTAACACCATTCATAGACTCACAAGTCCTATCAGCAGGAGCAGAAGAGCATCCGCTAAGTACAAGAATTGTGACCATCAAAAACAAGAATAAAACATTCATAGCATAATAAAAATAATCTCAATATAAAAAAGTATTGTCAGAAATAACTTTTTCTAGAATCAGTCTCGTTCAATGTCTTCAATCTCTGGTATTCTGGGTCGTAAACCTTGATAATCCTATACTCCCCAAAATTTGTTTTTGATTGCACATCAATAGTCTGATTGAGCAGTTTCACCCCAATAAAGCCACTTTTCACCAATATTTTGAGCCAAATAGCGTGCAGAATGCAGATCTCACTTGCAACTGCACCAATCATTCCATAACAATAACCTTTCTTCCAACAATTTTCAAGCGTCTATCAGCAAAAAGCTGTATTGCCTTTGGATACAACCGCATCTCAAGATCCTGAACTTTTTTCTTGAGTGTATCAACAGTCTCACCATCATCAATAATAACAGTCCCCTGCATTATTATAGGCCCTGTGTCAGTTCCTTCATCAACAAAATGAATTGTGCACCCAGTTACCTTGCAGCCATACTCAAGCACCTCCTCATGCACTGAACGATCCATGCCGGGAAAGCTGGGCAAAAGGCTTGGATGAATATTCATTATCCTGTTCAAGTACTTCTGCACAAACCAAGGACTGAAAAGACGCATCCAACCCACAAGAACTATAAGCCCAACGCCCTCTTCATCAAGAACCTGCGCCAGTCTCCGATCATAGATTTCCCGAGTATCAACACCCTTCTTGTAAAGAATAATCCTTTTCTTGATACCATGATTCCTTGCACGTTCAACTGCATAACACTCCTTGTTCGCCACAACAATCCTGAGCTCGACATCAAGCTTCTTCTGCTCAATAGCATCAATTATAGCCTGAAGGTCTGTGCCTCTTGTTGAAGCAAGCACTGCGATTCTCAATGGCATAATCCAACACTCACAAGCATTTTCTTTTTAACCTCTCCAGCTCCTTGAACCCAATGTCCTTCCTATACCACACACCATTCCAATTAATCTTACGAATTTCATCATATGCCTTTGAAGCGGCTTCCGGAAGACTTTCTGCCAATGCCACAACATTTAATACTCTGCCTCCATTAGTCAGGATACTCCCTGAATCCTCCTTAGTGCCCGCATGGATAACCTGAACGCCATTGACATCGTCCAAACCAGTGATTACCTTGCCTTTCTCATAAGACCCGGGGTAACCTTTGGAGGCAAGCACAACACACATTGCGTGCTCGCCACTCCATTCAATTCTTTTTCTGCTCAACGTTCCATCAGCAACAGCAAGCATCACTTCAATGAGATCTGATTTCATCCTCGGAAGAATCACCTGTGTTTCAGGATCCCCGAACCTGACATTGAACTCAAGAATCTTAAGACCTTCTTTTGTCTTCATCAAACCCACATAAAGGACTCCCTTGTATTCTATTCCCTCCTCTTTTATTCCCTGAAGAAACGGCTTCATGATCTTTTCTTCCAGCTCACCCTCAAAGCTCTCAAGAATCGGAGCAGGACTATAGCAGCCCATACCTCCTGTATTAGGACCTGTATCACCTTCACAAGCATGCTTGTGATCCTGGCTGTACACCATAGGCACAAAATCCTTTCCGTCAACAAACGTCAAGTAGGATGCTTCCTCTCCAAATAGGCACTCTTCAACAATAACCTTGCTTCCTGAACCCCCAAACCTACCCCTGATTAAGCAGTCCTCTGCAAACTCAAGTGCCTGGTCTTTTGTCTGGGCGACACAAACACCCTTGCCTGCAGCCAGACCTTCAACCTTCACGACAATCGGCGCTCCTTTTGATTCAATATACTTCTTGGCATCATGGAACTCAGTGAAACTCTCGAACTTCACACTCGGCAGATCATGCTTTTTCATGAAATCACGCGCAAAAACCTTGCTTGCCTCGAATTGGGCTGCAAGCTTGTTCGGACCAAATACCTTTATGTTGTTTTCCTGCAGTGCGTCAGCAATACCATTTGCCAAAGGATCCTCCGGACCAACAACAACCAAATCAATGCTATGCTGTTTTGCAAAATCCACAATCTCTTTGTTGCCCATAATATCTACAGAAAAACATTCTGCAATCTCGCCAATACCTGGATTTCCAGGAATGACAAACAGCTTCTTAAGCTTCCTACTTTGGGAAAGCTTTAGTGCAAGCGCGTGCTCCCTGCCACCACTTCCTATCAACAGAACATTCAGACAATCATCCTGTTTAACATCAACATTATCAGACATGAAATTCACCTCACAAACCCATACAATCTAAAATCACCTGTTCTTCTTGTCATCAGCAAAAAACAATCTTTGATCGCCGGACAGGCGGATAGGATACTTCTTATCAAGGCAGGCCGTGCAAATATCCCTGCGGATGGCCCTTTTGAGATCATCGATTTCAGTGTACACCAGCTTGTCAGCGCCAATATATCTTCTGATCTCATCAATACTTCTTCTGCTGGCGATCAGCTCCTCCTTAGTTGACATATCAATACCATAAAAGCAGGGATACTTTATAGGCGGGCAGGAAGAAACAAATATGATTCTCTTTGCCCCCGCGTCCCTTAATTTCTTCACAATCTTCTTTGATGTTGTCCCTCTGACAATGCTGTCGTCAACCAAGCATATGTTCTTTCCCTTGATTATGCTCAATATGACATTCAATTTCAAGTTGACGAGATACTTTCTGGATTCCTGTGAAGGAGTGATGAACGTCCTTCCCACATACCTGTGCTTAATAAGACCTTCTCTGTACTTAACGCCCAAAACTTCTGCCAGCTTGATGGCACAAGACCTCGAAGTATCAGGAATAGGAACCACAACATCAATATCCTCGCCCTTAAGCTTCTTAGCGAGAATCACACCCAAGGAAAGACGAGCCTTGTACACAGCACGCTCCTCAATCATTGACTGCGGACTGGCAAAATACACCCACTCGAACATGCAATGAGCCCTGTGTCTGTGGGTAAGAATCCTCTGCTCAATCCTCGGAGACGCAGAATCTTTTCCTGCATTTTTTATCAGGATCGCCTCACCAGGAGATACATCCCTAACAAAATCATAACCAATCGCCTGAAGCGCAGCACTCTCTGAAGCAAAAACATAGCTGTCTCCATTCTTGCCCATGCACAAAGGTCTGATACCGTTAGGATCACGGATGGCAAACAAGCCCACGCCGGCAATCGTTCCCACGATAGAATAAGCTCCTTTCACGTTCTGCATAACATGATCTGAAGCAGCAAAGAAGTCCTTGGTCTTCTCATACTTGTACGCGAACATGCGCAGAATCGGCTCGACGTCAACAGTGGATATAAAGAAAATTCCTTTACGAGTCAGTATCTTCTGAAGCTCAGCATAGTTCGTGATGTTGCCGTTATGAGCCATGGCAATTTTCCTTGTAGAGTTCACATACAATGGCTGGGTGTTGGACCTTGAAGACACACCTACAGTAGAATAACGAGTATGCCCTATGCCCATGTTGCCCTTAAGCTCGGACAGGTCCTCATGGCAGAATACATCACTCACCAATCCCGTATTCTTGTGCAGGTAAACTTCATTATCCTTTGTAGTAGCAATGCCTGCAGCATCCTGTCCCCTGTGCTGGAGAGACATCAACCCATAAAAGAGCTTAAGACTGACGTCCTCGCTGTTAATTATTCCAATCACACCACACATCAAGAACCCCTCCTAAATGTCAAGAGCAGGTCATGAACAGCACTGCATAGCCAGGACTTAAAAGAACACCATTTACCCCGCGTATAAATCACCCATAACATATTAAATACCCTGAATGCTTATACGAATGGACTACGAGATTCTTATTTAAAGTTTTTGCCGGTGCAAAATCATCTATCTAGATTCTCGTGCGCGTCCAAACTAAAGACCTGGTCGTAGATTGACTTCGGAAGCAAAGCTTCAAGCTTTGTCTTAAGCATCATCTTCTCGTTGTTGCTCACCCTGGCGAGTTTGTCGACGAGAACCAAAGGGTAAGGATAGCCAAGAAAGTAAGGATCGTTGCAATGCTCTTTTAATGAAGAATAAACTTGTTCAACCAATTCCGGACTGCAATCTAGCCTAAATGAATGCTTGCTCTTAGGATGAAGCTTAGCAAAAAAAGGCTTCCAAAAAGAAGTCTCAGCTTCAGCAACAGGCCCGTAAAGATAATCTCCCTTCTGCATGCTGTTTAACATCTGGCCAACTGGATGACCTGAGCTTGTCCTGATGTTGCTTGTCTTTGATAAACCTACAACATGAACGCTTAACTTGTCAAGGATTTCTTTTTCCTTGTACCATCTTGACTCAAGACTCCCGTCAAGAACAACACAGCAACCTCCTTCATCAGTAAATCCATCATTGGATTGAACAAAATCAAGCTCGAACAAACGGCGTGCGATGCTGGCGACTTCTCCAATCTCAATATTATTATTGCCTTTCCTGAAGTCAGGGCTGTCCTCAGAGATATTGAATGTCAAGCAGTCATGCTCGGGCATGCTGGATACATAATACTTGCCCTGCCTGAACTGCACGAGAACATAGCATTCATTAATAACGCTCTTCTTCTGCGGATAGGTGGCACACGCTCTGCGAAGGAATGCAATGCAGACTTGAGGGCTCTCAAAAAGCAAAGCCTGACCGCCATCCACAAAAAGCACCTGTTCGTACTTTTTTGAATTCTGCACGTCAAGAAATCGTTTGAAGGAAATCTCACCACCCTTAAAACCAGGATGATTATAAACAATACTTGAACTGGGCACCAGTTTTTCAACATCTTTGATTGCTTCTATCATGTCCTTCATTCCATTATTGAGAATTGAACTTGACTATATAAATATTCATCATCAGAAATAACCAAAAACCTTGCTCTGAATGCTCAAATTCCTGAAAAAATTTGGCAAGATTAAAGCAAGCTTTAATCTGAATGAGGTGTGCTGCTGAAAAAAAACTTCAAGGTATAATTCTAGCAGGACATCAGTTTTTGGTGTGATTAAAGCATAATCGTAAAGTGCAACTGGCAAAAATCCACGCTATAAAAACCA
>JAFGHY010000069.1 GCA_016929855.1 Candidatus Woesearchaeota archaeon | reverse complement strand
CTGCTTTTAATCCATAAAATATTCTTGAAAGCAATCTACTTATGCGCGAACCAGAATGTCAGGTGCTTTCCGTTGCCGCCGTGCAGGTCATAGTGCGGGTGCGAGTTCGGGGTCGCCTCTATGCTGTCCAGGCGCATGAACCCTATCCTTTCTGCCTGGATTATGTCGCCGACATCAAGTTTCGAAAGCCCGGCCTCGCCGAGTCCGTGCTGTCTTGTGCCGTCAGGCATCAATATCGTGACGTGGACCAGGTCCTTAACTGCAGGAAGCCAGTGTATGATTTTTCCTTTTGTCTTCCTGAAGTCATCATAGGCTCCTTTCTGGTAATAGTAATTACCGTTGTCGCGGACAAAGTTGAGGTTGTCCATCAGCCTGTGAGCCATACCATCAGTCAGGGAATTTGTATCTTCCAATGAAAGGAAGTATTCCTGCTCGACTTTCATCTTCCTTCCTCCTTTCTTGTGGTCAGGGTGAAGATTAAGTTCAAGTTTCTTTTTCGGGGCTTCTTTGAAATCAACAAGTACAGGGTTGATGATGATAAAATACCTGTAGCATTTTTCAAGGATTTCTTTGTTAAACGCATTGACCTGCTTGAAGAATTCGTGGACTGCAACGCTCTTGTCGTTCTGGGTCATGCCTACGCTCAAGGCGAACTTGACCAGAGCTTCTGGCTGGTATCCCCTCCTCCGGAGCGAGCCGAGGAATGGAAGCTGAATGTCATCCCATCCGTTGTATTTTCCTGCCTTGATGTCTGCTTTTGTCTGGGTGGTGCTGAGCTTCAGGCCGGTGAAGTTTATCTTGCCCACATAATGGTGCTCGGCCATCTTCCAGCCGAAATGATCGAATAGGTACTTCTGACGCTTTTCGTTGTCCATGTGGTCCTTGGCACGGATGGTGTGAGTCATGCCTTCAGTGTGATCATCGACCGAGACTGCCCAGTTCAGCAATGGCCAGACCCTGTACTTCGTGCCTTGTCTTGGGTGCGGTGTCGTGTTGATCCTCAGGGCAGGCCAGTCCCTCATCGCAGGATTGTTGTGTTTCAGGTCTGTCTTGACGCGCACGACCATGCTTCCCTGTGGAGCTGTAGTCTTCATCGCCTCCCATCTTTCAATGTGCTCTTCTGGAGGGAGGTCTCTGCACGGGCATGGTTTCTTTTTTTGAGTGTAAGTCTTGAATTGTTCTGGAGTGCACTTGCACACATAGGCGAATCCTTTTGTTATGGCTTGTTCTGCATAGCTGTAGTATATCTCCATGTTGTCGGACTGAATCACCACTTGAGCGATATTGTTGCCCGTAAGCCATTGAGCATCCTGAGCCAGCATGTCAAATGCATAAATTTCTGTGTTTTCTGGATTTGTATCACTAATTCTAAGAATGAGTTTGCCATCATATTTCTGGCAGAAGTGATGGTTCAGGCTGAGAGGGTATGCATGGCCGATGTGCATGGGCCCGCTGGGGCTTGGCTCAAATCTCATCACGACGTTCTTTGGATTGCCTGGAAGTGAGAGTTCCTTCCTTCCTTTCTTCGTCTGGTCAAGCGGATTGTTTTTTACTATCTGTTCTATGTCCTTAAGGTTCATGGAATTTATGACTTTCACTACTGCACCCACGTTTTTGCGCAATTCATTGACTTTGTCCTTCATCTCAGGGAATTCCTGAAGAGCAGCGCCTAAGACAGCCCCGGGATTTGCCTTGCCCTTGAATTTCTGGGCGTTGTGCGCAGCAAGGACCTGGATTCTCTTCTTGACTTCTTTGTCAGTATTGCTCATCATTGGTAGCATTTGTTTGTGGTGTTATATAAAGTTAATGTCCAAAAGTTAATGTTCAGAAAAAGGGGGGTGAAGGTAGGGATGTGCTTTATGCTTTTTTGCTAGAGGGCTATGAGGGGGTTGGGGGTTTTGTGAATCTTATTGTGTAAGAAAATACTCTCTTTCAAAGAATTCTGTAAGCTTTCGGTTTCCCTGAACCTCCTTGTAAGAGATTTTCTTTATATTAGCATACATAATTGTATACTGGGATACTTGTATTTATAAATATTTCGGCATTTTTGTTGCTATTTTCCATGCTATATTCCCAGAAATAGACACCAGCAGGAAACATAGTAGATGCAATAGATTGAGCAAACAATAAACAAACAAAACATGCTTAAAATTCTCGCTGAAACCCCAAATCCTTAGAAAGCCAATCCAGTAAAGTGCAGTATTATCACGATTATCACACCGATAATGCCTCCGATGGCAACAACCACTGCACTCCAGAAGTTGATGACAATACCCCAATTGAAAAGATAGTTGAGACCTATCATGGCAAAGATGCCTATAACCGAATTGATGGCAAATATGAATATCTTCTTGACTACTTTCCAGAGGAAGAAAATTATCAGTGCAGTGACAACAACCGCTAGTATGTCAATTATCATAGTGTGATAATGAACCCTTTGTTAATAAATGTTTCTTATTCAAGCACTCGCCATATTGGACTCCAATGTTCCAAGCAAATACTCCACTCTTTCCTTCACCTGACGGTAGGAAAAATCTCCTTTATAGAAATTCCTATGAAGATCCTGTGCAAACTTCGCAATCTTTCTCTTTGCTTCAATCTTAAGAGGCAACCGGTAGACTCCTTGAACAACTGCCTCATGACTCTGAGGAATCATCCGTCCTGAATTCATTTCATTTGAACATACCCACTGGACGATGCAGTTCCATGTTTTCTCGCTTGATTGAATCAGATACTGATCTTCTCTGTATTGCTCATACCATCCCAGCTCTTTTTTGGATGCACGAAGCATAGATAGCATGATTTTCAAGGTCTTTATTTTTGTCAGTTCAGAGTAATTTACAGTAACCAATCATATCACCTTTCAATAATATTAGGTGGAAAACATATTTATAAGTCTATCCCTCTGTTTGCCGAAAAATTTCCGAAAAACACGATTAGATATTAAATTATAGATATTTGATTCAACCAGCCCGATTTTCCTAAAATTTTATAAACAACACATGAAGCATTATATCATCAAAAAGCCACAACAAAATCGTGAATGAAAATGAAACTTGAACTCCCGCGCGGAATGAGGGACTTCTGTCCAGAAGAGAAAATCCTCAGGGATGAGATAGTTGGCAGGCTGAAAAGCGTGTTCGAGAGGTTCGGCTACAACCCCATAGAAACTCCAGTCATCGAGAGGCAGAGTGTGCTCGCATCAAAGTTTGCAGGAGGGGCAGAGATTCTGAAGGAGATGTTCACACTCAAGGACCAGGGCAGGCGGGACTTGGGACTCAGGTATGACCTGACCGTTCCGTTCGCAAGGTTTGTCGGCATGAACCCTACACTGAAGATGCCTTTCAAGCGATACCAGATTGAAAAAGTCTATCGCGATGGACCTATCAAGTCCGGCAGGTACCGTGAGTTCATCCAGTGCGACGTTGATGTTGTCGGATGCAAGGGCATGACTGCAGAAGCAGAGCTTCTTCAGCTCACTTTGATGGCTTTCAATGAGCTTGGCCTAGATGTCAAGGTGGAAGTAAACAACAGGAAGCTGTTAAACGAAATTCTGGAAACTGCAGGAGTGCCGAAGGCAAAGCAGATGGATTCAATTCTCATTGTCGACAAGCTGAAGAAAATCGGCTCCAAAGAAGTCAGGAAAGAGCTTTCAGGCCTGGGCCTGCAGAACAAGGCTGTCGGTGCGCTATTGGGTTTCCTGGAGATTGCAGGGACTAACACTGAGAAGACAAGGACACTTAAAGAATGCCTCGGAGAGAAGGAAGGCTTGAATGAGGTTGAGGAATTGTTCAGACTTATTGACAGCAGGAAGATTGTTTTCAATCCAAGCCTGGCGCGCGGTCTTTCATACTATACTGGCACAGTATTTGAGGTGTTTGTCAGGGGAAGCAGCATAACTTCAAGCTTTGCCGGAGGAGGCAGGTATGACAGCATGATTCCTGAACTTTTGGGAAGCAAGCAGGATTATCCTGCTGTCGGGATAAGCTTCGGCCTGGAACCAATAACTGAGGAGCTGAAACTTAAAAGGTCGATAATGAAGACCAAGACACAAGTTTACATCATTCCTATACAGACCCAGAAGGAATGCTTTGCCATAGCAGAACAACTCCGTAGAAAAGGTATCAATGCAGACATGGACATTGTCAGCAGAGGAATATCAAAGAACCTGAATTTTGTGAATACTATGGGAATACCTTATGCTGCAATCATTGGGCTGAAGGAATTGGAGAAGAACAAGGTCAATCTTCGCGACATGAGGTCTGGAAAGGAAGAGCTTCTTAGTGTAGAACAGATTGTCAAAAAGTTCGAGCATTGAATAAAATTCAGCTTATTTCTGATACAGCAATGCCACGCTCACATTGATTATTTCTCATATGAGCATGCCAACTATGCTATATGTAAACTGATGAGAGACTATTAAGGTTCACTAGGTGGCATTGCATCTGTTTGAAAAAATAATGAGCAAAATATATGTAAGATAAAATTACCTTGTCACTTCAAAAGTCTGCACTTCTTCCAGCAGTTTCTTTGCTTTCTTGTCTTTCTCAAAATGCTCGCGCACCGGTGCGATGAGCTGGTCGATGTACTCTGCTGTTGAGTTCTTCAGGTCCATCGGGTGGATGTCTCCTTTCGCGAACGCTTTTTCCAGTTCAGGGTAAGTGTTGAACGATACGTTTCCGCCGAACTTCTCAGGCCGTTTTATCTCGAACTTGCCGAACTGGTCCATCCTCTCAAAGACTATGTACTTGCAGTATTCAAGTATAGGATTCTCCTTGACTTGCTTTGCAGGGCAGTATGCTTTGCTGATCTTTTTCTTTATTTCTTCTGTCGTGTCAGTCATGAATATCGCGCTGTTCGGATTCGACTTTGACATCTTCATCGCAATTGTGCGTTCAACAGGGTCTTTGACATCCTTTGGCGGTTCGCCCAATCCCATAACCATGTGGTTGCTGACAATGACTGGCTTGCTGTAGCCAAGCTTGTCTGCCATCTCCCTCGCGAGGACATTCACTTTCCGCTGGTCCATCCCAAGCTGACATATGTTCGCTTTCAGGTAGAATATGTCTGCTGCCTGCATGCAGGGGTAGAGTATTTGTGCTGCACTGAGGCTTTCTTTTTCAGTCCTTCCCATTATCTGGCTGCATCTAGTAATACGATTGACTGTGTTGCTGACTGCAACTTTCATCACGAGCTTCCAGTAATCCTCATGCTTAACAAGGTCTGAAGCCCAGACAAATTCAACTCCTTTCGTATTCAGCCCGCATGCTTTCCATATTTCTATGAATAGGTTGCCTGCTTTCTGTATCTTTTCAAGGTCGCCACAATACTTGTTGTTGGCCCATGCGTGCCAGTCTGCAACGAGCATCTTGAAAGTGCAGCCTGCTGTTATCATCTTATTGATGTTGATGGCCCGCATTATCCCTTGCCCTATATGCAATGTACCGCTGGGTTCAAAGCCGTCGTATGCTATCAGCTTTTCTCCTGAACTGACTAATGCTGCAAGGTCTTCTGCCGTGAGGATTTCCTCTCCCACCTGAGTTATCAGTTTGATTCTGTCTGCGTCGTTCATGCCCTACTGGTTTGTTGTCTTGTATT
>JAFGHY010000068.1 GCA_016929855.1 Candidatus Woesearchaeota archaeon | reverse complement strand
GCTGTCAGGGCTATGCCAATAGCTATAGGTTTCTTGTGAACACTATCCCTAACCACAACAACATCCCCCTTTCGGATACCATCCTGAATCTCCACAATACCAGGCCTCATGATATCAGCCCCTTTCACAACATGTGGTATTGTTCCTTCATCCACTTCAACTGACGGCAAATCCAGGTTCTCCTCAGACAGCAGTTTGAGTGTCGGTACCCAGATGTTATTGTGCTCAAAAAAACAAAGTCTATCATTGATCAGCAGGTACTTCCTGTCCATAACTTCCACTTTATCACGCTTGGAAATCACAAAACCATCTACAAGCAAGTCTGCATTTATTCTCTTAATGTCTGATTTTGAAAGATGCTGTTTCATTTTTCCATATCCTTGAGTATATCCAACAGTTCAATCATACTAAATATTGTGAAATCAGCGTAATTTGATGGGGTGTGGTCACGATATGCTTCCTGCGTCCAGACTGTTGTTAAACCCAGCTTTTTTGCTGGTTTCAGGTCCCTGATATTGCTGTCTCCGACCATCATGCACTCCTTGGGATGCACTCCAAGAGAGTCACATATTTGGTTGAAGTCGCTTTTCTCCGGCTTGTTGTAGCCGAAGTCATCGCTCGTGAATATCTTGTCGAAATATTTCTCGATGTTCATGGCCTTGATTCTTTTCAGTTTGATCTGCTTGTTCCCATCTGAGTCACTGAATATCGCGAGTTTGTACTTGCCCTTGAGCTGTTCAAGAGTATTCTTGACAGTGGGAAACAATTTTGCTTTCCGTCTTATCAGATACCAGTACTTGTCAACGAGTTTGTTTATCTCCTTAAGGTCTTCAGGTATCCTGAATTTCCCGTAAAGTTCTACCAGCCACAGTATTCTTGAGAATTCTTCTGGCTTTGCGAGGTTGTGTACATGCTTGTTCTTTATCTTGTTCAGTTCTGTGGTTAGGTCTCTTGGATTTAGCTTGTACTTTCGTGCAATCTTGTCAAGTATTATAAGGTCGGCTTCTGCCTCATAAGGATGGAATTCGAGCAGTGTGTTGTCATAATCGAATATTATTGCCTTTATCTTCCTGGTCATCGCTTTTTTATTGCTGGAGGGGTTTATAAATATTGCTTAACTTGGACGCTCACAAATTTTTTAAATGCTCCCATGCCTCTAGGCTGTAATGACTCAATTGATAATAACTGAGAAGCCCTCTCAGGCAAAGAAGATAGCAGATGCTCTTGCTGACGGAAAAGCGATAAAGGAAAGCCAGAATGGCGTGCCGTATTACAAGATTACCCATCAAAAAAAGGATATCATTGTCGGTTGTGCAGTGGGTCATCTTTACACTGTTGCAGAGAAAAAAAAATCTTTCACATACCCTAGCTTCGACGTGGAATGGGTTCCGACTGCTGATGTTGACAAGAATTCAGCATTCTCCAGGAAATACCTGAATGTGCTCAAGCAGCTGACAAAGCAGTGCAAGGAGTTCATGGTCGCCTGTGACTACGATATTGAAGGAGAGGTCATTGGTCTTAATGTTGTAAGGAATGTGTGCAAGCAGAAGGACGCGTCACGTATGAAATTCTCTACACTCACGAAGGATGAGCTTCTTGGAGCATATCATTCCGCCCACTCAAGTCTGGACTGGGGCCAGGCCAACGCAGGCCTCACGCGGCACGTGCTGGACTGGTATTATGGTATCAACTTGAGCCGTGCTCTGACTCTTGCGGTCAAAGCAGCAGGAAGTTTCAAGCTGTTGAGCAGTGGAAGGGTCCAGGGGCCCACCCTTAAGATTCTCGTCGAGAAAGAAAGGGAGATTCAGGCTTTCAAGCCCGAGCCGTACTGGCAGTTGAAGCTGGAGAGCGAGAAGGACAGGGTTAAGTTCGAGGCTTGGCATGAGAAGGACAAGTTCAAGAAAGAGCAGAATGTGAAGAAGGCCTATGATAATGCCAAAGGCAATAATGCTGTTGTTGTCGATAACAATACAAGGAATATCAAGCAGAGTCCTCCAACTCCTTTTGATCTTGGTACTCTGCAGTCAGAGGCTTACCGATGCTTTGGTTTTCAGCCTAAGACCACTTTGCAGTTGGCGCAGAGCCTTTATGTCGGTGGCTTCACGTCTTATCCTAGGACAAGTTCGCAGAAGCTTCCGTCTTCTCTAGGCTACAGGAATCTGTTAAACAAATTGAAATCGCAGTCGAAGTATGAGAAGCTTGCGTCTCAGCTATTGGTTCAGAAAGCATTGCGTCCTAATGAAGGCAAGAAGGATGATCCTGCCCACCCGGCAATATACCCAACAGGCATCCCTCCGAAGAAGATTGGTGAGCGTGAGGCAAAAGTATATGATCTGATTGTGAAGAGGTTCATGGCTACTTTCGGAACTCATGCAACCAGGGAGACCATGACTGTCAGGTTTGATGTCGGCAAAGAAATTTTTGTGTCGAGGGGGAGCAGGACTGTTGACAAAGGCTGGCATGTTTACTATGCCCCTTACGTGAACCTGAGCGAGGACATCCTTCCAAAATTCGTTAAGGGAGACTCTTTGAACGTGAAGAAATTGGAGATTCTGAAGAAGATGACGCAGCCGCCAAAGCGTTATACGCCCGCTAGCCTTGTGAGTGAGATGGAGAAGCGTGGGCTGGGGACAAAGGGTACACGTGCTGATATTGTTGATGCGCTGTTCAGGAGAGGTTATGCTGTGGGCCAGTCTATTGAGGCTACTGAGATAGGGATTAAGACTATAGAGATTTTGGACAAGCTCGTGCCTGAAATTATTGATGAGAAATTAACCAAGCATTTTGAGGATGAGATGGAGGAGATACGCCAGGGCCGGCTGAAGTCTGAGACAGTATTGAAGGAGGCCGAGTCCACTTTGACTGGTGTGCTTAAGAAATTCAAGTCTAAGGAGAAGGATATTGGCAAGGACCTCATTGCCGCTAATAAGGAGACTGAGACTTCACTTAATACTATTGGAAAGTGCCCGAAATGCAGGGAAGGTACTTTGATGATCAAGCGCAGCAAGTTCGGACGTTTCATCGCATGCGATAAGTATCCTGACTGTACTGCAACATTCAGTCTGCCTAAGACTGGGTTGATTAAAGCCACTGGCAAGCTTTGCGAGAAGTGCAATAGTCCGATAATTGACATTGTGAGGAACAGGCGTCGTAGTCATCTGTGCATCAATCCCGAGTGTGAGTCCAAGGATCAGGTGAAGACTGTTGAGGATTTAGCTATTGAGAAGCCTTGTCCTAAGTGCAAAGGCAGGTTAGTGATAAGAAAAAGCATATATGGTGAGTTTTACGGTTGTTCAAATTATCCTAAGTGCAGGTATTCTGAACCATTGAATGGAAAGAAAAACAATAGTACAGGTAGTGATAGTAAGAAAAAGTGATAAAATAATAAAAAAATAAAAACTAAAGGGCTTATCTCTTCTTTTTTCTTGCAGCCTTTTTCTTGGTTGATTTCTTCTTGGCAACCTTTTTCTTAGCTACTTTCTTTTTTGCTGATTTTTTCTTTACTGTCTTCTTTTTGGTTGCCTTTTTTTTGACAGCTTTCTTTTTTGCTGGTTTTTTCTTTGTTGTCTTCTTCTTCACTGTCTTTTTCTTTTTAGCCTTTTTCTTCACTGCTTTTTTCTTAGTAGGCTTCTTTTTTACGGTTCGCTTCTTTGCCGCCTTCTTTTTTGTTGCCATCATATCACCTCAAGTTAAATAATGATGTTTGTTAGTAATTTTTTGGTTATTTCTTTTATAAATGTTTCGTTAAAATCACAAGATATGCGCGTCTAAAGTCTCAATAAATTTTTGTGTGCGTTGGTGTGTGTCGTAATAGGTATAATTCTGGAATGATGTACAGATTATTGCCTGGAGCTGTGCAGGATAACATCAAAATTTCTTGTTTAACGATTATTTGACGTAACATGGTGGAATATTGAAGTTGAAATTCGGCTTTTTGTCTTTGAACATCCTTTGATTTTCAATGAAAAGCTTTTAAAACAAATCCTATTTCACAAGGATTGAACATCCTGCTTTTGGGGCTGTGGTGTAGCTTGGTCCAAGCGAGAAACGAGTTCTAGTTGATTGCTTGGAAGCAATTATCATTCGAGGTTTGGGACCTCGCGACCCCAGTTCGAATCTGGGCAGCCCCATTCTGTTTTTTACTGTTGGTTTTGGGCTGTCCAGACATGAACGCAGGTAGCAACTGGTTTTTTTTCTTTCTCGTCGAAAGCCCAGAGCAATCTTTATAAAGGGTGCAGATTTCCTAGCTGTTTATGGCTGGAAAAACTGGTATGGGCGCTGTTAAGAGATTTGGTCCCAGGTATGGGCGGAATCTTAAGGAAAAATTTGCTAAGATAGAATCATCGCAGCGGAAGCTCCATAAATGCCCTTACTGCAACTTCGTGAAGGTCAAGAGAACCAGTACAGGCATTTGGGAGTGCAAGAAGTGCGGAGCCAAGTTCGCTTCAAAAGCCTACACTGTAAGCAAATTTCCAACTGTCAAGAAGGCTGTTGAGATATAGCTGCTGAGATCG